>NZ_AP025732.1:6134083-6468400 GCF_023734775.1 Nostoc cf. commune SO-36 | reverse complement strand
TCAAGATATTACTGGTTTTGACAGTCTCAAAAATAAAAAAATTGCAGTACAAATTGGTACAACTGGGGCTGCAAAGGCTAAAAGTGTTCCTGGGGTACAAATTCGCAGTTTTGATTCAGCACCCATAGCCCTGCAAGAATTGCTCAATGGTAATGTGGATGCAGTAATTAATGATGCGCCTGTTACTTTATATGCTATTAATACAGGCAATCTCAAGGGAATTAAAATAGTACAACAATTACTGACAGAGGAGTTTTATGGAATTGCTACGGCTAAAAATTCGCCGAATTTGGCATTGATAAATGATGGTTTGGATAGAGTGCTGAAAAATGGCACTTATGCCCAAATTTACCAAAAATGGTTTCAAACCGAACCGCCATCACTACCAGCTAAATCACCATTTGAGAATCAAACTAAAGCTGTAGCACCGAAAATATTAACTTCAATTGGCGTGATTTTGCAGGCTTTACCAAGCTTATTGCAGGGTGCATTGGTAACGTTGCAGTTGACGATACTTTCTGTAGTATTTGGTTTAATTGGCGGTTCGTTGATTGGGATTATTCGCCTTTCTCATATTGCCCCTGTGCGTTGGTTGGCGAGAGCCTATGTAGATTTTTTTCGGGGAACGCCTTTGCTGGTGCAAATTTTTATGATTTACTTTGGATTACCAGCAATTTCGCAAGAGCTTGGTTTTACATTTACTTTTGATCGCCTAACGGCTGGGGTAATTGCCTTAAGTTTGAATAGCGCTGCATACATTGCCGAAGTTGTCCGTGCGGGAATTCAATCAATTGAACCAGGGCAAGCAGAAGCAGCACAATCATTAGGTTTGAGTTCTGTGCAAACAATGAGTTATGTAGTTTTTCCCCAAGCTTTCCGGCGGATGATTCCACCTTTGGGTAATGATTTTATCAGTTTATTAAAAGATACTAGTTTAGTTTCTGTAATTGGGTTTGAAGAATTACTACGTAAAGGACAGTTAATTGTTGCTGACAATTATCGCGCTTTTGAGATTTACGCAGGTGTAGCGATGGTTTATTTATGTTTAACGTTGCTTTCTTCACAGGCGTTTAGTCGCTTAGAAGCTTGGATGAATCCCATCAAGCGTTAAGAGGATGTTTGAAAAGCCCTCTTCTTGGTAGCAAAACGTTTTAGATCCCCCTAAATCCACGCCACGTGCTTCAAGTCGGCAGAGCCGCCCAACGCAGTGGCTCCCCTTAAAAAGGGGGACTTTGATTCCGGTTTCCCCCCTTTTTAAGCTACCGTGTATACATAAGTCGAAAATTCTCTACCCACATTGTTGTCAGAGTGAAACTGTCACACTCACCGACATCCCGCCCAGAACTGAAGTTCAGGGCTGATAGCTAAAGTCCACTTAAGTAGACTGAATTAATCATTTAGTCCACTTAAGTGGACTTCAGCTATGAGACTCGGAATTCATTCCGAGGCGGGATAGAAACGCAGTGCGAGATTTATTAATGATATGGCTGCGGCAAGACTTGTGTATACACCGTAGCCTTTAAAGGGGGGATTAAGGGGGGTAATTCGACTTGTGTGTACACCGTAGCTTTTTAAGGGGGGTTAGGAGGGATCAATAAGTGCAAAGATACAGCCAACCACTTTTCAAACAACCTCTAAGAGACTTTCAAAAATAATTTCTTGCAAATTAACGTATTCTATGTAATCAGCCAGGGATTAAGATAGGTTTTATATAGTGAATTTGGATTGAGTTGTACCTGAATCAACCAAAAATATATGACAATTCTCAACGCGAGTAATTTATCCTTAGAAGAAGTTCAGCGTCTGTTTGGCTTTCAAGAACAGTACGGTGACTCATTTTCTAATTACTTATCTCTGGAACCTCTCACGGAACCAGAACAGCAGGAACTTCTGCAAATTAGAAATGACTTTCGACGCTATCTTACAGCAGGCAAAGTTTCTGAAGGTCAGGTAAAATTTCTTGCAGTTGCGCCTTTACTAAGATTAGCTGGTTTTTATCGCTATCCTATCGAGATTCTATTGGAGGAAAATATTGCTGATGTTGAAGTTGAAGATGAAGATATCAAAATTAAAGGAAGGTTTGATATTTTAGCTGTTAGTAAAGCTCAACATTTAAAACCGCAAACATATTTTTGGATACTGTTAATCGAATCTAAAAATAGTCAGATTGATATATCAACAGGTTTACCTCAGGTACTCACTTATGCTTATAAAAATTTAGATAATCAAAAATCAGTTTGGGGATTAACAACTAATGGTAGAAGTTATCAGTTTGTTTATATCGAACAAGGAAATCCCCCGGTTTATTATCTGTTACCAGAATTAAATTTAATGGAAAGAGAACGTTCAAGTCAGTTGCTACAAATTTTAAAAGCAATTTGTCAGCTTTAAAAAGTAATTTAACTCTTAATGTCTGCGATCGCATGGTAAGAATTATTTCAGCGATCGCTTTTGTATGTAATAAACTTTGACCTTTCTCCTGCTCTTGAGAGGCTTTGAGCCTTACTCCCCAACGCTAGTAGAGAAGAGACTGGGGGTTAGGTCTATATTGAACTCAACTGCAAACTGCGTCCACGAGTATCAAAGCCTCATTCACGAGTATCAAAGACTCGTTAACGGAGTTAAAAGCCTCATTCACGAGTATCAAAGACTCATTAACGGAGTTAAAAGCCTCATTCACGAGTATCAAAGACTCGTTAACGGAGTTAAAAGACTCATTCACGACTATCAAAGACTCATTAACGGAGTTAAAAGCCTCATTCACAACTATGTATTAAAGATTCATGCGGTTTTTGGCGAGTTTTCCGTGAATCCTGATAGAATCAGAGAACTTATTTGCATGAATATGCACAACCGTATATTTACTACTTTATTTGTAACTGCCTACCTACTTAATTGAGGCGAGAAAAACAGAGACATTACCAAGTAGCGCCTGAGTAATAACTTCCAGTAAGTTAAGACCCTGCTTAGAAGCAGTGGAAAGATGCATAACGGATATTAGCGAATGAAACCGCAAACTCGAAGGAGCGAAAACCACCGGAAATCTTCTGCTTACATTTCATCATCCGCAAGTCACGTTCTGCCTGATTATTGGTAAAGGGAACATCAGGTTGTGTCAGAAACCGTAAAACATCACTCTGAAAATTTTGAAGCCGCAACAACAAGTTATGACCAACACGTCGTTTCACCCGCCCACGATTACCTTTGCGGATTAGGGGTGATTGAGAGGAGTGAAAACTCAGCCCTCGTTGTAGAATTTGCTCGTACAGTTGAGTCAGACGAGCAACAACATTTTTGGGAATACCTGATTGATAACGATGCTTGTAATTGCAAGCTAAAAGCAACAACTTGTTCATGGATTTAGCCCAAGGTTCTTGCTCGATTTCATCTATTGCTTTGAGTTCTCGAAGATGATGGGCATTACACAAAGCGTGATTGACATCAAGGAGTTGATAATAGGGTTTCCAATGGTCGTGGACTACTACACCCTTGATATCAGCTAATACTTCTATGTCTTTACGTTGAGGAGAAACTCGATACCAAGTTTGTGTTTTAGTGGCAACCACGTGCAGCCAATTGGTTTTACCACCAATCCTCAAAGAAAGTCTCGTCTAAATGTTTAACTGCTGCTGCTTTTACCTCAGAGGCCATCTCTGCTACTACTGGTTCTATGATTTGAGCCAGAGTCAAAGTTGTCTTTGCGATTGTCCCTGGTGTCATTCGGCAACCAAATAAATCTAGCAGCACTTCACTCAATCGGTCTTCGGGAATAAAGTGTTGATGATTTAGATAAGCTGCAACTGCTCTAATTCTGGCTCCATACTGTACTGGTGCTGTGACAGATTCTGGAAAACTACCTTGTAGGAGAGTTTTACATTCTGGACATTCTTTGACTGCCACTCTGTGTTCTGTGACGATGATGCGTGGGGCTGGTATATCAAATACTTGTCGCTTGATGATTTTTTTGATTCCTACATCCCCAATATCACTTCCACATCCAGGACATGAGCATGGTGTTGGATGTTCTACTATTTTCTCTGGCTCTAATACTTGTTTTAATGTCTGCCCTGGATGACCTATCTGCCCCCCTGATGGCCGCTTCCCTTTTTCTCTTAAACTTTTTGTCCGTATTTGATTTGACTTTTTGAGTCCGTCGCTGGCTGGTGGTTTTGAACTTGTTTGGCTATCTAGTCCCAAACTTCTCTCTAGCTCTGCTATCCTTTCCAGCAGTGCCTTAACCTCTAGCTCTAGCCTTTCTATTTTTTGATCTTTTTCTTCTGGACTCATTCTTGAACATTACCATCTTTCCTCCCTTCACGGGAATATCCCTGACTTTCCTACCTGGGCAGTTACAGAAAATATAGATTAACAACGATTTATTTTAGTTATTAGCCCGAAACTTAAAGTTCCAGGCTAGTGTTGATTTTAGATTAATCCAAAATCCAAAATCTAAAATCCAGAATTATTTGCTGTTGCCGTTACCACCATTGCCATTGCTGTGAATGACACGTTCGGCAAGCTTTTCAGGCACTTCCTGGAGATGGTCATATTCCCAGTGGAAAGAACCAACGCCCAAGGTGAGCGATCGCAGCTCTACAATAAAATTTTGCATCTCTGCTTGTGGCAAGTATGCAGAGACATTATCCCAGCCTTGCCAATCGTTTCGTCCCTCATAGCCCAATATTTGCCCCCGTCTACCACTCAACAGTTGCAGCACTTTGGAGGTAAATTCGCTAGGTGTGGTAACTTCCACCCGCAGAATTGGTTCTAACAAAGTAGGTTCAGCTTGAGGTATCCCCGTTTGCATTGCCAATCGCGCAGCTTGTTTAAAGGCTTGTTCGGAACTATCAACGTTATGATACGAACCATTAGTCAGAGTTACCGCCAAATCCACCATTGGGAAGCCCAAAGGTCCGTGTGTTAAAAATTCCCGCACGCCCATTTCTACGCCAGGAATGTACTGTTTGGGAACCACGCCGCCGACAATAGTTTCATTAAAGTTGAAACCTGTACCGCGTGGTAAAGGCTTAATATCGAGAAAAACATCACCAAACTGTCCGTGACCACCGCTTTGATGCTTGTAGCGCCCATGAACTGAAGCCACTGTTTTGCGGATGGTTTCTTTGTAAGGCACTTGCGGTAAATGAGTTGTCATTGGCAAGTTATATTTGCGGCGCAGTCTATCTAGGGTGACTTGTAAATGAATCTCGCCTTGACCCCACAAGATAACTTCGTGAGTATCGCCATGTTGTTCCCAAGCAAGTGAACAGTCTTCTTCCAATAACTTGGTGATGGCAGCGCTGAGTTTAACTTCATCGTTACGCTTTTCTGGTGTAATAGCGAGGGCATACACTGGTTCTAACTGTGCAGCTTTGGGTAATTTAATTGCTGCTTGCTGTTCTGTGGAGATTGTATCGCCTGTCTTGATTCCTTCTAAACGGCTCAATGCGACAATTTCACCAGCATCAACTTCATTAACGAACTGCTGTTGCTGTCCCATGAGGCGGTAAATTCCACCAGTCCGAATGCCATTGAGGACAATGCCATCAGTTAATTTGCCGCGCCAAACACGCACCAAAGAGAGTTTGCCACCTTGGGGAGTGTAAAAAGTTTTTAATACTTGCGCTAAAGCTGTATCACCTTTTATGTTTTTTAAACGACGTTGTGCTGTGGCTTCTGGTTCGGGGGCTTCCCGTAACAAGGCTTCTAATAGAGGTCTAACACCATAATCTTGTTCTGCTACACCAAAAAAAACGGGCACTACCAAATCTGCCCCTAATTCCATTTTTAAATCTTTGAGTATTTCCTCTTGAGGAGGTTCGATATCTTCTAAAAGTTCTTCGAGTAAATGGTCGTCAAAATTTGCTAAGGCTTCGAGCATTTCTGCCCGCGCTATATGTTCTTCTTCTTTTAAGCTTTCGGGGAAGGGGATAGGGTCAGCAGGTGCGCCTGGATGATATTGATACGCCTGTTCACTCACCATATCGATAAAGCCGGTGAGTTGTTCCCCTTGCATAATAGGATATTGATGCGCTACCAGGGGACGGCTAGATACTGCTTTTAGGGCGTGCAACGTTTCCAAAACGTGAATATTTGCCCGATCCATTTTGTTGACGAAGACGAGGTGGGGAATTTCCCAATCGTCCAAGAATTTAAATAGAGGAGCGAGGGTGAGGACGCGTTCGCGGATGGGTTCGCAAACTACAATTGCCGCATCCACTCCCATTAAAGCATTGTATGTTTCTTGGGCAAATTCTACACTTCCCGGACAGTCAATAAAAGTAAAGCGAATGCCGTTATACTCAGTGCTAGCGGCGCTGACTTCTACACTCATGTGGCGATCGCGCGACTCGGCAGCACTATCTCCCACTGTATTGCTGTCCTTAACACTCCCTTTGCGAGAAATTGCCCCTGTGACAAATAACAAGCTTTCTAGTAAAGTGGTTTTTCCACTCAAATAAGGCCCGACAATTGCAACATTCCGCGAACCCGATTTTACTTTTTCGTTCATAAAACCTCCCTTGCGGTAAGTTTTTCCTAACCGCATTATTCTGCTATATGTATCAGGGATAAAAAATGGTTCTCTGGAGTCAAAATTACCCCTTCTTTAATTTGTTATTATGCTCCTTTTAATCGAAACTTAAAAAAATTGTAGTCTGTCGTAAGATTTAGCTTAATAAAAGTTAATTTTTACAAACTTTTATGCCGAATCAAAAATTTTTGTAAAAAACTTTTTATGGAGTAAATTTAACTGAAAGTGTTGCGAGTCAGAAAATCAATGGGATTATCATTCTTTAAATATCGCATAGCAGGGTTAGTAAGTTTGACTTTCCTGGTTGTTAGTATTGCCTCCCCTTCAATTTCTCTATCTCCTCCTGTCGCCTCAAAGCTGGCACAATCTAATCCTAAAACTGCTGTAGACTGGTTAAACCAAGGCTTACAAGGAATTCAGGCGGGAAGGGTACAAGATGCGATCGCAGCCTTTAAACAAGCGGCTCAATTAGATCCGGCATTAGCACCAGCGCATTATAATTTAGGGTTAGCGTTTCGACAAACGGGACAATTACAACCCTCTGCGGATGCATTTTATCGAGCGACACAAGCCGATCCTAAATTTGCTCCAGCTTTTGCTAATTTAGGTGGAGCGTTGTTAGAGGGGAATAATTTACAGTTAGCTAACGATTATTTGCAACGATCGCTAGAACTCGATCCCAAACTAGGATTTGCCCACTATAACTTAGGGTTGGTACGAGAGCAGCAACGAGATTGCCAAGGGGCGATCGCATCTTTTAGAAAAGCCATAGAATATAGCAAAAATGCACCAGAGCCTCCTTATCATATAGGGATGTGTTTATCTCCAACAAGGCAAACTCGATCAAGCCAGAGATGCCTTTAATCAGGCATTAAAAATTAATCCCAAATATCCAGAAGCTTACTATAATCTCGGCTCAATTTGGTTTCAGCAAAGGAAATTGCAAGAGGCATTAGAGGCTTTTAGAAAATCAGCCGAAGCTAATTCCAATTATCCTAATGCTTATTATGGTGCTGGGTTAGTTTTTATGCAGTTACAGCAATATGGAGATGCAGTACAAGTATTGCAATTTGCTAGAGATTTATATAATGCTCAGAGGAATCCTCAGTGGGCAAAAAATGCCGAACAATTGTTGCAACAGGCACAAAATTTAAATTACCAACCTCGCTGAGGCGCAAAAACTTAATATTGCATAACATAAAACTATTGGGTTGACTCGCTGGTGTTGTCTGAACTTGTCCCGATTGGAAAAATGTAAATGCAAAAGCGCCAGAAAAGTCGATTTTTATTTAGCGATCGCTGGCTTGATCGGCAATCAATTGTTCGCAACATGGAAGCCTTTCAAGACTTAATTGTGATTGTCTTGTGTTTGGGTTTGTTCGCCGTCATGCTGATCCAATTGTGGGGGATAGCGATCGCCATCACGCAGCCACTAGACTATAAACATGTGACTGCAAAAATACTATTTGTGTTGATTTAGTCGAATTATTCCGACTATTAATGGTCTACTTGCAAGAACATAGTATTTCTGTGGGAGTGGCAGTTGAGGTAACAATTGTATCTCTACTCCGAGAAGTAGTAGTTCACGGAGCGCTGGAAATTTCTTGGGTTAATACGCTGGCAATTTGTGGTTTGTTGTTTGTTCTGGGTGGACTACTCGTAGTCTGTGCTAAAACGCCACACATGGATTGCATGAGCGCTAACACTAAGTTTTGCCCGGTTGTCTATAGAGGAAGTAGAGAACGGCAAAATGAGTTGGAATTACAGTATTCACGTCAATGTGATGAAAATCAACCGCTTGGATAAATTGTTATGAAATATGAGGAGTGGGGAGTGGGGAGTGAAGAAAAAGCATTTTCTTACTCTCCACTCCCTTGCTTGGGGCTGTATCAGAAAATTGGATGCATACAGCACTTCCGGCAGCTATGAGGTACATCCTCAAAGCTAAAAGCTATGTTAGGAGAGAGGCAATAAGAAAAACTGTATTGCATAATAGCGGGAAGCGCTGTATAAAATATCAAATAGTATAACTTACTTTTGCAAGGTACTTCCGACGTATTGAAATATACTCTTTTTGGAAGATGAATCCCTCTTTTAGGGTGAGTATAAGTTAATTAGAAATTCTCAAAGAGGGTCAAGCCATGACTACAAATACAGGTAATGGACAGTCTCAAACAGCGATTAGCGACTTGGAGTATGATTTTGTCACCGTTTTGCATAACAAGGCAGAAGCCGTTAAAGCTTACGATACCTACATCAAAGATGCAGAGCAAGTAGGTTCTCAGCCTTGTGTAGAGTTGTTCCAAAAATTGCGTCAATCTGATATTGAACACGTACAAGAGATTCGTCAACATCTACAACAAGTGTTGCAACACGGTAAGATGTAACGCAGGTTTGAAGTGCCGACTGTCTTATCGGTATATAAGAATAGATTTGAAAGCTTGAATCCTAGCAAAATCGTTAATCGATAAGCTTAAATATACTGATTAGACAGCCAGGGGAACCAATCCATAAATCAATACCTTTGTCAAAATAAGAGGCTGCAAAATTTTTGGCAAAAACTGGCAAAATTCCCCATACATAAGCGTTGATCTGACAAGGGAGGTTGGGCTGTCAGAACCTTAACACTGCGGGCAATACCTTAAAAAACCTTGCGGGAAACCTTAAAGGAATTTTTAGGAGTTATTGTTTTTGCTAAACCTCAGAAAAGGGGAGTTAATCGTCAAAGCATCATCAACTCACCCTCTTAAATTGGCAGAGGTATTGCTCTACACTAATTAAATAAACCTACTATTAACCTTATCGAGTTGCCATCTGTGCCTCAGAAACCCAATTGGCGTGGAAGCCGTAAGGAACGCGCTTTGGCATGATTATCCGCGCTACAGGTGGAGCTGTGATATTTCGAGCATCAACGACTAATAGCTCAGACTTTTTCGCTAGTGCATCCCAAACCATAGTCAGCAACCAGCCATCATCTTCAGAAGTAGCACCAGGACGAGGTGCAAAGACACTATCACCACCAAAGCGTCCCCGACCAAATTCATGTACTTGAGTGCTACCAGTCTCCAAGTCATACTTGAGCAGACCATCCAACAAAAGTCTAGGTCTCATGTAAGTAGCCTGTCGGGATGCGTAGACGTAACGTGTCTTTCGCCCACTCAGGTCATCGTTAATCCGAGGAAATTCCGTGGCGTATCATTGCTATTTAGCAATTCTTCTTTAACAACACCCGTTGCCAAATTGATCCGGTAGAGATATAGGCGGAAGTGTTCAAATTCAGTATCTCCCCCCTCACCATTGTCTTTCTGAGGAATAAAGAGATAGGTATCGGGTGCTCTGGTGGCGATAAGTACCACTTCGTTGCCTTCCTCCCAAGCGTTAGCAACATGGTAGAGCATACAGGTCGAGATGTTGAACCAGCGGATAGTTCGGTTATCGCCGTGGCGATGTACGATGCCGATGCGACTGGGGTTTTGCTTCTCAAATTTAATGGGCAACTGATCCTGCATAATCCGCATAGGACTAAAGACAAGCGGCATATCCAGAAAAAGGGTGTAGTGCTCAGTGATGGCAAAATCGTGCATCATCACTGGCGCAGGTATATCAATAGGTAGGGTTCGCAACATTTTGCCCTCTGCGGAAACCACGCTGTATTCCAGATAAGGAGGAGCAATAGGTGCAAAGCCGATCGCAATCATTTCACCCGTTTGAGCATCGACTTTTGGGTGAGCTGTAAAGGTAGAAGCAAGCTGACCGTCAAAGGTATGTACCCCAACTGTTTCTAAATCAGGAAGACGAATTTCATAAGGTGCGCCAGCTTCCCACAGTGCCAGCAGTTTGCCTGCGTGCCATATAGTCGAAGTGTTACCAGTATTCTTCATCATCAAGCCATAAGGGGCATCAAATCGAGGCAGATTCAACAAGCCAGGCCAAATCGCCTTACCTTGTTTTTGCTCAATCTCAAACCCCTCTGTGCGAATGTAGCGGTTGCGGTAGCTGGCAAAGCCATTGCTGATATTTACTGCGTGGAGCATTCCATCCCCATCTAACCAGTGATACAGTCCGATAGGCTCAAATTGGGGATTAGGGCCGTTGCGGAGAAATATGCCATTCAGTTCTTGGGGTAGTTCACCAATGACGGTTAGGTTGTCGGCAGTTATTTCTTGTTTGACAGGGGCAAAATTATCAGTCAAATAAAAATCTGCCATATCTTCTGCCAGGATATTAACTCTGGCAGTAGTGCTGAGGCGGCTCAAAATTTGGTAAGGTACGCGAGCGTAGTAGCCAGTCACCGAAGGCCCTTTATTGACTATTGATGACCGCTCCATCTGTAAGACATTAGCTAGGAATTTACTATCCATCAAAGCGCTCATAAATCGCCGCTGCAAAGTACTAGGGCGAGTACCATCTGGGGCTGCTGTCGCGATCGCGAGGGTGTGTATGAGTTCTTTTCTTTGCATCTAACACACCCTCGGTATACATCAGCGAGTTGAGAGCTTCATATAACTCCTGAAAATCTTTTTCGTCAGGATAATTTCCTAAATAGGCTTGAAGCCAGCCATAACACTCTTCTGGTTTGACAGGTTGATTGTTTGATAATAGAGATTTAATTTCTGGCTCTTCAGCCAATCCTTTTTGTTGTGCAACTCGCTGTAAAAATTCTTTTTCTTCAGGTTCTAGTACTCCATCAATCCAAGCAATACCAATGAGAATTTTTAAGAATTCTTTAGCATTTTTTGATGGTTTATGTACTCTTTCAGCTTGAGAAATTGGTACGTCAAAATGCTCGTGTGTACTGGCATCAGGACGAATATTCTTCTCTGTGGAATACAAGACTTTTGAACTGTCGGCTGTTTTGACAACAAGAAATAAGTCGGGATTACCTTCAAATTTTTCAAATTTGCCTTTAAAATCAGCTTCAGTGTAGTTAATTTCAAAAGTTCCAGTACTATTGGTTTTAACTTGTCCTAACTTATCTTTTTTGACAGTATCCTTATCAAATACTTCAACTATTAAGTTAGGAATTCCTAAACCGCTTTCAGCTTCGTAAATTCGTCCAGTAACTTTAAATGTCATTATATTTATCCTTAGTTAATTTTTCAAAAAAGAAACGCCTGGCGATTGAAATAAGCTTTAAATGCATCTAAGGAGACTTGAGTGTTTTCAATATTTCAAAATTTGAATCAAGATGCAAGGACAGTTAAGACAGTTAAGAAAGTTAAGTAAATATTTAATAAATGCTTAATAATTAGTTTTTAGACTCTTGAGCTTTTTGAGCCGTCCTGGATGCACCTTTAACCTGACTAAGCAATTTGAGCGGCATGTTGCCGTGAATGATTTTGATTTAGAGATCCATCCAAGTGGGTGAAGTTTATGGACTGATTGGCCCAAATGGCGCAGGTAAAACGACAGTCTCTCCAGCTTACAAGCATCGACTTCGCAAGGAAGTTTCGAGGTCGCTCCTGGCTATTACCCTTATAAACTCCTTTAAAAGTGGTTATTAAATCAAACCCTGCTATATTGCTTTGCAGCTTGTGCTTGAGTTAAGTGTTGCATAATGTATGACAAGTTAAGGATGTTTTCGGGGTGTCAAATTTCAATAAGAGAATCCACATACTTGTGTGGTGCGATTCGTTGATTAGTGAATCACGGTATCCAAATCTGCTATTACAACCACATTGTGGTCTAAAATTTTATCTTGCAATAAGACTTTTGCTTCCGTATTTGAGTTCGAGGTTATGCCCAAATTTAGCTTTGTAGCTACACTTCAACTTAATACTTCATATAATACGTATAACAAAGTCCCGTGACCCTGTGGCTGTAAAGCATCGATTGCCCAAATCAAGCCACCATGTTCAATGGCTGTGGCAGCTAATTTCTCCTGCGTGATTGTAGACACTGTATCACAGAGTACACCTTAACTGTCCTTGCGCCTTTGTCAAGATTTTGAGATATTAAATTGAAAGATTAATTCAGATAGAAAGTTATGACAACCGAGCAAGAGCTTCAATCTCTTTTTGATAAATTAGATCGCGATCAAGATGGCAAAGTCTCCATTAATGAACTTTTTTTAAGTCCTGGCTTAAGTGCAATCATCACAGCAGAAACAAATACCAATAGTCCCCAGGAGTTACTAGTACAGTATGATTCAGACGAAGACGGTAGTATTACATTTGAAGAGTTAAAGGAAGCAGTTGATAAAGCAAATAATTTAAGCTAGCAGTCAAAACATCAAAGCTACCTCCGCCCCCGAAAACCATACGTAAACCCTGCTATTTCAACACTGCGTTGACCGATAGCAGGGTTTTATAATCTCTCTCCTTTTAGGTTACGGTGTACACACAAGTATGACCCGCATAGGTTTCAACTCTTCTAGTAGTTTCGTAGGATGCGTTATGGACACGCCCAAATAACAAATGCGTATGCCGAAATAACAAATGAGTACCCCGAAATAACAAATGAGTATCCCGAAATAACAAATGCGTACCCCGAAATAACAAATGAGTATCCCGAAATAACAAATGAGTATCCCGAAATAACAAATGAGTACCCCGAAATAACAAATGAGTACCTCGAAATAACAAATGAGTACCTCGAAATAACAAATGCGTACCCCGAAATAACAAATGCGTACCCCGAAATAACAAATGCGAACGCCAAGATTGCAAGAGTTTAGCTTTGTCACGCCAGCGTAACGAACTGCAAATATTTGGTAGATGAAGTTTTTCCGACTTGTGTTGTACACCGTAGCCTTTTAGGAGAGAGAATTGAAGAAGAATTCAGAAGTCAGAATTCAGGAGTCAGAATCAAGACGCGACGCTCGAATACTCGCTAACGCTACGCTATCGAGTACTCGCTCTAAGCGAAGCATCCCGAAGGGTATACGCTGCGCTATCCACCAGTCGTACAGAATTCATTCTGAATTCTGACTCCTGACTCCTGAATTCTGTTCGATAAAAGTGAGGTTTTCCAGATATCGTGAAAATCAGGTGTCTGATTCGGCGTTAAAAAAAAGCAGATGGTTGCTCCCATCTGCTTTAATAAAAAATCTATCAATTTGTTTACTTGGATACCAACTGATTAACTGGAGCAATCCCAGCCAAATCTAAAATTGGCGCGATCGCATCTTCTCGCTTCACCGCCATCATGTGGACACCCTGACATAATTGCCGCGCTATTTGCACTTGCTCTGCGGCGATTTTTATCCCTTCCTCAAAAGGGTCTTTGGCTTTTGCCAATCTATCAATAATATGTTGGGGAATATTTACACCCGGAACACATCTATTAATAAACTGGGCATTTTTTGCCGATTTCAACAAAAAGATTCCTGCCAAAATCGGTTTTTTATAGCCAGTAGCAATGGTATCCATAAACTTTTCTAAACGCTCAAAATCGGTAATTAACTGACTTTGAAAAAACTGCGCTCCGGCTTCGATTTTGCGTTCAAATCGACTTTGTAAACCCGACCAACTTTTACATTGCGGATCTACTCGCTGCACCAACAAATAAATCTAACGCTCCATCAGTCAAAGGTTTTTCATTGCAATCAACGCCTTGATTCATCTTCCGAATCAGTTGCAGCAGTCGCACAGCTTCTAAATCAAACACTGCTTTGGCATCTGGATGATCGCCTGCTTTTACTGGGTCGCCAGTCAAAGCTAAAATATTATTTATGCCTAAAGCATGAGCGCCCATCAAATCAGCTTGTAAACCAATGCGATTGCGATCGCGGCAAGCAACTTGACAAATTGGCTCTATACCGTTTTGTGACAAAATCACCGATGCCATTAATGAAGACATCCGTAACACGGCGCGGCTACCATCAGTAACATTGACGGCATGAACTCTCCCCTTAAGAGTCGCCGCCATTTGAATCATGTGCGCTGGATCTCCTCCTTTCGGTGGTGCTACCTCGGCAGTAACTAGAAATTCACCAGCTTGTACAGCTTTGCGGAAGTCATTTAACCCTGTAGGGCTATGGGTGTGATGCATAACATTAAGGTTTTCAATTTCTTAAATGGTATAACAAATCACACCTAAAGGTTAAAAGTTATAGAGGAAGAGAGTAGCCTAAAGCAGTTTTGACTTGTGATAGAGTTTGATTTGCGATCGCTCTAGCTTTTTCCCCTCCATCCCGCAACACCGACTCCAGATAGCTTTTATCTGCCGTTATCGAGTGATATTTTTCTTGAATTGGTTTGAGGGACTCAATAATTGTGTCTGTCAATAATGGCTTGAATTGTCCCCAACCCATATCTTGACATTCAACTGCGACATCTTCCTTCGTTTTACCAGAAAGCAATGTATACAGCGTTAACAAGTTATTACACTCTGGACGCGCTGGATCATCAAAAGTCAGACCACGAATCGGATCGGTTTTGCAACGTTTAATTTTGTATTGAATCTGTTCCGGTGAATCTAGCAAACTGATCCGGCTTAAATCAGAAGGATCAGACTTCGACATTTTGCGTGTACCATCTGCTAAACTCATCACCCTAGCCC
Source organism: Nostoc cf. commune SO-36 (assembly GCF_023734775.1). NCBI lineage: Bacteria > Bacillati > Cyanobacteriota > Cyanophyceae > Nostocales > Nostocaceae > Nostoc > Nostoc commune. The sequence continues at coordinate 6,453,366 of NZ_AP025732.1, read as the reverse complement.
CTTCCTTGCGAATCAAAGGGTCTGGTAACTTCAGAACTGGCTGATCTGGTTTACCAAATTGGTGATTTAACCGAGCTGCAATATCCCGTGTCAATTCCAAGTGTTGCTTTTGGTCTTCACCCACTGGCACTTTATCCGCTTGGTAAAGCAAAATATCAGCAGCCATCAGCACAGGATAATCTAATAAACCTGCACTGACATTTTCTCCTTGTTTAACAGCCTTTTCCTTGAACTGGATCATGTCTTGCAGCCAGTTGAGAGGTGTAATGCAGTTGAGCAACCAGGTGAGTTCACTGTGGGCCGAAACGTGGGATTGCACAAAGATGGTGGAGTGATTTAAATCAAGACCACAAGCTAGATAGAGAGCAGCAAGAGTGTAGGTATCAGCCGCCAACTGTTTCGGGTCGTGTGGCACTGTAATCGCATGTAAATCAGCCACAAAAAGGTAATTTTCGTATTCGCTCTGACCTTCTACCCAGTTGCGAATAGCTCCCAAGTAGTTACCTAGATGGTAATTGCCGGTTGGTTGAACTCCAGAAAGAACACGTTGCTTACCCATAAATTTCAACTTAGTTATCTCAAATCCGCGCTATGTCAAGTGGCGATGTCTGACGACAAGTCGCTTACCTCTACGCAAAACTCATTTAATTTTGACATTTTCTAGGTCAATTCGCCCTTTTGAGATGAGAGACTTTAACTCAACTGCGAATATAAGACAATGAGACAAAAGCTTTATTCTACCTTAGTAAGCGATAAACCTACGGCATGGCTTCGCTTATGAGTCGTGATGCGTAAAACCCCCGTCATTCATGCGGGGGATATAAGCGAAGAAACCAAATTTATTTGGTGGTGTTTATGTAAATCATGGTAACATAAGATAGTGGTTAATTGGTCGATTCCATGATTGTTTACGAGTTCAAAGTTAAGGGAAAAGATAAGCAGTATAGGGCTATTGATGAAGCTATCCGAACAAGTCAATTCATTCAAAATAAATGCTTGCGCTATTGGATGGATAATAAAAATGTTGGCAGATACGACCTCAATAAATATTGCGCTGTACTTGCTGCTGAGTTTCCCAATGCCTCCGAACTCAACTCAATGGCTAGGCAATCTGCGGCGGAACGTGCATGGTCTGCGATAGCGCGATTCTACGATAATTGCAAGAAGAAAGTTAAAGGTAAAAAGGGGTTCCCTAAGTTTAAAAAGCATTGCCGCTCAGTTGAATATAAAACTACTGGGTTTAAACTTTCCACCAATCGTAAAGCGATTACTTTCTCTGACAAGAAAGGCATTGGAACTTTGAAACTGAAGGGAACCTACGACCTTAATTTCTACGACATCAAACAAATTAAGCGTGTCCGATTGGTACGCCGTGCTGATGGGTATTATGCTCAGTTTGCGATTGATGTTGAGATTAAAGTTGAAACTCAACCTACCCTACAGGTAGTCGGTATTGACTTAGGGCTAAAGTATTTCATTGCCGATAGCAAAGGCAACGTTGAACCATCTCCCCAGTTCTACCGTTCGTCCCAGAAGCAGTTAAACCGAGCGAACCGCAAGAAGTCCAAGAAGTTCAGTCCCGCGAAGAAGAAAGCCAAAGTTAGGCAATCATCCAACTACCATAAAGCTAGAAACAGATATGCTCGGAAGCATCTAAGAGTAAGTAGGCAGCGAAAAGAGTATTGCAAGCGTGTTGCATACTCCGTCATCCAATCTAACGATTTGGTAGCCTATGAAGACTTAAGTGTGAAGAACATGGTAAAAAATCGACATCTAGCTAAATCAATATCTGATGCTGGGTGGTCAACTTTCCGGTCAATGGTTAGAATATTTTGGGCATAAATATGGGAAGGTAACAGTTGCCGTTCCTCCCCATAACACGAGTCAAAACTGTTCTACTGTGGCTTGAAGGTGAAAAAGTCTCTATCTACAAGGACTCACGTTTGCCACATTGCAACTATGTGGAAGATAGAGATGTGAACGCCAGCATCAATATTTTGAAATTAGGACTAACTACGGTGGGGCACACCGGAAGCTACGCTTGGGGAGATTTGCCCTCTTGGGCAGTTGGTGCAAGCCTGCTGTCTAACGGCGAGTCAGGGAACCAAGAATCCCCGTCTCTTTAGAGCGGGGAGTGTCAAGCAACTTAAAAGCATTAGTTACAAACGAGTTTTAAACCTGGTAAATTACGAGAACAAACACCTATAACTGTTTGCGGAACTGACAGATGGGCATGATGAGGATGCTGCAATTTTACATCTAATGGAATTGGTTGAACGCAACATCCGTTCGATTCCGTAATATTACAGTAGTCATAAATATAAAAAAACAATAAGCTGCACAAGTATATTGCTAAATAAAAACTAAGAAATTTTACATTTGTAATATAATTCAGACCTATGAAACGGCGCAACCTGCTTTGGTATTCGCTACTGTTTACTGCTGGCTGCACAACAGGAGTAAATTCTACCAATAATAGCTCAGACCAAATGGCAATGACTGCACCAAAAAAGCTCAAATTTGCAGTTACAGATGTTGTTGGAATTAAAGACTTGCAACGAGATTATGAGGTTTTTCGCACTACATTAGAAGAAATATTAGGCATAGAAATTGAGTTTTTTCCTGTAAAAAATTCCACGGCAGCAGCACCAGCAATGTTATCGGGAGAGGTAGATATTGTATTTGCAGGGCCTTCAGAATACTTGATTTTAAACGCTAGAGCAAAAGCTATTCCGATAATTGCCATTGAGCGCAGTAACTACCACTCCATTATTGTAGTTCGTGCAGGTAGTCCAATTAAATTATTAGCTCAATTGAAAGGCAAAACAATTGCCATGCGAAAAATTGGCTCAACCTCTGGGCATCTTGCTCCCACAAAGCTACTGATAGATGCTGGATTAGATCCAAAAACTGATTTTAAAACTGTGATGTTAGATGATAAAGGAGTACAAGCCTTAAAAAAGGTGAGGTAGATGCTTGGGCTACTGCATCTGATAGATATAAAAACATTCTGGAATCTGAAGGCTTAATTGAAAAAGATTTTTCTGTGATTTTTAAAGGGCCATTACTTCCTAATGATGTATTTGTTGCTAGTAACCAGTTGGCATCTAGCTTTATAGAAGATATGCGATCGCGCATGATTCAGCATCAGGATAAACTAATTCAAAGTTTGGTGGCTGCTAAAGCAAACCAAAAGTATAAAGGAGGCAAACTAATTACAGCAAATGATGCTGACTATAATATGATTCGTGAAGTTTATCAAAAAATCGGACAAGGAAATTTCTTATAAGATTACAATCGATAAATCAATGATAGCTGCTAATAAATATTCGGCTAAAAAGATTTTTATATTATTTAGTTCTTTTAGCAATAACTGGAATATTGCTAAAAAGATTAGTTATGGCTATACTCTAGCAGTTAGTATTGCTTTCATAGGTACAACAAGTGGTTTATTACTTGCACACCACTATGAAAAACTTTCTCAACAGCAATTAGATTTAACTTATCAACAACAATCTCTATTAAAAGATTTAGAAAATTCCATAATTAGAGTGCGACTACATCCACAAAGATTAGTTACTGTGTTAGAAAACTCTATTTGGTTAGAATTTGAAAAAAATAGATTTATTGATGAAATGGGTCAAGTTAATCAGCAGTTATCAAAACTAGAAACTTTTACAAATAATTATGCTCATAATTCAAGAATAAAGAATATAGATTTGTTGATCTTATTAAATAATTATAAAAAAAATACGAAATCATATAATCGCATAGTAAGAGATTTTTGGCAGCAGATTGATCCAAATAAATTTCCAGCAAAAAAAACAATATCGGATCAGGAAGAATTACTAAATTTTATCAAAAAAGAAGTTAATATTTCTGTTGAGTTTGAGAAACTATCAGATGAGTTAATTCGGCTTATAGGATATGCTGAAATCCAAAAAAAGCAAGCAAAAACTAGTTTTGATAATGCCCAACAATTGCGAATTAAAGTTATTGTTGGAAGTATGCTGTTATCAGCTGCGATCGCAGCCATACTATCAATATATACTAGTAGATTAATTGCCCGTCCCTTACAAATAGTTACTAGCGTTGCTAGAAAAATCACGGAAGAGTCAAATTTTGAACTCAGAGCTAATGTTGCAAGCAACGATGAAGTAGGAACATTAGCTACTTCCTTAAATCAATTAGTGGAATGGGTGGGGGATTACACCCAAGAACTAAAGCTAGCTCACCAAAGTTTGGAGCAACGGGTAGAAGAACGAACCCAAGAATTAGAAGTAGCTCGTCAAAATTTAGAACAACGGGTAGAAGAACGAACTCAAGAACTTCAAAAAACCCTGCAAAACTTAAAAGAAGCCCAAGGACAATTAATTCAAACAGAAAAAATGTCTTCTCTTGGTCAGATGGTAGCAGGGATAGCTCATGAAATTAATAATCCTGTTAACTTTATTTATGGTAATATTCAATGCATTAATGACTATACTGATGATTTACTTAATCTCGTGAGTTTATATCAGCAAGAGTACCCAAATTCTCTGTGGAGCATTGACGAAAAAATTGAAGAGATTGATTTAAATTTTATTAATAAAGATTTGCCAAATTTACTTTCTTCCATGAAATTGGGTGCTGAACGTATTCGTGAGATTGTGTTATCTTTACGGAATTTCTCACGATTAGATGAAGCTGATATGAAAGAGGTAGATATTCATGAAGGTATTGATAATACCCTGTTAATTCTGAATCACCGACTTCAACAAGAAATTGAAGTAATTAAAAAATATGGAGATTTACCTTTACTTGAGTGTTATCCAGCACAACTCAATCAAGTGTTTATGAATCTTCTGAATAATGCGATAGATGCTCTGCTAGATCAAAAGGCTCATTCAGGTAAAAAGAAACAAATTATTATAGATACATCAAATATAGATGATATTTATATCAAAGTAGGAATCAGAGATAACGGCCCTGGGATTTCACCAGAGATTAAAAACAAATTATTTGACCCTTTTTTCACAACTAAGCCAGTAGGTAAAGGTACTGGTTTAGGTTTAAGTGTTTGCTATCAGATAATTGATAAACATAAAGGCAAAATAGAATTAGTGCCAGAATTACAAGGAGGAGCAGAATTTGCAATTATTTTACCTAAAACACAAACAAATTAATAGTGTTGTCTATAAACAGGAGTCAGGAGTCAGAATACAGGAGTCAGAATACTCCACCCATGAAGGGATGGAGTTTTAATTAGGAGGAATATTTTAATTCTTTTCGCGCCACTTGCGGGCAAGGTTTTAAACCAATATTCAGCGCGACGTTCGAGGACTCGCTCTAAGCGAAGCATCCCGAAGGGTATACGCTGCGCTATCAACCACTCGTACAGAATTCATGGCTTTTTTCTGACTCCTGATTTCTGAATTCTTCTTATAAAGTAAGGCAAAATGGAAAATTAAAAACTTATAATTCAAACGGATAAACAAGTTATACAAAGCCTTATTGCCGAGAGAGTTAACGGCAATATCTACAATATTCACATTTGGTAGCATTACAACAAAACACTACTAATCATTAAATCTCTACTGGCTCCTGATCAAATCTCCTCATCAATTCAACAAGAGCTTCTTTGTCTGGTTTTTGCCCATCCTTGAGCAGTTCGGCTAATCCTTCAAAATACCTTTCCCGTTCTGCTCCTGGGCAAAACATGATTAATAATTTTGCAGGTTGAGTTGCTCGGTTAGCGAATGTATGAGGCGTATTACGTGGAACTAGCACAAATGAACCTGGTTGCCCATGTATTATCTGATTACCAACTTGAATTTCTACTTCTCCTTCCAGAACGTAGAACATTTCTTCCATTTGTCGATGAATATGCAGTACTGGAGCAGTTCCACCTGGTTGTATTAAGTTTTCAAATAATCCTAAGTGACCATGAGTGTCAGCACCAACTACCTTAAATGTTATTTCACTATTACCAGTAGTTAAACGATTACCTTGCCCTGGCCCTAATACAATTTCTTTAACTGGTAAACTCATAAATACTCCTACTATAATTTAACAATTAAAAGTTTATTTTCAGACTTCCCAACTGCTGAGTATTGGCGAGATTGGGTTGGTAATCGAGAAGTGAAATTTGGAGAGGATGGTTTAGTCATTGACTCGCCAAGCTATACAGCTAAGATATTTGTTTCGCAGTAGACAATAAAAAGACAGGTCATAAAGCCACCTGAAATCATGCCATTATCGACCTTTGGAGTGTCAGCAGGTTGCGGAGATTACCAATGGCGCTGTTTCGCTCACCTTATGCGATTGCATCGTTCGAGTATATTCTACTATGCTAGAAGAACCAATTCAAAAATTTCGCAGTCATTGGGAAAGTTGAGCCGTCTTTATTTAACTTTGCTTTTTGAGGGTGAACATAACGATACCAACCAATATTATTGATAAACTTTAATAACTAATAATCGAACCAAAGAGAGGCTTTTAGCTTTATGTCGGAGATTGAAAATTTGGGAGTAAGTGTAGAAGAATATTTGGATGGATTAGCAGAAGGTATTGACGTTTTGGAATTGAAACGTTTAGAAGCCAAGGGAATTCCAACAAATCTAGCTCTGGAAGTTATGGAGATTGTATCAAAGGTAATTAATGGCACAGCTACCCCTGAAGAAATTGTCAAAGGGTTAATGATTCTAACGCCATCGCTGAGGCAACAAATTAAATAGTCTTTAACGAGAACTTAGCAAAAAATCTGCTTGTAATGTTTTTAAGCATTTTGGAGAGTTGCAATGCTCGTATTCAACTGCCATTATTTTTATGATTTGTAAAATGTAAACCGTAAGAAATTTATTCATTTTTATGAATTTAAAACTTCAGACTGAAAAAGAAAAATTACAGGCAAGCACTAGTATAAAGATAAATCAAGAAACAGAAAACGAAAAAGTTCTATGTCCTCATTGTCGGCGCACTGCAACGAACGGTATTAAATGCAAAGGAATTTGTGTAGCTGACAATGACTATTAAAGCATGAATGGGAGCATCTCAATGAGTGTAAAAACACGCCTGCCCTGGCGAATGGAATTCGCCGCTATACAAACAAAACCCACGGAGGTGGGTTTCAAATTCTTTGAGTCCGCGTAGGCGGCTTACCCTCCGGGTTCCCCAACGGTGTACGTTTGTGTAGCCGCGATTTCTAATCGCTTCCAAAAAATAAATTATCAAAATCCTTGCTAGAGAAGCGTTAGCGAGGCGAAACCCAGTACAATTTCGCATCTCTACAGGTTTACAATCAGTACCAAAATCCTGAACCTAAGTGTATTGCTTTAGGCGCTTACTTATCATTTAAATGGGAAAATGCGGAAAAATAGCTTTAATACTTGAGCTATATAGCTCAAGCATGATTTTATTAGCTATGACGATGTGTTTCACTAATTGGGGTAAGGGTATGCCATAAAAGGTAACTTATTACGCCAAGCAAACGGAGGTTCAATGTCGATATCTAAAGCTGTTAACAGCAACGTTACTTCTCAAAACAGCGTTGAAAAACGCTTGCAGATAGAACGTTTGGTAGGAGCAACTCAAATAGTTGCACTTAGTGCTGGGAGTGATGTAGTGAAGGGACTAACTCAAACACCTAAATCTCTACCCCCCTGTTACTTTTATGATGACCGTGGTTCTGATCTGTTTGAGCAAATCTGTGATTTACCAGAATATTATCTTACACGCACAGAAACAAGGATTTTACAGCAATATGCTGGCGAAATTGCCAAGATAACTGGTGCTTGCGAATTGGTAGAACTTGGCAGTGGCAGTTCTACCAAAACCCGCATTTTACTAGATGCTTACCAGCAGCTAGACTGTCCCCTGCACTACTTACCAATTGATGTGTGTGCAGGTATGTTGGAAAGTAGCGCCAAGCAGTTATTAAGAGATTATCCCTTACTGCAAGTTTATGCTTTAGCAGGAACATACGAATTAGCCCTGGCAAAACTCCTACCAACGCAATTACCCAGCAGGATGATTTGTTTTATTGGTAGCAGTTTAGGTAATCTTGCACCTCATGAGTGTAATGTCTTCTTTTCTCAAATTACAAATGCTCTACAAGTGGGTGAGTATTTATTGTTGGGGATAGATTTACGAAAGCCGAAACAGATTTTAGAACCAGCTTATAACGACAGCCAAGGAGTGACGGCAGCATTTAACCTGAATATGCTGGAGCATTTAAATCACCGGTTTGAAGGAAATTTTGATCCCACGCAGTTTGAACATTGGGCATTTTACAATGAAAGTGAGCATCAAATAGAGATGCATTTACGCAGCCTGCGATCGCAAATTGTAGAATTACACGCTCTTAATCTCAAGGTTAATTTTGCGCTAGGTGAGACTATCCTCACCGAAATTTCTCGCAAATTTGACCTTAATACCATCAAGCTGCAACTCACCGCACAAGGTTTATTACCTCTTCGGATGTGGACTGATCCAAATCAATGGTTTGGTTTACTGCTCTGTCAGTTGCAAAGATAAAGCAAATCAGGGTATGGTTCACATATACAGCGCTTCCCGCTATTATGCAATACAGTTTTTCTTATTGCCTCTCTCCTAACATAGCTTTTAGCTTTGAGGATGTACCTCATAGCTGCCGGAAGTGCTGTATAGTAGATAGCGGTTCTCAATTCTGACTTTTCACGCTATCTAGAAAACTTCTCTCTAAATCTCTCTTCTAAAAGGAGAGAGATTTAGAATTTTATCCACCTGAAATCCTTGTACATAAATTTAACGTAGTGGGACAAACTCCAGTTAAATTTTACGTCTCTACATTCTTTTCATTAAATATCTAATAGACACAGAAGTGAAAACAAAGAGACGTAGCACTGCTACGTCTCTATAAGGGTTTCAGCCAACGAATAATTAATTCAAATGTTTAGTATCTATACCATTTCGCTATGAAAATGCACCTAATATTTATTAAACGAACCACCAAGGGATAAAGAGCAATCATTAAGTGCAAGTTTACATAAAATTGGTATTAGCACTAATTATTGCTGCATTGAAGCTGTGGGAAATATTCTGCTGGATATAGGAATTCTTGACTTAGGCTGATCATTTGCAGTTATATTGGCATTAGCAGCAGAAGAGTTATTAACTACCTCAGAGAGGATAGGCGGTTTGCTATTATTAGAATTGGTCAAATCACTCAATTGGATAGTCGCAGGTGAATTTGAAGATATGGGGCTAATATCCTCAGTATTTTGACTGTTTGGTTTTACTGGAGTTTGAGCTTGAGATGGAGTAACAATGAAAATCGAGCTTGTTCCTAATACCAGTATGAGCAAATTAGAAATATATTGTTGCATGGGGATTGTAAAATCGTTTGATAAATATTCAAAGCTCAAAGAAGTTGTGTGTTATTAGTTGACCAATAGAAATCGTGACGCTGTTGCTTAATAAAAGTTGAACACAGCGAGTTACAAATCAATAGACTACTAATGCTTAGTACATTAATTCGCTCACAACAACCGCATCTATCTCAATCACCTTTTTTAGAAGGCAAGGATAAGGTAAACTTCTCTTTTGTTAAAAGATAGCAGTTATTTTAAGACTATTGAGTCAGCCTGATAGAGATATAGAAAATAGATACACCTGGAATAATCGACTTCTTTTAAATCAACTAAGCCTGCACAACTATCAATATCTTAGTTGGACTTAGCTTGTAAATCAAAGAGGAATGTTACTGAATTCTTAAAAAATTTTATTTATCTAACATCAACTCTTAGATCGCATATTTAACTAACTAAAGCAAAAAGTATATGAACTTTTAATAAAATCTAACTTTCATGTGGCGGAGTACTGATGAAAATCCGCAAGTAAGTAAAAAGGAGCGACGAGATTTTATCGTATTGACACCTTACTCATCACTCCCCATAAATTGCGCGTTGATTAGCTGTTACGCATTGTTAAATTACACCAGCTTACTACTTCATTTATCCTCTAACTAAAGAGGCGGATAATTATTAATTTAGAATGTGCTGTTGTATACAAATAGTTTTAACTAATTAATATCTATGTTGCAATTTTATAGATATGTGATTCGACTATTGCTTGTTTATTAATAGATGAGGTATTCATGGACACAAACAAACTTAACTTAGATTCTATGTCTTTGGTGGTAGATGCTTTATTCTTGTGATGGAAGTTGGGGGGAATATTATCAGGTACTCTACTAATAATGGAAACAATTATCATTAGCACAAAATCATTCATTGGGGGAATGGCAAAGCGGTTAAAACATACTGATAAATTAAGGTTGAGATCCAGGTTTCCGTCTGTAGGATCTTATGTAATTTCTCTGCTAGTCGTAATTTTGACTGGCTTATGAATGAATTTAGTCACAAATTAGCATAATTTGAGTTCAGCACCTTTGGCGCTCATATTTAGTTAAGTTTACTGAGTTTTCCTACCAAAGTTATAAATAATACTTAACAATATGTGGATTTTTCCAAGGATTTATCTAGTAGATTTTTTTGCTCAACCTCTGCAAGCAAGTAGCGGGAACTTAAGGTGAACACAGAAAAATTTATCCAACGCACAGAAGTATTGCACAAGCGTTTAGCCGATTTATACCAAACTGCTAGTGTATTGCCTTGGATTCCTGCTGATCTTCTGCCGCAAGCTTTTAAGGAACTCTATAACACCTTAAAGATAGTGCAGTTAGCGGCAGAGGAACTGTATCAGCAAAATGAGGAACTACTACAAACACGTAAGTGGCTAGAAGCAGAACGCCAACACTACCAAGATTTATTTGAGTTGGCACCCGATGCCTATTTAGTAACTAATCCAGAAGGAATCATCCAAGAAGCTAACCATCACCGCAGCTAAGTTACTCAATGTTTCAAAGCATTTGTTTGGTTGGCAAAGCAATGATTAACTTCGTCCCTTTACAAGAACGTCAGCACCTTCGTAGCGAACTTATACAACTATCGCAATCAGACAGAGTTAAAGAGTTATTGCTACGTTTACAACAACGTTATGGCGAGTTTTTTGATGCATCTTTTACAGTAGCTGTTGTCCGCAACCACCAAGGTAAGGCAATCTCTCTGCGCTGGATACTGCGAAATGTTACTGAGCGCAAGCATTTAGAATCAGCAATAGTCAAGAATGATAGCGACTTTTTCAATCATCGTCCTATACATAAATATTGTAAAGGAGAAACTATTCCCCTTAACCCATTACTAATTTGGTATGTTTGTCAGGGTTGGGTCAAACTTAGTACGTATTGTGAAACGGGTGAAGAAGTGCTGATAGGATTGGCAACAGCAGGGATGGTTTTTGGCTCTAGTTTGACATCTCTAAACATTTACCAAGCAACAGCCCTCTCTGATGTTGAGTTGGTGTCAATTTATGCGGCAGAGATAGCAGCTTCTCCAACCTTAAGCCACATATTTTTACCAAAAATTAATCAGCGTTTACAACAAACAGAATCTTTTTTAGTTATTTCTGGAAGACGACGGGTACAAGAACGCTTGTACCATCTATTAGAACTTTTGAAACGAGAAGTGGGTGAAACTGTGCCAGGAGGGACTCGCTTAAATGTTCGCTTGACTCACGAAGATATTGCTAGCGCCTGCTGCACTACGAGAGTAACGATTACACGATTGATGGGCAAATTACAAGAAGAAGGTATTATCAGTTTTGACTTAAAAAAACATTTAATCTTAAAAAATTTCGATTAATTACATCTCTTCTTCTGGGGAGACGCTGCGCGATGGGCTAGTCCCCGCCGTAGGCGATCGCAAAACTCAAAACGTACCCAAAATAATGTATATCTGATTGAGGGCGTATTGCTAAAATCGCAATCGCAGCATATCAAAGCAGCTATGCACACACTTGGTAACACAACTCCATCACCGGGCTACATCTTAGCACTAGACTTAGGTACAACAGGCAACCGCGCCTTTGTATTTAACGCAGACGGCAAAATTGTTGGACAGGCATATAAAGAACTAACTCAGTATTATCCTCAGCCAGGATGGTTAGAACATGACCCTGAACAAATCTGGCAAGATACATGTTGGGTAATAAAAACCGCAATTGCAAATGCCAAAATTGCTCCATCTGCGATCGCAGCCTTGGGACTAACTGTACAGCGTGAAACCTGTTTGATTTGGGATAAAACTACTGGTAAAACCAATCCATAGAGCGATCGTCTGGCAAGATCGCCGCACTGCTCCCCTTTGTCACCAGTTACAACAACAAGGCTACGCTGATGAAATTTACGATCGCACCGGATTAATTATCGATGCCTATTTTTCTGCTACCAAGCTCAGGTGGCTATTAGATATTTTACAGATGTTGACCTGAACAATGTTTTAGCAGGCACTATTGATACCTGGGTGTTGTGGAATCTCACAGGTGGCAAAGTCCATGCGACTGACCACAGCAACGCCAGTCGGACAATGTTGATGAATCTCAAAACCTGTGAATGGGATGAGAATTTACTTAAACTGTTGCAAATTCCGGCTCATATTTTGCCCCAGATTCAGCCGAGTTTAGGGGTATTTGAATTACTGATGCTACTTTGTTAGGTGCAGAAATTCCCATTACTGCCATCTTGGGAGATCAGCAAGCTGCTCTATTTGGTCATGGCTGCGATCGCCCCGGTTTGATGAAATGTACTTATGGTACTGGTAGCTTTTTGGTTGCTCACACAGGTAATCAAATTGTACGCTCGCACCATCAACTCATTTCTACAGTTGCCTGGACACAAACAAATTCAAAAGATTCTTTAGATGTCGGTTATGCCCTAGAGGGCAGTATGTTTACTAGTGGAGCTTGTATTCAGTGGTTGCGCGATCGCCTGAAGTTGATTAAAACTGCTGCTGAAACAGAGGCGATGGCAAATCGGGTAAAAGATAACGGCGGAGTATATTTTGTGCCCGCATTTAGTGGATTGGGTTCCCCCTACTGGGATATGAGCGCCAGAGGAGCCTTTTTTGGCATTACCGCCAGTGTACAACCAGAGCATCTAGTTCGCGCCGTACTGGAAGCGATCGCCTATCAAGTTCTGGAGGTGGTGCAAGCAATTAACGCGTCTAGCAGTACTCCAGTTGGGCGATTAACTGTAGATGGTGGTGCTTGCGAGAACAATTTTCTGATGCAGTTCCAAGCTGATGTGCTAGGTATTCCAGTTGAACGCCCGATAATGCGAGATACCACCGTTCAGGGTGCAGCATTTGCAGCAGGTTTAGCTGTAGGATTTTGGGAGAGCTATGAAGCATTGGTGGAACAACGGCAAATTGAACGTGTCTTTGAGCCGAGAAGCGATTTCTCCTTATCCAACTTTGGCACTTGGCAAAAGGCAGTGAAACGTACTCTGGCTTGGGAAGAATAGCCTGCATTTTGTACCTCACTTAAAAAGCAAACTGCTGTAATTCTTTGCTCCTGACTCCTGCCTCTCTTTTAAGTATTAAATTAGTCAAAATATCACTCACATATAATTAAGAAGCGCATGACTACTAAACCAAAGATTTTTATTGATGGTGAATCAGGAACCACAGGCTTACAAATTTACTCACGCCTCAACCAACGGGATGATATCGAGTTAGTTAGTATTGAGGCGTCTAAACGTAAGGATGCAAATGAGCGAGCCAAACTAATTAATGCTGTTGATGTTGTCATTCTCTGCCTACCTGATGACGCAGCCCGCGAAGCTGTTGGCTTAGTCAGTAATACTAGGGTGAAAATCCTTGATGCTAGTACTGCCTATCGCACAGCCAAAGACTGGGTATATGGCTTCCCCGAACTCAATCCCGAACAGCGAGAGAAAATCGCCAGCGCTCAGTTTGTCAGTAATCCAGGCTGTTATCCTACAGGATTTTTGGCTTGTATCCGTCCGTTAATTGCCAAAGAGCTTCTCAATAGTAATTTTCCTATCACCGTTAATGCAGTGTCAGGCTACTCTGGCGGCGGAAAAAATCTGATTAAACAATACCATACCTTCCACGAACAGCAAGCTGGAGCAGAGTCAATCTATCCTTATGGCATCTACGGTTTGCAATTTGGGCATAAGCACGTCAAAGAAATGCAATATTACTCAGGGTTAGCATCGCCGCCACTGTTTATACCCGCAGTGGGAGATTTTGAGCAAGGGATGCTAGTACAAGTGCCTTTGCCACTAGGAACTTTAGATAATCCACCATCAGGTGAGGTTATCCATGAAGCGATCGCTGACTACTATCAAAGTGAAAAATTCGTGCAAGTTGTTCCATTCCAAGATTCTACTCTGCTCAGAGACGGAACGTTTTTAGATGCGATCGCACTCAATGGAACCAACTTTGTTCAGGTTTTTGTATTCGCCAATGACACTACCAAAGAAGTGTTGCTAGTTGCTCGTCTTGACAACCTGGGTAAAGGCGCATCAGGAGCCGCTGTCCAAAACCTAAACATCATGCTCGGTTTTCCAGAAGAGTTGGGATTGTCATAAAAATGAGACGCGATTAATCGCGTTTGTACTCTGGGTTGTCGATTGGAGTCTCTATGTACGGACTTTCACCGTGATTCAACACTCAACGAATCGCACCCCTACCCTTGAAAGCTACGGTGTACACACAAGTCTCTTGACCTGCACCTTTAATGCATCGACTTGCACCTTTAATGCATCGACCTGCACCTTTAATGCATTGACTTGCATCTTTAATGCATGGACTTGCACCTTTAATGCATGGACTTGCACCTTTAATGCATCGACTTGCACCTTTAATGCATTGACCTGCACCTTTAACCTTCTTTAAGTTACCGAAGAAGAATTCAGGAGTCAGGAGCCAGAATGGGCTAAACCTTAGCTATCCGCTAACAGAATTGAATTCTGTGCGACTGGTGGAGGAATCATGGTCTAGAGCAAGCGACTTCAGTCGTGGAGGAGAAAAAAGTATTCCTTGCTTGAAACCCCTGACAACTCTTGGAGACGCTGCGCGAATAGACATGGGGTATTCTGACTCCTGAATTCTGACTTCTGACTCCTTTTCATACAACAACTCTAAAAGACTTTTGTGTACACGGTAGCCCTTGAAAGGGGGAGGCAGTCCCCCATAAGAGTGTTAACAGTGTAGCGATCGCTTTAGTTTTAAAGCTACGCCTAAAGAGCCAAAGAGCAGTACACCCAAAACGTTAGTTGATTCAGGAATGGCGGTGTAATAAGTACCTACCCTAATCGGCCCATCTTGATCTGCTGGTGGGGGTGGTGCTGATGGAATGATTCCACCGCCTGGAGCTAAATTCGGCTGGGTAGCAAATCGATTGAAAAATACGGTTCCGTCTGGAATTTCGCCACCACTGTAAGTCAGAATATTGCCTTTAATGGTAACAGTTTTAAAGATATCCTCTAGACCAGGAATACTAGAGAAACCAATCCTTCCATCTCCATCAACATCTCCCCACTCCACCGATTCATTATTAAATGATGGATTAGAACTGGAATTAGTGTAGGAAAGTGTTGCTAAATCAAATACCAAGCTTCCTATATTATTCCCAGTGTCATTTAGCAAGTTGTTAGCTCGATCTGGGACACCATATTCTATTCTTAGCCCTGGTAAAATATCTTTTCCAAGGGTTCTTGGGTCTCTAATTAGGCGTATCTCTTCATTCGTAGTCGTCACTATGGGTTCTACCAATATGACGGCTCTCGCTGGTGTCAAAGATAAAAAACTAATTCCTGCTGCTCCTAAAACAGACAAGGCTATTTTGGTGGCGATTGTAGTCATATTTGTGTCCTTTTCATGAAAAGAATGCTATACCGAGTGGATTAAATCAAAGAGTAAAAACTCACTTTTAACCTGCTATTTACTTGCTAGATAAATACTGGTCAAAGTATGTTTACTCACTGAGTTTATATTTACTCATAGCTTGATTTATAAAGCAATTCTTCTAATGCTTTATCATGATAATTAGTAATTTCACGCAATCTTTATAAAAAAACTAAATTAGAATTGATGTATTGACAAATTAGACAATATATGTGGGCAGTCGATATTTTTCTCATAAACTGTGGTTTATTACTGTTTCAGGAGGATACCACGTAACAGGCTTGAGGTGAAATGGTTATAAGGTTTAAAGACTATAACAAACGGCTTTCTGATTTTGAGCAAAAAATTTTAGTTTGTTGTCCACAGTGCGATTGCACTGCTAGGGTATTGAGTGTAAACTCTGAGCAATCAAGTCTCAGTTCAATCAAAAGAATTACCTGTCAGCACTGTAGCTATACAAAACAACAGTCAAATATTGCTAAACGAAAATATAGATTGTGGCAAAACAATTACATAGCTCAAAGAAATTCCCGGTATGGAATATTAGACCATTTTTTTGGATTGCCTCTGTCGCTCCAAATCTCTTGTTGCGGTCAGGTATTATGGGCTTACAATGAAGCACATTTGAGCTTTTTGGAAAACTATGTTCAATCAACGTTGCGAGAACGCTTGGCAGATGACACATTAGGCTGGCATAATGGCAGCCTTGCCAGTCGCCTACCCCGATGGCTCAAGCTGAGGCAGGATCGGGAAAAAGTTTTACAAAAAATTCAACAGTTAAAGCACAGGTTGTAATTAAGGCTTTAAGGAATTACTTTAATCTTGTTGGTGAGCGAATTTATAACCACCCCACAGAGAAAGAGCGATCGCAATCACCAGCAAAATCGGTATAGTATACCAAGGAAACTGGGACAAGGGTAAATGGGCAGCTGCACGCAATCCAATGCTGGCGTAGGTCAACGGCAACAGGTAAACTACGACTTTGAGGGCAGATGGTAACGTACCAGGGTCAAAGAAAGTTGCTCCTAAGAAAGACATGGGGATAATGATAAAATTGTTGTAAAGTCCAACTGATTCGAGCGATCGCACACTTAAACCCACAATTACCCCTAACCCAGCAAATACTGAACAATTCAGCACTACCAACAATAAAAATAGTGGGTTGAGAAAATTCCAGTTGCCAGTCAATAGCACCGCTACCAAAATCACAGAACCGGATGTCATCAGTCCCCGCACGACTCCCGCCAGCATTTTACCGATGTGCAACGCTAAAGGGTGGATGGGAGTTAACAACAATTCCTCGAAGGTTTTGCTAAATAGTCTGTCTCCACAAATTGAAAATGTCGTACCACCAAAGCTAATCGTCATCGATGATAGCGCCACCATCCCCGGTAGTATAAATTCCAAATAGTTGTTATAGTCACCACTAATCCCTGAGCCTGGTTTGATAGAACTACCCAAACCCAAGCCAAAAGCTAAAATATATATCAGTGGAGAGATTAAGCCTGATGCAGCAACTTGTACGATTCTCACACGTAAATCTAACCAATCTCCCCAGAAAATAGTCAAACTATCAGCTAGAAGGATTTGAAGTTGCGAAGTTTTGAACTTCTTGCTTGAAAATAACGCTTTTTGAGATGTCACTTGCTTCTTCTGATTTATTAAAACTTTCTTAAGTTTTAAGTTACCTTATTTGACATATCAATTACTAGGGGGAACAAAAATTTCTCATCCGAATACGAAAAATTCGTCTGGGATAGTTATAAGCGAAAATATGTTATGGTTGGTTAATGAAATATAGAAATTAAAAACAGTTACTCTGTGATTTAAATCTGAAGCAGCATAAAAGTAATAAACATACCTTAATCGGCAGATAAATAAAAATACTTCCCAATTGTTCAAGATGGAAACAATAACCGACAAGGTTGAAATTCTGTCAATATATCTAAATAAGTTCCTAATTTATCATTTACAGCAGATTGCAACTTGGTGAGATACAGATAATCGTAGGGGCACAATATGTTTTGCCCCTACCCATGTACTTCATTTACCTGAAATACGCTGTAAGAAAAATACTGTCCTAAAAACCGCAGACAATTACAGTCAAGAATAGGCATACTGAAAGAGGGAGAAAAATTTAGACCCTCCCTGCCAAACGGCGTGAAGGTGATTAAGCAACAATGAGACGTAAACCCACTGGTAGATCGGCTACTACTTCCAAACCCTCGATTTTCCAATCCCCTATGTTTAACCTCTTTACCATTGCAATTATGGGAGGAGTATTGATTTTGGGAATTGGAATTGGTATTGCTTTTAGTTCTACAACCACGTTGGCTCCATCAAATGTGGCTTCCCGTGAATTTATTGATTTGAAAGCACCTAACCCTGAGATTTGCGTGCAGAACGGAGCCAGCGCAATGGTGATGGATGCTAGACTGTTCGTCACTCTCAACCCATTCAACGTCTATGTTTCGCAGCCGAGTATGCGTCCTGGATGTGTAATCCGACAAAATAACTGGGCGCTTTTAGAGCAACGTAAGTTGGTGACATCTGAGCAGGTAAGAGATTGCAAAAATCGCCTGAACACTTTTGGCTTTACAGGTAGCTTGGACAGTGATAAACCTGATATTAGGTGTATATATCAGAATGAAGCTGCTCAAAACTTATTTACCGCTCAACCAGGAGCAGTTGGAACGCCTCAAGAAACGGATAGATTTTAGAATTGCGAATTTCTCCCCCTGCTTCCCCTGCTCCCTCATCCCCCACTCCCTGCCTATCTATTTTTAGGAAGGGGTTGCCCAAACTCTATCACTGGGGGATTGGGAACATTGGGGATTGTTGGAATTGGAAATTCCGACATACCAAAAGGAGGAATGCTATTCAAATCACCCGGTTGATTTGGGAAAGAAGGAGGGGGAAGAATCAAAGCAGGTTGTTGAGAGGATGTATTCGGACTTAGGGGAGGTACAGTGACAAAAGGCTGCCCTGGATTATTAGTAATTGTTGACGGCAGGTTATTTGATATAGGCGGAACTGTAAGTTGTGGATTAGTAGTTATGGGTAGGTTACTAGGCGGCTGTGACTTATAAGGTGTTTGAGGTTGTTTTTTAGCGGCAGGTGGGGACTTTGCTGGTTTGACGGCAGTAGTTTTACCAGAAAGAACGGGACGTAATACCCAACGAGTGGAGTTTTTTCGGGAAACGGGTTGCAGTTGTACCTGCTTAGGATTAAAAACAGCCCCTGGTGCTAAATCTAGGACAATGCGTGTCTCGTGATCGTTGAGTTGAGAAACGCGAATACTTTTGATTGATCCAGAATAATTTTGTTGCGTGGTAACTTTGCCCAACTTGGTATTCGGTAAATCTACAACCAGACGAGAGGGTTGCGTCAGGTAGAAATAACGGGGGGTTGTGCCTGCTGAGAGAGTAATTTCGAGTTGCTGCGTCTTGGGGGAAAAACGCCAATTATCTAGCTTTGCTAATGGTGTAGCGGCAGTGCTGCAAGTTTCAAGGGCGATCGCTGCATAAAAGCCTAATATACTGATACTAAATAGCTGCTTGCCCCATTGGGAAAATTGCTTAGTGTTTAATCCCTGATCCATTCTTTTTATTTGCTCCATAAAACCCGTACAATGCGCTGACATTGCTGTTTACTTGGTGCTTCCATTCCCCAGTACAGAGGCGATTAATTGTGTCTCTCCCTACCCCCAATTCAATTAATTTTTTGGGGCACAGCAGTAAATTTCAGAGTTTGGGGAATGCCTTTTACGGTTAATTGATCTGTCATATTACCTTTATCGAACAGAATTCAGGAGTCAGGAGTCAGAATTCAGAATGAATTCTGTACGAGTGGCGGATAGCGCTGCGTATACCCTTCGGGATGCTTCGCTTAGAGCGAGTACTCGAGCGTCGCGTCTGAATAAACGGGTTTAAAACCCCCACCAAATTGAAAATTTGGTGGTCTTAAAGACGCTCGATGACTCGCTAACGCTACGCTATCAGTGGTGGGTCTGAATCCCCCACTGATTTATTCTGACTCCTGTTAGCGGTAGCGGGGCGTTTAGCCCATTCTGACTTCTGAATTCTTCTTCAACTACAAGTTGCATTTGAATTGTGACTGAGTTCAGAGGATCATTTTGGGGGCGAGGAATACTACAAAGGATTGATTTACCAACTTTTCCAGATAAATTTAATTGTTGATTTCTGAAGATGCCTGCCAGAGAGTGCTTTTCGTTAGTATCGGCGTTGTAAGTTGCTGATAATACAGAGGCATTTAAGTAAATACTTAACTGCTGAATGCTTAACGTCAGGGTATCCGATTTTTCACAGTTAGGCAAATTCTCAGCTAGGGTGAGACATAGCCGCCCGTTAACTGAAGGAGGAACTGCTAACAAACACCAAGCGGTGACATCATCCACTGCTGCACAAGTTAACGCCAACGTTCCTAAACGCGTTCCTTGTAAATTATTTCAAGAATTTTGATAATTTTAGAAGCTACATCTTGAAGAATGAGAGCCTCAAATCCTCGATTTCTTAAAGAAGCCGGGGATCTTTTTGTTCATAAATTATTTAAGATTGCTATAGCCAGAATCAAAGGAGAACATTTTACCCCATTACTAGATAATTAAAATTGCTTAGGTAGAAGATTTTTCATAGATTGTACCATGCAATAAAAAGGCTATCAGTGGTGATGCCATAAGGGTAGTAATGACGGCCATGATAACCATTATAGTGAATAAAGTTGGGGTAATTATACCTTGTTCTAGACCAATATTGAGGATGATTAACTCCATCAAACCACGAGCATTCATCAGAGCGCCAATAGTTGCCGATTCGCGCCAATTTTCCCCCGTCAATTTAGCAGCTAACATACAAGCAACACCTTTACCGAGAATGGCAATCGCAACAATTAACAGCGTAACTCCCCACAAAATAGGTGTGTTTACCAATCCGATTTGAGTGTTCAATCCAGAGAAGACAAAAAATATCGGTAATAAAAAAGAAGTAGTCAAAAACTCGGTATATTGGCGAATTTGTTGGGCGAATTCCCCCCGTGGTGTCACTGCTCCCAGCACAAAAGCACCGAATATTGCATAGATGCCTGTGATATCAGTAAACCATGCACAAAACATCAAAATTATCAACATCAAAGTCAGGGTTTGTCTGTTTACACCTGCATCCCGTTTTGTCATGCGTGTGAACGCTTTCAGTAGAGGTTGACCGAGAAAAATCGCAAATAGCACATAGCAAATGCCACCACCAATTGCTAAGACGGCAATGCTTAAAGAATTTTTCACGCTAGCAAGCACAATTGCCAGCAAACACCAAGCAACGGCATCATCTACCGATGCTGCACCTAAAGCCAAAGTACCGAAGCGAGTTTGTGCAAGACCGCGTTCGTAAAGAATGCGAGCTAACATGGGAAAAGCCGTAATTGTCATCGATGCACCTAGATACAAAGCGGCTGACCAAGGCATTACGTTTGGTTGAAAAAAATCGCCATTATGATAAAACCAAAAAGATGCGATCGCTCCTAAAATAAAAGGAGTAATAATCCCAGCCGCAGATAGCAAACTTGCACTTTTAATATGGTGTTTTAACAGTTTGGTGTTAAACTCCAAACCAATCAAAAACATATAAATTACCAACCCAATCTGGCTAATAGCATATAAAATCGACATCGATGGATTGGGTATCTTGAGTCCAACAGCAGTAATAATGGGAAGCTTAGGAAACAGCCATTGCTGAAAATCTGGTGCAATCAATCCTAAAAGTGATGGCCTCCTAGCATTACACCTGCAATCATTTCACAAACAACATCGGTTTGACCAAGATAGCGGCGTCCTAAAATCGTGACGATGCGACAAGTGGCTAAAATAACTGTGAGTTGTAGAAATAGTTGAATAACCAAATCAAAATTTGACATTGCACTTCCTTAATTTGCGTCTCTGCATTGAAGAATCTCCCCAGCCCAGATCCCAAACCTATACCGCTTTCAAACCGACATTCTGCTTGTCAATCGGGTTTGAGACGCGCTAACCCTGAGATTGTGAGATGCTTGTCCGCAGCCAAAGAGCGCAACCACCCCACAAAACTAGATAATCTATTTGTTGGAAATCCTTTATGGTAGGATACTTCACACGCAGTAGGTACAAGATTAACTAAAAAAATCTCCAAACGGCAAAAGTAGAATCAAAAACGGCAAAGTGCATGGCAAGATCACTTATTAACAAAGATAGAAAGAAAAAAAATTAAAGTAGCAGATAAATTCTCTAGATGCTATTCTAAGTGCAAAAACGTTCTATATAGTAGTTAATTTAGTATGTATGCAAACATTAATTATTGATAATTATGACTCTTATACCTTTAATCTTTACCAGATGATTGCCGAGGTAAATGGGGAACTACCCTTAGTAATTCATAACGATCAGTTTAACTGGGATGAATTGAAAGAAATTGCATTTGATAATATTGTGATTTCACCTGGCCCTGGTCGTCCAGAAAAATCAAAAGATTTTGGAGTCTGCCAACAAATAATTGAAAACGTTGATGTGCCCTTACTGGGGGTTTGTCTGGGGCATCAAGGGCTTGGCTACTTATATGGTGGCAGAGTGATTCATGCACCGGAAGTTAGACACGGTAGACTCAGTAAAATTTATCATAATGATTCGGAATTATTTCAGGGTATTTCTCATCAGTTTTCTGTGGTGCGCTATCATTCGTTGTTAGTTGCCGATCAGCTCCCTGAGTGTCTAGAAAAAATTGCTTGGACTGAAGAAGGACTAGTGATGGGATTGCGTCATCGGTATCTACCTTTTTGGGGTGTGCAGTTTCATCCAGAGTCTATCTGTACAGAATATGGACAAAGATTATTAGAAAACTTTCGAGATATTACACTGCAATTTACAGAAAAATCGTCAATAAATCGAGAAAAACAGCATTGGAGCGGATATGGATTTATTGCTCCTTCTATCAAGAAATCTTGCCAAAAACAAGAAGAGAGGTTTGAACTTCATAGACGCAAACTGGATATTTGTCCGAACACAGAACAAATATTTGTCCATTTATTTCGGCAAGCACCAAATGCTTTTTGGTTAGACAGTAGCCGTGTGGAAACCGATTTATCTCGCTTCTCGTTTATGGGCGACGGAAACGGAGAAAACAGCCTTTTGGTACGCTATCATACCCAAAGGCAAGAAATTACGATCGCACACTCAGATCGTGTTACCCATCATCGCGAAAGTATTTTCGACTATCTTAAACGAGAAATTGACCTCCGAAGTTGCCAAGCTGATGATTTACCGTTTGATTTTAACTGTGGATTTGTTGGCTATTTTGGCTATGAACTCAAGGCAGAATGTGGATCGTCATTGGTGCATTCTTCACCATTACCTGATGCAATTTTTTTACTTGCCGATCGCATGATTGCCATCGATCATCAAGAACAATGTCTTTATTTACTGCAATTAATCAAAAAAGGACAAACGGAACAGGTAGAAACTTGGTTTGAGACTATCCAACAACAACTCGAAAATCTAGATCCTCTTTCTTCAGATGTACCGCCGGAAAATTCTCAGCCAGTCAAGTTTCGTTTGAGTCGCACTTATCAAAACTATATTCAAGATATTCACCAATGTTTAGACGAGATTCACGAAGGGGAAACTTATCAAGTTTGCCTGACGAATCAGCTACACACCAATGCGACACCCGATCCATTGACCTTCTATCGCACATTACGTAAAATCAATCCTGCTCCTTACTCTGCATTTTTACGTTTTGGTAAAATTGCGATCGCCTGCTCATCTCCAGAAAGATTTCTACGCATTGATCGTCAAGGTTGGGTAGAAACTAAGCCTATTAAGGGAACCTTACCACGAGGAGAAACCCCCGAAGCCGATTTCGTCCTCCGTGAAAAACTACGCAACAGCGAAAAAGACCGCGCTGAAAATCTGATGATTGTGGATCTATTACGCAATGATTTGGGACAAGTCTGTGAAGTTGGTAGCATTCATGTACCAAAATTAATGGATGTGGAAACATATCCAACAGTACATCAGTTGGTGACAACGGTACGCGGACGGTTACGCGCAGATGTACAAGCGGTGGATTGCGTGCAGGCTTCATTTCCCGGAGGATCGATGACCGGTGCGCCGAAAATTCGTACTATGCAAATTATCGATCGCCTGGAACAAGAAGCGCGGGGAGTGTATTCAGGAGCGATCGGCTTTTTGGGCTTGAATGGTTCAGCCGATTTGAATATTGTGATTCGGACTGCTGTTTTGACTCCTGAGCAAACCTCCATTGGTATCGGTGGCGGCATCATAGCGCTTTCTGAGCCGGAGATGGAGTTTCAGGAAACGCTGCTTAAAGCCAAAGCATTAATCGACGCTCTGGTTATAACGATGCACGGAACATCTGAACCAGATATCTATCCCATTTTGGGATTAGAAACAACAACTGCTGATGGTTATGAAAAATTAACAGCTTAAATTAGAGCTTGAAATCGGCATTCCGCAGGGTGGAGGTCAAAATAATTCTTGAAGAAGAATTCAGAATTCAGAAGTCAGAATTCAGGAGTCAGAATCAAGACGCTCGTTCGCGCAGCGTGCCGTAGGCAAGACTCGCTAACGCAACTCTTAGAGACGCTAAAAGCGAACGCTATCAGTCGGGGATTCAGACCCTCGACTGATTGAAGACCACCAAATTTTCAATTTGGTGGGGGTGCAAAAACTCCGATTATTCAGACGCGACGCTCGAGTACTCGCTAACGCTGCGCTATCCGCCAGTCGTACAGAATTCATTCTGAATTCTGACTCCTGACTCCTGAATTCTGTTCGATAATTAATAGTCATTAATTCATAACATAAGGAAAACCTGATGCATAAATACACTTTATTGATTGAGGAATAAATTTAAAGATAAAGAGTATTTACCGCAAATCAGGGTTAAAAACAAGATGCTAAAGTTCATAAATGGCACAAAATTGAGTGAAATTAACCTAGAAAGGCGACCTTTGGCAAACAAGCCATCTCTAAAAGTTTACGATTCTTCATCCAGGAAAATTGTTGTAGATGTAGCTTAGATAACAGCAATCTGATAAGATTTTTAAGAAGTAGAATAATAGCTTATTCTCTTTTTCTTCAACCCACTGATTTTGGGTCTTTTTTAGGAAAGGAAAATAAAATAATGTCTTATCTATTGTGGAAAACTCTGGTACTAAGTCCAGTAGTTTTGGGAGTGACGGTGTTGGTTTCTGCTAGGGCTATGGCTGCTGAAGTAGCAAGCTCTTTTGAAGATACAAAGGTAAAATCTGCTCAGATAGAAGCACCAATAGCTTCTAATGCTTCAATATTTATTCCAATAGAGCAACCAAAAGTTAATCAGCAATTGATTGCCCAAAAGACTGAAGACAATAAGGTTTTAGAACAAGTTAATCGCTACAGCAGCGAAGGCAAGAGCCAAAATTCACTGTCTCAAGTCACATCAGTTTCTCAGTTTTCTGATGTACAGCCGACTGACTGGGCATTCCAAGCTTTACAATCCTTAGTAGAGCGCTACGGTTGTATAGCAGGATATCCAAATGGTACTTATCGCGGCAACCGGGCGCTGACTCGTTATGAATTTGCCGCAGGTTTGAATGCTTGTTTAGATCGGGTTAATGAACTGATTGCCACAGCAACTGCTGACTTGGTATCAAAACAGGATTTAGCGACCCTCCAGCGTTTGCAAGAGGAATACTCGGCAGAACTGGCAACTTTGCGTGGTCGAGTAGATGCTGTAGAAGCACGGACTGCTGAACTAGAAGCTAATCAGTTTTCTACTACCACAAAATTGGTAGGTGAAGCTGTTTTTGCTGTTACCGATATTTTTGGTGGTACCACTGGCGATGTTAACAATACTGTCTTCCAAGATAGGGTACGTTTAGACTTGCAAACCAGTTTCACTGGTAGAGACGTTTTACACACCCGTCTTGCAGCCGGTAATGCACAAGCTTTTACCCAAGTAGGGGCTGGTGGCGCTGCGATTGATACTGTTGAGGGCACACAAACGTTTCAAGTCGGCAGCACTGGTAACAATGGTGTAATTATAGACTGGCTAGCGTATTACGTACCCATCGGCCCCGTCCAAGCTTACTTTGCGGCCACCGGAGGTATTCATAGCGATTATGTTGCCACTAACAACCCTTACTTTGAGGATTTTGATGGTGGTAATGGTGCTTTGTCTACCTTTGCTTCTGAAAGTCCCATCTATCGGATTGGTGGTGGTGCTGGTGCAGCACTGACTTTACCCTTTGGTAAAGGCGGCAGCTTTTTGCAATCAAGTTCACTAACTGTCGGATATTTGGCATCAAATGCTAATAACCCTGGGCCGAGTCAAGGTTTGTTAGAGGGTAACTATGCAGCTTTAGGACAGTTAAACTTTAGTGTTGGCGATCGCTTGGCGATCGCTGCTACCTACGTTCATGGTTATCATGGTGCTGGAGGTGGTAATTTATTTGATGCAGGTAGTGGTTTAGCTGGCACTAACCGCGTCGTAGGTACTGGTCAAGCCAACACACTTCTAAACGCATCTTCCAGTAATTCTTATGGTGTGTCGGCAGCCTTCAGACCCAGCGACAAACTGTCAATTAGTGGCTTCGTTTCTTACCACGATATCTCAGGCGTTGGTGCTGGTGATGATTATGAAGCTTGGAGCTACGGTCTTGGGGTAGCCTTACCTGACTTCGGTAAAAGAGGTAATGTATTGGGTATTTTTGCTGGTGCAGAACCATATTCCTTTAACCGAGGAGGAGTTTTTGCTGGTACTGGTAATGATATACCTTATCACTTTGAAGGCTTTTACAAGTATCGCTTGTCGGATAACATTTCTATTACCCCTGGTGTTATCTGGTTGACTTCTCCTGGTCAAAATAGCGATAACGATGATGCAATTATCGGTACATTGAGAACAACTTTCACCTTCTAAAGGTTGGCGATAGAGGCGCACAGATGTGCGCCTCTACTATGGGAATTTGATTTTCTAATAATTAGACAGCTAGTGAAATTAAATATTACGTTATCCAAAACCTTTGTAGAGACGTAGCAATGCTACGTCTCTACAATCTTTTGGAAGTAGTAGCCCAAGTTTTCAATACTGTGATGATTCTCAGCTGAGGCGATCACTGTGTAGGTGGAAGCCCATTAGACAGTTGTATCATGGGTATCGGGTTTATGAGAAGAATTCAGAACTCAGGAGTCAGAAAAAAGCCATGAATTCTGTACGAGTGGGTGATAGCGCCGGCGGCAAGCGAGTCCTCGAACATCGCGTCTGAATATTGGTTAAAACCGTACCGTCCCGCTACGCGCTTTCGCCCCTGGTGGGCGAAACTAAAATAAATATTTTTCGTAATCAAAACTCTATTCTATCCCGCAAGTGGCGTAAAGTATTCAGAATTCAGAATTCAGAATTCAGAATTCTGACTCCTGGTTTATTTGATTTGACAAGCGATCGCCATGACAATATTACTGATAAAATATCCAAAATGCGAGAACTTTACCCAGCGATCCAACCTTACTTAGAAGGTAGTTTAAAGGTTTCTGACCTTCACACCATTCATTTTGAAGAGTCAGGGAATCCACAAGGTAAACCTATCGTTTTGCTGCATGGGGGCCCTGGTGGTGGATGTCCAGCTTTTTATCGGCAAATATTTTCACCCCGAAAAATGGCGGTTAGTCATGTTTGACCAGCGTGGTTGTGGTCAAAGTACGCCCCATGCTGAATTACGAGAAAACACCACTTGGGATTTAGTTAGTGATATCGAAAAACTGCGCCAACATTTAGGTATAGAAAAGTGGGCGGTCTTTGGTGGAAGCTGGGGTAGCACTTTATCATTAGCCTACAGTCAAACCCATCCCTCTCGATGCACGGCATTAATTCTCCGTGGCATCTTCATGCTGAGACAAAAAGAGTTGCGATGGTTTTACCAAGAGGGTGCTAGCTATATTTTTCCTGATGCTTGGGAAGAGTATATCAAACCGATTGCGATCGCAGAACGTGATGATCTGATCGCAGCATATTATAAACACTTGACCAGTCCAGATTTAGAAATTCAATTAACAGCAGCGCGTGCTTGGTCAATTTGGGAAGCCAGTACAAGTAGACTTTTTTTCGATGCAGAACTCATGCAAAAGTTTAGCGGGAGTGAATTTGCTTCAGCTTTCGCACGTATTGAATGCCATTACTTTATGAATAAGGGATTTTTTGAAACAGAAGATCAATTACTCTTAAATATAGACCGCATCCGCCATATTCCCTCTGTAATTGTTCAGGGACGTTATGATGTAGTTTGCCCAATGATATCAGCTTGGGAACTACATCGAGCTTGGACAGAAGCAGAATTTATAGTAGTTCCTGATGCCGGACATTCGATGAGTGAACCAGGAATTCTTAGTGCTTTGATTGAGGCAACAGATAATATTTAATTTTAAAAGATATTGGATTATATATTATTGCTCATTTACTTAAGAGCCAAATCCACAAAAGTGAGATTTAACTTGGAAAAAACTTTTAAGGATTCGTTTAAGTGAATTAAACTTAACCCGCCTGATAGCTTTATTTACTTCTACCCATTGTCGTTTTCTTTTATTTGCTTCTGGATAATCTTCACTCAGCATATCCACGGCTAACAAGTACATCTTGACATGGTAAGTTTTGCCTTGTTTGCGGTACTTGTAAGTGCCCAGTTTATTCATATCTACCTGCCCAATCACCCCCGCTTCTTCCCACGCCTCTTTTGCTGCTGAATCAGGCGGACTCATACCATTAGGAATATCTCCTTTCGGAATGACCCAGTGTTGAAAGTCACGGGTTGTGATCAGCAAGATTTCAATTTTACCATTGTTTACTCTGTAAGGAATTGCCCCAGACTGGGTAAACACTTTGCTGACTTTTTGGCTCATGAAATTTGCATCCAGTAAGGTCTAGCTTTTTTGTACAACGTTTACTTCAGAAAGTCGAGAGCTGATACTGGATAAATTTTAGTTAAGCTTAGATTATGAAAAGGTTAAAAACACTTTTAACTATACTTACCCGTAGAGTATTACAAATTACGAATTACGAATTATCGGCAAGTATATAGTAAAAGTTGCCCCTTGATTTGGTGTGCTGCTGGCGATAATACTACCTTGATGGGCTTCAATAATGTCTAAATTTGGGTCAGAAGTGGCTAATAGACTGCCTTGTTGATTAAAAACACGTAGGGTTATAGTTTGTGGTGCCCCATACCGTTGCACCAGCACCTTTACCTGTTTAATATATAAGCCACGAAAAAGACTTGAAGTAGGAGGAGTCTATAAAACCAAACCTCAATTGGCAGTCGAAATAATTGAAACATTGCTCAAAATTGGGTTTAATTTTGATTTGGTTTTAGCGGATAGTCTGTATGGCGAAAGTCCAACATTTATTACTGTGTTGTTCAAGCATATAGCGGTATGCAGTTGAGTGAGATACAAAAACTTTGCTGAAATGATTTGACAGTAAGGACTTTGGTGTTTTCATCCAATCGATAACCGCTATAATTTACTCTTGACTATTACTGTTCCTTGTTGGAGAAATTTTATCGTAAAACTTGTTCCGCCTCCTACTTCACTATCTACATAAATTTCTCCATGATGTATTTCTAAACACTTTTTAACCACAGCAAGTCCTAGTCCACTGCCAACAATCTTGCCTACATTATTAGCACGATGAAAAGGCTCAAATAAATGCTCTTCAAATTCGTCAGGAATTCCTATTCCATTATCTTTAACTTGGAAAAATATTGCGGATGGCTCACAACTAAGAGTTAGGGAAATACTTCCCTCTGGAGGTGAATATTTCATTGCATTTGAAAGTAAGTTACTGAGGATTGAATACAGTATATGTTCGTCTAATTTGGCATGAGTACAGTTCCCTTGACTGATAAATTTAATAGTATGCTGTTGTTGATTAGAAAATTGGAGGTCTTCTATCAAATTAATGCAAAATGCTTCTAAATCCATCAGTTCTGGATGAAATTCTAATTTTCCAGCTTCTGCCCTAGTCAAAGTTAAAATATCGGTTAGTAACTGGTTCATTGACCTAGCTGAAGATTGAATGCGATACAGATTTTTAAGTTTCTTCTCTTCCGTCCACTGCTGATTACTTTGAGCCAATAGTTGAGCCGAACCCAATATAATACTCAATGGGGTACGAAATTCATGGGATACCATTGAAAAAAAACCTAACTTCAATTCACTAAGTTCTTTTTCTTGAGCTAAAGTTTTTTGAATAGTTTCTGCTTGCTGACGCTTAACTAATTGTTGATAAAGCAAAGCATAAACGCCTAATAAAATGGCAAAGCTCAAGAAAGTACTAAGGAATTCAATCAACATCCGGTTGCGGATATTATCTTGAGAATGTCTCACTGAGATTTGCAGTAACTGTTCCTCCCTAGCTTGCATTTGAGTAAGTGTTTCACGGATTTGATTACGGTTTTGGTTGCCTTGAGTAACTAGAGGTGCTTGAATAGCAAAGCTTGATTTACCTGCTTCTTTGAGGTTAATTGACTGTTTAGATAATTGAACTCTTTGAGCAATGAGGAATTTTAGTTTTGTTATTTGCTGCTGTTGATAAGAGTCATCAGCAATTTGTTGCTGCAATTTTTTAACTTTGGCATCTAGGTTTTGCATTGCTTGATAGTAACGTTTGAGTTCTGATTGCTCCCTATATAGGATATAACCTCTGCGTCCGGCTTCTGCATCGGTTAGTGTAGCGAAGATGTCAATTACATTTTTCATTACCTCATGTGTGTCCTTTACTTGATTGCTACTTGCAATTAACTGAGTAGCATTTTGGTAAGAAATAAGACTAGCTGTACTCATTAATAATAAGCTCAAGCCAAAGCCAGAGGCAATCCATTTCCTTTCTAGTGACCATTTCATAGAAAAAACTAATTAATCATTAATGGTTCAGAGTCCATATTTTATCCAAGACCTTACATCAAAGTAAAGATTTTTCCAACAGAAGCTTAGTTTAAAATTATTTTTCTTAATAACCGATTTCTACCCGATTTTTGCCTTTTATCTCTACAAGCAGTTGTTAAAATACTACTTAAATTAAAACTCTCTTGCACTAAAATATCTCCAAATAAATTTGATTATTTGTTTGGAGAATTTTAATTTTATATAGTAAAACTCAGGTTTTATTTAAAAAAATCATTACAACTCAAAAAGGGTATGGCTTTTTGACCATTACCTGCTAAACCAGGTGAGTTATCTAAATCTAAAGTGGGCTGCTAGATTTTCATTAAATAAACTCTGATTATCTCTAATTTCAGAAATGTTGAATGTTAAGAAAAATTAAATAAAAATAGCCCAAAATATGGTATTTTTGGGCGAAGAATTAAAATATATTAGTTAAGTTGTGATTATAAATTTATTCCCCAAAATTGTCAAATATATTCTGAGAAGACTGCCAAAAAAACGATTATCCAGTATTGAACAGTCGTCTGTTCTTCGAGTGCTGGCTGTCCTATGCCCTGGATAACAGTTTAACCAGTATGCGAGATTTATTTAAAAGATTAAATAATACAGGATTTGAAGTAGATATTTCTACTTTTTCCAAAGCCAATTCTCACCGTTAACAAAAACTCTTCCAAGAAATTTATCAGAAATTAAATGATTTAGCTCCTTTGCCAAAGCGCGTAGACGTAGCCTTTGTAGACATTGCCTAGCTATTTCGAGTTCCAAAGCTCGACGTTGACCTTCCGAGGTTTAACTTTGACTTTCCGAGGCTCAACTATACCCCACAGCGCGGTCTTGGTGTCTCCCCAAGTGGAGCGACTGACATGGGTTAGCGGGGATTAATAAGTGCAAAGATACAGCCAACTACTTTTCAAACAACCTCTTATCCACCAGCGAAGAAGCCAGGATGGTTTCATACAAATAGAGAAAAACTAAAACTGGGTTTTAAAACCTTTCTCTTGTGAGGGAGAGGGGTAAAAAGCCATGCTACAAAACGATAAATCAAGACTGATGTATTTTTCTTTTTTCGTATGAAACCACCCTGCTCTCCACTCGCAAAAAAAGGGTTAAATTCTACTTACATCCTAAAGACTGGCGAGTATCTACACCAGTTTTAGAATTAACACCACTTGCCTGAACACAAAGTTTTTTCACTTGCGTTCCATCTAAAATTGCATTGGTAAAATCAGCATCTTTGATATTTACATCATCAAAAATAGAACGCAGCATCATTGCATCAGTCAACACAGCATCGCTTAAATCAGCATCTTTAAATTTTGTTAGATAGGCTATGCCTTCACTAAAATCAGCACCATGCAGATTTACTCCCTCCAGCAGAGTACCGTTAAACACGACACCACGTAAGTCAGCATTGCTAAAATTAGCATTCTCTAATTTGAGATTGGTAAACTCCGTGCCAACTAAACTTTGACCAGAGTAATCCTTGCCCTTGAGTTCATCATTACCCACAGAACGGGTAATACTGGAAGAACTTGCAGCTTGTGCCGATAAGGGAAACCAAAAAAGAACCATAGCTAAGACAAAACTAGCTAACAATCGCCAATATTTCATAATGTCTTCTTAATAAATCTCAACACTTGCACCATTAACTATTAAACCTCACAGAAGGGGACAAAGGAGTGAAGAAAGGAATAGGGTACAGGGTAGAGATTATTCCCTATTAGCTGTCACCTGTCACCTCTTCCCTAATCTCTCGTAGGATGATAGATGTTGAGGTGCGATGCCTAACGGCAAGTTGCTCCGCATATACGCAAAATTACCTGTGGCTAATCAAGAAGACAACGCCCAATCTCTGGCGCGAACCCCTTTATATCAATTGGGTGTAGAACTCAAAGCACGCCTTACCAGCTTTGGCGGTTGGGAAATGCCTGTGCAATTTAGTGGAATTAGCCGCGAACACGAGGCTGTAAGAAATACAGCCGGAATGTTCGATATTTCCCACATGGGCAAATTTACCCTCCAAGGTAAAAACCTAATTTCCCAACTCCAGCCTTTAGTGCCTTCCGACTTGAGTCGTTTGCAACCCGGTCAAGCACAATACACCGTATTGTTAAATCCCCAAGCCGGAATTATTGACGACATCATTGTTTATTACCAAGGTGAAGACACCACTGGTACACAAAGGGCATTTATTATAGTAAATGCGGCAACCTCCAGTAAAGATAAAGCATGGCTATTGCAACACCTTGACCTGGATAAAGTGCAATTCCAAGACCTTTCACCAGATAAAGCCTTAATTGCCGTCCAAGGGCCAAAAGCGATTAAATATCTCCAGCCATTAGTGCAAGAAGACTTACAACCAATCAAAGCCTTCGGACATTTAGAAGCAACCCTACTGGGTAAACCTGCCTTCCTAGCCCGCACAGGTTACACCGGAGAAGATGGCTTTGAAGTGATGGTAGACCCAGATGTGGGGGTAGAATTGTGGCGAAACCTCCATAAAGCTGGTGTCATCCCCTGTGGGCTTGGTGCCAGAGATACCCTGCGGCTAGAAGCAGCGATGGCGCTTTACGGACAAGATATCGATGACATCACCACACCCTTAGAAGCAGGTTTGGGGTGGCTAGTTCACTTAGATACCAAAGGCGATTTTATTGGTCGGGAAGTTTTAGCACAGCAAAAAGCCGCTGGAGTGCAACGCCGATTGGTCGGTTTGCAAACTCAAGGGCGTAACATTGCCCGTCATGGTTATCAAGTGTTATCCGCAGGTAAAGTTG
Source organism: Nostoc cf. commune SO-36 (assembly GCF_023734775.1). NCBI lineage: Bacteria > Bacillati > Cyanobacteriota > Cyanophyceae > Nostocales > Nostocaceae > Nostoc > Nostoc commune. The sequence goes on along the minus strand of NZ_AP025732.1, from coordinate 6,419,821 downwards.
TGGGAGAAGTAACTAGTGGCACTCTGTCGCCTACACTTGGCTATCCCATTGCCTTAGCCTACGTTCCTACCCAACTAGCAACCGTCGGTCAACAATTAGAAGTCGAAATTCGCGGCAAAGCTTATCCATCAGTTGTGGTTAAACGTCCCTTTTATCGGTCAAAAAATCGTGTTGCCAACTGATAAGCGCCGAGGTTTTTGAGGAATAATGTGTTGTGAGTTATTCAATCTCTACTAAGGTTCATTACCAGATATGGCTTGGATGACTATTGGGGCAATAATTTTTTTAATAAGGGAGAGGAAGTGATATGTCTTTTGAATATCCTCAAGATTTCAGATACCTGGATTCTCATGAATATGTGCGAATAGATGGTGAAATTGCCACCATTGGCATTACTGAGTTTGCCACACATGAATTGGGTGATATCGTCTTTTTGGAACTGCCAGAAATTGGCGATGCTCTTGCTAGAGGAGAAAACTTTGGCACAATTGAATCCGTGAAAGCCGTTGAGGAACTGAATTCACCAGTGACAGGCACAGTTATAGAACGGAATGAAGCCTTAATAAATTCTCCCGAAGAAGTGTCAGAAGATCCCTACGGGGAAGGGTGGTTTTTGAAAGTCCGCGTCAATGACCCTGGCGAAGTTGAGGATGCCCTGACAGCCGATGAGTATCGGGCGCTGGTAGAAGGGGAGTAAGGGTGCAGGGGGCAGGGGGAAAAACTGCAAATTCTTCTCCCCAACTCTCCCCGTTTCCTTCTCCCTTGCCTCTTTTCTCTGCCGTGGAATCAAGAGGGGAACATGGGTTAGAGTCTCCCACTTCGCAAGCGTAGTTTTTGTGTAGCCTGGGGTTGAATTCTAATTCTTTTCTATCCCCCTTGCTCCCTGCTCCCTGCTCCCTGCCTCTATCCACTCCACCTGAAAATAAATCATGAAATTTAGATGAACTGAAAAATTACACCTACTTCTCATCAGTATTTATTGCAAAATATGAAATAGTACCGTCTGGAGAGTAATTTGTGGTATTGAACGCCCCTATTCTCAAATCTAATGAACAGCAAGTGCTGGACGAAAAAAGTCAGAAGTTAAGTAATTTTGCGCCAAGACATATTGGCCCTGACTCCGATGACATCCAGCTTATGCTTAAAGTTTTGGGGTTTCCCAACCTGGATGCCCTAATCGACCAAACAGTTCCACAGGCAATTCGGCTGAAGCAACCGCTAAAGTTACCAGAAGCAGAAAGTGAGTACGCAGCGCTGGCATCGTTAAAAAAAGTTGCTGCCAAAAATCAGATTTTCCGCTCATATATTGGTATGGGATATTACGACACTATTACCCCACCTGTAATTGGGCGTAATATCCTAGAAAACCCCGGTTGGTATACTGCTTACACTCCTTATCAACCAGAAATTGCCCAAGGACGACTAGAAGCACTGCTGAATTTTCAAACCCTGATTATTGACCTCACAGGTTTGGAAATTGCCAATGCTTCGTTACTTGATGAAGCCACGGCAGCTGCTGAAGCGATGAGTTTAAGCTATGGTGTCTCCAAAAATCATGCAGATGCCTATTTTGTCTCTCGTGACTGCCATCCCCAAACTATCGATGTGCTGCAAACACGCGCTCAACCATTGGGGATTAAGATTGTTGTTGGTGATCATCAAACATTTGATTTTGATCAAGCAATTTTTGGGGCTGTTCTGCAATATCCTGCAAGTGATGGAACCATTTACGACTACCGCGCTTTTATAGAAAAAGCCCATGCTAAGGGTGCATTGGTGACGGTAGCAGCAGATCCTTTAAGTTTAACTTTACTAACCCCTCCTGGGGAATTTGGTGCTGATATTGCTGTAGGCAGCACTCAGCGATTCGGTATTCCCTTGGGTTATGGTGGCCCTCATGCGGCATACTTCGCTACGAAAGAAGAGTATAAGCGGCTAGTTCCAGGGCGAATTGTCGGAGTATCAAAAGATACGCAAGGTAAACCTGCATTACGTCTCGCCTTGCAAACCCGCGAACAGCACATTCGTCGTGAAAAAGCTACTAGTAATATTTGTACTGCACAGGTGTTGCTGGCGGTAATGGCGAGTATGTACGCCGTCTATCATGGCCCTGCTGGACTGAAGCAAATTGCTGAAAATATCCACTCTTTGACGGTGTTGCTGGCGGAAGGACTAAAGCGTTTGGGTTACAGCATCAGTTCCAAAGATTACTTTGATACGCTGCGAGTTGAATTGGGAAGACGAAATTTAGAAGATATTCTGGCAGTTAGCGAACAAATGCAAATTAACCTGCGGGTTTTTGATGCAACTGCTGTTGGTATCTCGCTGGATGAAACAACTACACCGGAAGATTTAATTGACCTTTGGCAAATTTTCGCTGGTACAGATGATTTACCCTTCAGTTTAGAAGAATTAACTGCTTCTTCATCCTCCCATCTCCCTCTCTCCCGTACAAGTACATATCTCACTCACCCAGTCTTTAACCGCTATCACTCAGAAACTGAGTTATTGCGCTATTTGCACAAGCTAGAAAGCAAGGACTTGTCGCTAACAACATCGATGATTCCTTTGGGGTCATGCACAATGAAGTTGAATGCGACAGCTGAGATGATTCCGGTAAGTTGGGAGAAATTTGGCAAGATTCATCCATTTGCCCCGACGTCACAAACGCAAGGTTATCAACTTCTGTTTGAGCAACTTGAGGCATGGTTAGCTGAAATTACTGGTTTTGCGGGAATTTCTCTACAACCAAATGCCGGTTCTCAAGGTGAGTATGCTGGACTTTTAGTAATTCGTCAGTATCACGAAAATCGGGGTGAAGCACACCGCAACGTTTGTTTGATTCCCACCTCGGCACACGGGACAAATCCAGCGAGTGCAGTGATGTGCGGGATGAAGGTGGTGGCTGTTGCCTGTGACTCACAAGGTAATATTGACGTTGATGACCTGAAGAGTAAGGCAGAAAAACACAGCAATGATTTAGCTGCCTTAATGGTGACATATCCCTCAACCCACGGTGTCTTTGAGGAGCCAATTCAGGAAATCTGCGCTGTTGTCCATAGTCACGGTGGACAAGTTTACATGGATGGGGCAAATATGAACGCCCAAGTGGGAATTTGCCGTCCTGGGGATATTGGCGCGGATGTTTGTCACTTGAATCTGCACAAAACCTTCTGTATTCCTCATGGTGGAGGTGGCCCTGGTATGGGGCCTATTGGCGTTGCATCTCATCTTGTGCCGTTCCTACCTGGACATCCTGTGGTGGGGAGTAGGGAAGAAATCTCTAATTCCCAACGTATTGGTGCTGTTGCGGCTGCACCTTGGGGTAGTGCGAGTATTTTGGTGATTTCTTGGATGTATATCGCCATGATGGGTGCAGGGGGTTTAACCGAAGCAACTAAGGTGGCAATTCTCAACGCTAACTATATTGCTAAGAAACTGGAATCGTACTATCCGGTTTTGTATCAGGGGAAAAATGGTCTGGTTGCCCATGAATGTATTTTAGACTTGCGATCGCTAAAAAAATCGGCAAGTATCGAAATTGATGATGTTGCCAAGCGTCTGATAGATTATGGCTTCCATGCGCCAACTGTCTCCTGGCCTGTAGGGGGTACAATCATGGTGGAACCTACAGAAAGTGAATCTAAACAAGAATTAGATCGTTTCTGTGATGCGTTAATTTCTATTCGCCAAGAAATTGCCGAAATAGAAGTTGGCAAGGTGGATGCCCAAGATAATGTTTTGAAGAATGCACCGCACACTGCCGAAAGTCTCATTGCTGGAGAATGGAATCATCCTTATTCTCGTGAACAAGCTGCTTATCCTGCGCCTTGGACTCGTGAATATAAATTCTGGCCTGCTGTTGGCCGCATTGATGCAGCCTTTGGTGACAGGAATTTTGTTTGTTCTTGTCTGCCAATTGATGCTTATTCGTAGTACCTCAGCCGGCTGATTGGGAGACTGAGGCTATAGGGGCGTACAACTGTACGTCCCTAACTATTTGTATCAGTTATGTTGAGTTTAGAACTTATATATGTAAATTAGGCATTGAAACTTTTATAATTTTATTAATATTTCTAAAACGGTTGAATACCGATTATATTAATTTACTCTGGTTGCACGCTTGGGATTTGATGCGATCGCTAAGTTCTCAGTGAAGTTGCAAGATAAATTGCACACCTACCTCCATAGTTAACATTAGCTTGGCTACGCGCTCAAAACGGCGTGATTATTCAGCTCGTTGGGGCACGTAAATTAACGCACTCTTTCGCTACAACATTTGCAACATTTAAATGAAGTGAGTCAAATTAAGCTGGGTTTTCCCCATGAATTTTTGCAGAATGATGTAATTAGCGATGCCTGCGGCGGGCTACGCCTACGCCTTTTCGGTGGCATATTAAATACCATAGTAAACTACCGTATTTAACTAATATTAATAAACTTTAACATATTCAGGCATTAATTCAATCCATCGTCAGAGAGTTTCGGACAACCAATCAATTCTGTAAAGTTAGATTTAAAAGGCATTAACAACAAAGAATCATGAGTGACAACAGCATTACATCACGTTTGTACCCTACCCGCATTGACATTCCTGCCGAAGCGCGAGTGCAAATCGTGGTACTTCTCAACCAAACTTTGGCAGCTACTTCTGATTTGAAAACCCAAGCAAAGCAAGCGCACTGGAATGTTAAAGGTACTGACTTTTACCAGTTACACTTATTATTTGATGAACTTGCTGGGGAATTGGAAGGATACATCGATATGGTCGCTGAACGCGTCACAGCTTTAGGCGGATACGCTTTTGGAACAGCCCGCGCCGCAGCTAGTAATTCAATTTTGCCAGAATATCCTTTAGATATTTTGGATGGTAAAGACCATGTAACAGCCTTATCAGATCGTTATGCATTCTATGCTAAACATCTTCGGGAAGCGATCGATAAAACTGATGAATTAGGCGACCTCGATACCGCCGACCTTTACACCGAAATTTCTCGCACCATTGACAAACGACTCTGGTTCTTAGAAGCTCATCTACAAGTAGTAGAAATTAAGGCAGAGAATGGCAAAGCGGCTACTACTAAAACTCAAAAGATCCCTGCTGGTGTAAAATAAGCACTTCTGAGAAAAGTAGTTTTTCTTAAATTCTAATAGTATCTTTTTGGTAAGTACGTTACTTTTAAGTGCGTACTTTTCATTTATATGTATATACTTTACTATTTAAATAGTTCAAAACTAGGTCGAAAAATTTTAGAATATCTTCGACAAGTGATACATCAAGATTAATCGGAAACTTGAATAACTTATTAGGTTACTGAAAATTTATCCTAATTTCATTCTTAACTCTTATACAGACGCGTAGACGCTCAAAGAGCGGCTTCTCGTAAGAGTATAATTGCATCTCTAAATACTCATTAACAACGAGGTAAATATATGTCTCAAAATACAATTAGCCATCTAATTCATGATAGAAACGCCCGTGGTCACGCTAAAATGGGCTGGCTCGATAGTTATCACACATTTTCCTTCGGTAGTTTTTACGATCCGAACCGCATGGGATTTCGCTCTCTGCGAGTGATTAACGACGATCGCATCGCCCCTGGTGCTGGATTCCCTACCCACAGCCATCGTGATATGGAAATCCTCACTTATGTCTTAGAAGGTGCTGTGGAGCATAAAGACAGCTTGGGTACTGGATCGGTAATTCGTCCCGGTGATGCCCAGATTATGAGTGCTGGAACTGGAATCAGCCACAGTGAATTTAATCCTTCGCCAACTGAACCACTACACTTGCTACAAATCTGGATTCTTCCCGATCGAGAAGGAATAACGCCAAGATATGAACAAAAAGCTTTTCCTCTCGAAGAAAAGCGCGGCAAATTACGCTTAATTGCCTCTAAAGATGGGCGCGATGGTGCTGTGACAATTCACCAAGATGTTGAGTTATATACATCTGTTTTAGAGTCAGGTGATGTTGTTAATCATCAAGTCAAAAGCGATCGCTATGCCTGGTTACAAATAGCGCAAGGCATAGTTAACTTAAATGGCGAAGAACTCAGAGCAGGCGATGGTGTACAAATCAACGGCGAAGAACAGCTAGAAATTAGCACCAACATCGGCGGCGAAATCTTGCTTTTCGATTTAGGCTAATATCTCTTTTCTCTGTTAAAGGCTCATTTAGATGAGCCTTTAACTCAGAATATAATGTGCTTTGGGGTGAATTATGGCGATCGGATCGCAATCTCCGACAACCAAGCCACAAGTCTAAAAAACTGCTGAACGAGTATCAAAGGCTCATTAATGGAGTTCAAAGCCTCTTTAATGAAGCTCAAAGGCTCATTAATGGAGTTCAGAACCTCTTTAATGAGTATCAAAGGCTCATTAATGGAGTTCAAAGCCTCTTTAATGAAGCTCAAAGGCTCATTAATGGAGTTCAGAACCTCTTTAATGAGTATCAAAGACTCATTAATGGAGTTCAAAGCCTCTTTAATGAGTATCAAAGGCTCATTAATGGAGTTCAAAGCCTCGTGGATAATAAGTAATCAATAATTGCTTGTACTTTCTTTGTATGCGGAGAATTTAGTTGTTGGAAGATATTGATAGCCTCATGTAAATAGCCCATGCCGACTGAAAAGCTTCTTTCTATAGCAACTATTTGTCCAAGCATCATCAGAGAATAAGCTTGACCTTCAACATCATGGATTTCTCGTGCAAGTTTGAGGGCTTTTTCATATAAAGCTATTCCTTGATCAACTTGCCCTTGCGTAATATATACATGAGCTAAAGTGTGTAATGTTACTGACTGTCCTTTTACATATCCAATACTCTCTTTTAATGTCAGCGATTGTAGAAGGAAAGGTACAGCTTGATTAATTAATCCTTGCAATATATAAATTTGAGCAATGTTGTGTAAGGTCGCTGCCTGATTTTTAATATCGCCTAATTCTTCCATTATTTGAATAGATTTTGTATATAAAGTAATTGCTGCTTCAAGATTCCCATTTAATGTATGAATATAAGCTATATTACTTAGGCAAACTGCTTTATATCTAGGTTTTTGAGTCAAAATTACTTCATCTTCAATTCGATCAGCAGCTTCTAAAGCTTTTTCGTAATAATTAAGAGCATCGTCTATTTTCCCTTGCTGTGTACAAATAATTGCCATTCCATGAGAAACCATCATTAAGTTTTCATAGCTATTAATTTCTTGAGAAATTTCCCGAGATTTTTTATTAAAGTAAATGGCTTTTTTGGGTTGACCTGTCTCAATATAAATAATAGATAAGTTATGTAGAATTGTTGCTTTTTGTTTTTTATTAAATAGTGGGCATAGATTTAAAGCTTCATGATAGTATTTTAAGGCGTTTTTAGTATTACCAAGTTCTTTTTCTGCTCGCGCCAAGTTATTAAAAATACTCCAATCTTTAAAGAATTTTAAAGTAGTTTTACAGACCTTGGCTGCATTACGATAAAGACTTTGACCTTGGTTCCAAAAAGCAAGAGCAGAACAAGTTTCAATAGCTATATCTTTTTCTCCACCTAGTAAAGCTAATCTATGAATTTCAATACATCTATCTTCTGCAAGATTGCCTTCGGTTTCTAGTCGCCAGATTTGATTGAGAATCCTTACAGATTGACTGTATATATTTTTATTTTCGATCACAGGTAGGGGCAAAATGCGTGGTACTCGTAACGCCTCATCATGGCTCACTTCCAATAGTCCCAACGCCACTGCTCGACTAATATAATGTTCCAAATTGGAGATATTCTCACAAACTGCGGCTAAAGCTTCCCTCGGTACTGGCAACTCAAACACTAAACCCCGTGACAACATCTCCCGCATGGTTGTATCCATCTGTTCCAGCAGCGCCTCTGCCAAAACTTGCTCTCGCAACTCCACCGGATCTGCTGCTAACCGATTCAATATTGCCGCCACATCAACCGTTGTATTTTGCAGAATCTTATCCAACCATTCCAGCAAGCGGGGATTACCATCTGCTAACTTCTGCGCTTGCGATTTTAACGCCTCATCCACCTGAGATTTAGCATTAAAGGCTGTGAGGCGATCGCACTTTTTTCGCAAATCTGCACCATGCAGTGCATCCAACGGCTGCTTTTGGAAATACTGCAACTGGGTAAATTCAAAATCGTAACGGCAAGTAATAATGATGCGGTGGGAAGTGAAATTTTCTCTAATTGCCCAAACTAAAGCTTTCATTACCTCTACTGCTTCCGGTTGCAGCACATAACTCTCATTGCGGGGTTCTAAATTTTCTTCAAAGTCATCCAGCACCAACAAAAACGGCTTTGCACCCTCATGCAACTGCTGGAAAACTCGCCGCAGCCGATATTTTAATTCTTCATCATAATTTTGTAAGCTTTTGCGTTGTTCGTTGTCATCCAACTTTTCTGCTAAACGACTCACCAAATTAGCTTGATCAATTCTTCCCACCCAGACAACACGCTCAAAATTCGGCAGTCTGTCACAAAGCCTAGCTGCTAAACTACTTTTACCCAAACCGCCCATCCCATGAATCAACACCCCTACCCCCCCTGTGTCCCCCCCTTGGTAAGGGTGGGATAGCAAAGGTTGACTCAGCACCCGCAAACAATTTTGCAATTGACGACGACGCCCAACAAAACTCTCCCGCGTCGGGACTTTCACCTTACCCGCAGGATCTAAAAACTGGGTAGAAACAGAAAGCGGTGGTGCTGGTTTCCGTCCCCGACTCCGCAACGGTGTGACTAATGAACTTGGTAAATTGCCTGCTGCATACAGCCGCAACAAGTGCCAATCCCGCGCTTTGTTCTTAATTAATGCTTGGTAAGTACAAGCAACAGCTTCAGTGATTTGTTTTCCGCCTGACAATTCCTGATACAATACGGCAGCTGCGGCAGTCGCATCAGAATCTAAAACCTTTTGACCCCAACCCAAAACCGCTTTTGCACCAGATTTCAGCAATTCTTCAGCCATTGACGGCACAGATCCCGAATTGCCAGCTTGCCCGGTGCGACAACCAGAGAGGAAAATCAGTTTAGGCAGTCGAAATTGTAATTCTTGGGCAATATCTCTAGCACTGGCATAGAAAGCTTCACCTGTTGCCGTTTCTGTAATGAAGCGCGGTTGCCCATTTTGTAAAGTAGCATGACCCGTCAGGTGTAAAACATCAAAATATTCCCTGTCGTAACCATCAACTAAATAACCCAACTCCGATAAACAGCCGCTTTCTTCCACTGTCAAAGCTAAAGGTTGTCGCGCCGTTGCTTCTAGAATCCGTGCTTCCTCTGCCTCAAACTCCAGCACAGGTTCAACATTCAGGGGCGAAGTTGCCATAAACAAAACTTGCAGCGCCCGGTTTTTTGGTTCCCCCTCAATAGTTAATTTTTTTACCGCGCTATCTGACACCCAGCGCACCGGGAGAATCGCCGGGACTCGCTGAACCAAAAAACTAACGCCATCGTGAAGCACTTCCCAAGGCAGATGAGCAAGTTTTTCAGATGTGGCGTTAGCGGAGCTTAACGAAGTTATCGCTAACACAATCCCCTCACGCCGATAGTTATCTAGCAAGAGTTGCAGCCAGCGATCGCTCCCATCCAACCAGTTATACAACCGCCGTCCAGTTATCGTATAATCCTCTGGGAAAAACGAAACGTAATAATCTCGCTCGGCCAACTGAATCAAATCGGCGATTTCTGATAGAGGAAGCGATCGCTTTTCATACTGGTTTGGATTATCAATAAAGTAACGTAACTCTACGTAATTATCATCAACTGGCTTAAGGTCGAGGTGGAGGGTTTGCACGTTCTCAATCTTGAGACTTCAGTATTTCCCCCAAGTCTACCACCCCCAATTCCGTCTCTACGATTCTAAAATTTGGCGAATCTCTTCCAGGGTTGCATCTTCTAAAAGCAATCGCCTACCATTGCGCCCGACAATCAAGGGACTTGCAAGAAAATAAAATACCAGCCATTCTAGAAGAGAAGAAGCGGTGAACTGTCCGCGCCTAGTTTAAATATCTAGAATGGGAATCCCTCAATTCATGCTCACCGACACCATCAAATCGACCTTTAAAGATGCAGCACAGAAACTGACTAGCAATCGCAAACGAGATTTCATGGCAAAAGTTACCGAAGATTACTTCGATAGTTCAGCACGCATTGCAGAAACCGTTATGGGATGGAATCGCCAGAGTGTGCAACTCGGCTTGCATGAAAGGCGGACGGGGATAGTCTGTGTAGAGAATTATCAGGCAAGGGGACGACACAATAGTATTGAGGTATTGCCCAACTTAGAAGCAGATATTCGTTCATTGGTGGATGCTCAAGCTCAAGCCGACCCTAAATTTCAATCGACCTTTCTGTATGCCCGCATTAGTGCCAGAGCAGTAAGAGAAGCATTAGTAAGTGTTCATGGCTATAACGAGAGCGAATTGCCATCTCGTCAAACTTGTGGAGAAATTCTCAATCGCTTAGGGTATCGCCTAAAAAAACACAAAAAACGAAACCCTTGAAAAAGATTCCGCAAACTGATGCCATTTTCGAGAATGTGTTCCGGGAGAATCAGGCATCAGATGAAAACCCCAAATCGTTGCGAGTGTCTATAGATACTAAAGCTAAGGTGAAGATTGGCAACCTTTCTAGAGGCGGTAAAGCTCGGACAATGGAGGCGAAAGCTGCTGATGACCACGATACACAGTGGTCATCAGTCTTAGTTCCCTTTGGCATTCTCAATACACATAATGACCAGCTATCGATTTACTTGGGTCAGTCGGCGGAAACCAGTGATTTTATCGTCGATTGTTTAACCGCTTGGTGGCATGAGAATCAACACAATTACCTGGAACTTGATGAGTGGGTGATTGATCTTGATGGCGGTGCCGCTACTCGCAGTAACCGCACACAATTTATCAAACGCATGGTTGAGTTGTCTTGTGCAATTAATTTAAAAATTCGACTGATTTATTATCCCCCTTACCATAGCAAGTACAATCCAATAGAGCGGTGTTGGGCTGCCTTGGAGAACTATTGGAATGGTGCGATTTTAGATTCTGTTGCCGCCGCAGCACAATGGGCCGCCAATATGACTTGGAAAGGAATTGCTCCCATTGTACATCTGGTTCAAACCACATATCACAAAGGAATCAAGGTTCTCTCGCAAGAGTTAGAACAATACCAACCCCAATGGCAGCGTTCTGAAACATTACCCAAATGGGATATTACTATTGTCCCTGTTTAGCTGGTACTTTATTTTCTTGCAAGTCCCCAACACCTTTTCGATTTTTTTACCAGACTGTTTGGCTTTATACTCTTGATACCACTTGCGGATTTGTTCAGCAATTGCGATCGCACCCCCAACAATCCCAACGATGGTTGCAACAGTTGCTATTACTCCTTCTCGTTCCGGTGCTTCTGAACTAACGCTATAGTTACCTGAGATACCAGGAATTGCTAAAAGCGCCTCTGTTGCTGCGATGGCATCTTCACCCTCAATCGCCAACTGAATTTCTGCCATAGTGTTGACCTGCAAGTAATTCCAGGCTTATCTTAACTGTTTTGCCGTAAGTTCCCCGCGCTCATTTGGTAATCCGAATCAGTGGCGGGTTGGCAGACTAGGGGAGAATGAAATAACCTTGCGATTAAAGTAATTAAAAACTTAATGTCTAAAAAGTCCGATTCGCAGTTCCAAAATCTCTTTAGTTCACCCAAACCAACCAACTGGGACGAAAGATTAGCCCAAATAGCCTATCGTTTTAACCGGGAGTATCAACGTGAAACCTTTGAACTCCCAGCAGAAGTACAGGCGATGCCGATATTCCGCGAGTGGATTGGAGGTAGTTTCTCAGGAAGAATTGCTTCCCCTTTTTGGGAAATTGCTGAACCTAAAAAGAACCAGCACTGTTTAGACATAGGCTGTGGTATCAGCTTTTTAATATATCCTTGGCGGGATTGGCAAGCATTTTTTCATGGGCAAGAAATCAGTAATGTAGCACGCGATACCCTTAATTCGCGTGGGCCGCAGTTGAATTCTAAGCTGTTCAAAGGTGTTGAGTTGGGAGCAGCCCATCAGCTAAACTATTCACCAGAGCAATTTGATCTTGCGATCGCCACAGGATTTAGCTGCTATTTTCCCCTCGAATATTGGAATGCTGTACTAGCAGAAGTCAAGCGCGTATTAAAACCAGGTGGACATTTTGTGTTTGACATCCTCAATCCAGAACAGCCTTTAGCAGAAGATTGGGCAGTTCTGGAAACATATTTGGGGGCTGAGGTGTTTTTAGAGCCTGTAGCTGAGTGGGAAAAAACGATTAAGGCGGCTGGTGCTAAAGTAGTCACACATAAATCAGGGGAATTATTCGAGTTGTATAAGGTGCGGTTTTAAAAATCTGATTACTCAGGCATAAGTGGACTCATGGGATCTAAAGAAGTTGTAAAAACAAAATAGATTACCCCAGTTCCGAGAATCATCACAGCGAGACTGAACAGCAGCACCCACCGGTCTGTTGGTTCATAAGTATCTTCTTCGATATCACGACGGACAGCGAAATAGTGTGACGTTGACAGGCACACCGTGATTAAACCCACCAGCGAAAAGACTAAACCTAACTTCCAGCCGTTGCCAGGACGGGGTATTAAAGGTACTTGAAAAGCACGCAAACGCACGATAACGACACCAAAACCTAAAAGAGCGATTCCTGTCCGCATCCAAGCGAGATAGGTACGCTCATTTGCCAAGTGATCTCGAATTCGGGACGGATTCAGTCGTCCTGGCTTTTTGTTATCTTTGCCTTCTTCTGTAGCTTTCAATTTTAACTGCATCAATAATACCCTTATCCCCAAAGCGGCTCTGATAAAAAAAATGCGGAGGTAGTAGGAAATTTCCTTCAAGATGACTTGCAATAAGCGCAATATTTGCGCTACTGAAATATATCTATTGTGATTGTACATTTTTTTCAAAATTTATTTTAATGCAGATATCGATATAAAACAAGACTAAGATGGAGGATAAATAAATTTAAAAAAACAGCCAGTACCAAAGAGATTTTATAGCAGTACTTATCCTGTTTCGTTTTCGCATTGACTCCAGTTGATTCCCGTCTCTAAAGCATATTTTTACAGTGTTAATTCTTCGGTTCTTTTTTTAATTTCTTCTGGTGTGAAACTTTCAACTTTTGCGATCGCAGCTACATTGTATGTTTGCGGAGAGAGAAAACTGGTAACGTCGATGTTGGTGGCAGTGAATGCGGTAATCCCTGTGATGATGAAGGGGAAAGGGGAAAGGGAACCCCATACTTAAGCTCTCTACTTGGTCGTTTAAGTGCGTGCCGAAGCCTTGGTTTATACTCTAGTCAAACTAATCGATAGAATCAAATGCTTTTGTTTGTCAAAATGATAAATGAAAGTGATTAAAATTTTGACACCGAGTTGTAGGGATACGATAAATGGCAGGAATGACGCTTGAGCAGCTAAAAATATTTCTGGCTGTGGCGCAGAACTTACACTTTACTCGCGCAGCAGAGGAGCTTTATATTACACAACCTGCCGTCAGTGCAGCAGTCCACAACTTAGAGCAAGAATACGGAGTTAAACTATTCCATCGGATTGGTCGCCATATTGAGATTGCTGAGGCGGGTAAATTATTGCAAGTGGAAGCGCAAAAAATTCTCGACCAAGTTTCCTTGACTGAAAGGGGATTGCGAGAATTGAACAATCTGCAACGGGGTGAATTGAAATTAGGGTCGAGTCTGACAATTGGTAATTACTGGCTACCAAGTAAGATTAGTGAGTTTAAGAGCCGATATCCCGGTATCCAGATTGACTGTAGCCTTGCTAATACAGAAGAGATTTGTGTCGGAACTGCGACAGGACAGTTTGATTTGGGTTTGGTAGAAGGAGATGTGAAGCCAGCACTTCAGAGTACTCTAGAGTACGAAATAGTGGGGAGCGATCGCTTACAAATTGTAGTAGGTCAAAAACACCCTTGGTTTGAGTGGGGAGAAATTGACTTAAGCCAATTGACTCAAACCCTTTGGGTAATGCGAGAACCAGGTTCTGGAACTCAGCAAAGATTTGAGGAAGCCTTAGAAAATTGGGGAATTAATCTCAATGAACTGAATGTAATTTTAGTATTCAACAGTGGGGAGATGACAAAAGCAGCGATTGAAGATGGTGTCGGTGCAATCGGAATTTCTGAGTTGATGGTAAAAAAAGAAATACAGTTAGGAACACTGCGGGCAATTCGAGTTATTGATAACAGAGATGGCAACGGTGCGATAGCAGAAATAGTTAGACCTTTTTTCAAACTCAAACATCGTCAACGTTTTCAAACTGCTCTTTCTAAAGTCTTTGAACAAATGTTAGTATCATCTATGCTAGATGGCTCACCTCAACACATATTAAAACCAGTTATTTAAGGTAATACCTTTCAGTTTTCCTTATCGCTTATTTAGCTCAAATGCAATTTTGGGCTAAACAAGCTGAGATAGGATGAAGATACAATTCGGTTCGTTGTCTACTACCTATACAGACTGTTTGCGTTCCCTAATTCAACGTTTTAACTACAAATCTAACAAAAACTCTTTGGAAAAAAATAACCAGAGCGCAGGAAATCACCTATGGTGCTGACAAGGATATGTTCAACTTAACCAAGTTTGCATTTGATAAATATCAATCACATTTGGTCATAAGTAATTTCCTGTAGCTCTGATGTTTTTTTTGGCGGTGAAGTTTCGCCAAAAGTATAAAAGTAAAGGGCTTTTCAAGACTATAACAATCGTTACTATTTAGTTGTATAAATGAACACGATTTTTTGGTTTGCTGTTAAAAGGTGGGGTAGACGCATTAGCATTGGCGTTAGCGCAGCGTGTCGCAGACAAGCCTTTCGTAGAGAAGCAGTAGCGACGTTCGCGTAGCGTCTCGCAGAGAAGGAGCGTCAGCGGCTTGTCGTAGATATCGCTCACTCTCTGAACTTGGTAATCTTTATTGGTGTCATTGAAATTCCAATTGTATATGTGGGCACACTAAAGTTAATCAACATACCGGAGATTAATTTCTATGTTCACAGCCCCAATTAGCGCAACACTAGCACAATCAGAGAGAGATGCTGTGTTGCAAGCGATGTCTACGACAAGCCGCTTCGCGTCTACGCCACCATTAAAGAAAAACTACCATTTTTAATTGATTTAAGTAACGAGGAGCGTAAAGCTTTACCCAAAATGGGAGATAAAAGCCGCGCCTTTGTCAGCAAAGCATTAGAGGTGGCGACACAGAACCCAGAGTTTTTACCGCGATCGTTTGACCTCAATGAGATGCGGAAAGACGTACAATTATTTGAAGCTTTGTATCCAGTATTGCTTTCTTTGTCACAATTACATGAGTTGCTGGATGATACATCTATAGCAGTAGGCAGTGAAGCTTATGCAGCCGCCTTGCAGGTGTATAACTATGCCAAAGCTAGTGGACAAGGCGCTGGTTTAGATGCAGTAGTTGAAGAAATGGGGCAAAGGTTCGCCCGTAAATCTCGGAAATCCAAGCCTCAAGCAGCAGCGTTGTAGAAAATAGCTCGGTAATTGCACTTCTAAGGTGCAATGTTGAGGTTTAGAACTCGGATGTTGGAGTAAATTACTCGGCGTTCCGAGTTCAGAACTCGAAGCTTCAACCTCAGAACATGGAATTTCGAGATGAGAACTCGAAACTTCATGCTTAGAACAGCAACATCCGAGATCCAAAGGTGAATGATGGTGAATAAAAGGCGATCGCTCGTCCTTTGAACAGCAACGTCCGAGATCCAAAAGTAAATGATGGTGAATAAAAGGCGAATTTTTTCCTTAATATCGTCTCTTTATAAACCTAAAAAATAAAGCCACAAAAAATATCTGGCGTAGGGACATGGCATTGCCTTGCCCTCATAGAAATGTTCACCACCGCCAAGAATTTATTTGTAATTTCGTTATAGAGGAATTAGCTGGATGGAAAAATATTATTTATCGTTGAGATGCGAAATTTGTTGGAGGGCAAGGCATTGCCTTGCCCCTACGTTATTTTTATAGGTGAAGGTAAAAATCAACGATTAAAATAAATATAGAAATTCATGCCTTATGATCCACAAAAACATCATCGGCATTCTATCCGCTTAAAAGGATACGATTACACCCAAGATGGTGCATATTTCATCACCATTTGCACTAAAGAACGGCAATGTTTATTTGGTAATGTGGTTAATGGCGAAATGCAATTAAATTCTTTAGGTTATCAAAGCAGAATTCAGGAGTCAGGAGCCAGAATGGGCTAAACCTTAGCTATCCGCTAACAGAATTGAATTCTGTGCGAGTGGCGAATGAATAAAGGGCGTTTTTGCACCCCCGCTAAATTAAAAATTTAGTGGTCTACAATTAGTGGCGGGTCTGAATCCCCCACTAATTGATTCTGACTCCTGTTAGCGGTAGCGGGGCGTTTAGCCCATTCTGACTTCTGGATTCTTCTTCAAGAGCATTGCAGTCTAAACTAGTTAGATAAAATTGCACTTCACGAGTTGTTTTATTCCACAAATGTCGCACCCGCACAACCATAACTAAACATTTAAGCCCGACCCAATCTGAATGATTATGTAGAAGTGGTAGTTGAGAAACTGGAACACACCACACTTGTCGCTTTTCGGTACGATGATGACCTTTTTCTACCCGTTCGTCGTAACTATTGGTAATCCCTTCAAACCCAAAAGCCAAGCGTGCAAGAAACCAGTCTTTTACTTGTGTATGAAGTGTAGGATGATTACCTTTAAGCGCTAAAATGTAATCAGCTTTCGCATTGAAAATTTGAGATGCAATTGCGGTTTGCGTGCCCATTGCATCAATTGTAATAATGCATCCAGCGATATCTAATAATTCTAATAATGCAGGAATTGCAGTAATTTCATTTGATTTGTCAGCTACTTTCACTTGTCCTAAAACAAGGCGGTACTCGCTCGACCATGCGCTGACTAGATGCAAAGCTGTTTTTCCCAATGTCCGATTATAAGAACCTTTGAGAGTCTTACCATCAATGGGAATCACCTGCGCCCCTACTGTCTCAACTATCGATTCTACCCAACGTCTAAAACATCCCTCAAATACTTTTGGGTTAATGCGTTCAAAGACTCGTCGGAATGTATCTGCGCTTGGAATGCCTTCAGGTAAAGCTAAAAACTGCTCTAACCATTCGTATTTACTCAATCCATAATTTTCCATGTCCTCCCATCCATTGGCTCCTGCAATCACTGATAGTATTGCAATTATTAAAATATCTGTTAACAAATGGACACGGGTTCTTTCTACACGAGGGTCTTCTATTTCGCTAAAAATTAATTCCATCTGTTCTGTTAGTGCTAGCGCATTGGCTATACTCAATTTTTTTGAGGTTTGTTTTAATCGTTGGTTTTGAAGATTTTAAACCTGATGCCATGAGACTGCCTCTGATGCTAGATAGATGCTTTGATTATTAGCCTACTACTGAATGTCTTTAATGCTTAAATCTTCTTTTTAAGATCACAATTGTGCAAAACAATCTGTCATTTTAACTACAAAATTAGATGCGCTTACCCTGATTACTCATTACTCAAATTTAAATTTAAATCAGATGCGCTTAATTACCTTATCTCGCTCCTCAATTAAGCGGTTGATTTCTAAAGCAAACTTAGGACTGTGTTCTGCCAAGTCAATGATTACCTCAGTCGGAATTACGATCGCCTGTAAATCTTGAACCACCGTGACAGTCGCTAAACTGGGTTGTCCTGCTAAGAGCGACATTTCACCGAAACAATCGCCACTTGACAAACGAAATACTTCTTGGTCTTTCCCTTGAGAGTTTTTTACCGAGAGGCGAACGCATCCATCCCAAACAATAAAAAATCCTTTGTCGAGATTTCCAGCTTTGACAATACATTCACCTACGCCATATTCTTCAACAATGGCGCTACGAGCAAGTTTATTGATAGTACTAGGATCGAGGAAGGCAAGATAAGGCAAGGCTTCCAAATATTCCAATATTCTTTCTTGTGGAACTTCGTTTTTTAACAAAGCTTGATCGAGAGAATATTCCATTTGAATTGGCAAGGGAATTGTTAACTTGTTACGCTTGACGG
This sequence comes from Nostoc cf. commune SO-36, assembly GCF_023734775.1. NCBI lineage: Bacteria > Bacillati > Cyanobacteriota > Cyanophyceae > Nostocales > Nostocaceae > Nostoc > Nostoc commune. Next base: position 6,401,706 of record NZ_AP025732.1, on the reverse strand, counting down.
CGTAGTAGATTCGTTTTAACAACTCGCCTCTGATATCATCTTTTTTAGGATAATTATTGATGTAGATTTTCAACTCGTAACTGATGAAAAAATCTCCATATTCTTTGATGCGGATGTTAGGTTGTGGATCGGCAACGATTCCGGTAGTTTCTAATGCAGCTTTTTGAAGAGTATCTATAACTTGATTAGGCAAATCATTATAAGAAAACCTGACAAAAACCTTTTCTGCATGAATAGGATTGAGTAAAGTATAGTTTTCAAAACTTATTTTTCCCAGTTCTCCATTCGGGATAATAATCATGTCTCTATCTCTGGTTCTCAGGCGAACAGCCCGCCAATTCATTTCAATTACTTCTCCTTCATAACTCGTGCCTGAACGGGGAGAAACTTTTAGCCAATCTCCTTCTTCAAAAGGTCTTTCTAAAAGTAGGAGAAAGCCTGAAACTAAATTACTTAGGGTATCTTGTAGAGCTAACGCCACTACTAGAGAACCAACCCCAAGAGCAGTTGTAATTTGTGCTAAGTCAATTTTCCAAATATTAGAAAGGATATGCACTCCAATGAGTAAGACAACTGAGGCTTTTGCTAGCAACAAATAGAGATTTGGCACTCGAATTTGCCAAGCTTTGGGTTTCTTGCGGGTTGTCAGGGTAGTGTTTAAAAAAGATAATCCAGCGCAGATGGTTGCAATCCAAAATAGGGTTTCGACTGCACGTACCAAATTTCCTGAAGGTTCGAGAGTCAGAATCTGACGCATCACCAGCCATGCAGTCAGAAAAGGCAAAACTAGATTCCGCAGATGTTGGAGTGTTTCTACAAACGGTATGTTTTGCCGTTGTAATCTCTCAATTACTTCGTTGAGAGCGATCGCCACCACAGGAACCCCCAGCATCAAGGCAATTCCCCAAGTTAAAATGTCTTGGCGCATGATTCTAAACCCCAATATTTTGATGCTCTACTTGAGCCGCAGCATCTTTCATAATTTCACTCAAAAATTTATAAGCTTCTTCCCAGGCTCGCCGGACTTGAGGGGTAAATGCTTCTCCTAACCCTTGCTCTAACGTCCAGAGTAAAGCCTCCCCCACCACGTCGTAATATTCCGCCGTCACTCCGTAGCTGGTGTGTCGTTTACCCAGTTCTTGCACAGCAGTAATAATTGCTGCTGGTTGGCGTAATCCTTCAACGGCGATCGCTAGTGTACTCATCAGCTTGCGTTGCTGATCTTCCATACTCCCCTTGAATAGAGGTCGCAAAGAGGGACTTAATTCAAACAGTCGTTGATAAAATAATTCGGCGGCGGTATCAGCGATCACTTGAACTTTCGCAAAAGATGATTGCACTAGATCAACTTTGCTCATTGACATCCTAGTAGCAGAAACCAAAATCCATGTGTCTACTTCGCCGATGTTGTCAATGTGCATCGGTCGGTATTGCACTAAAGTGTAAGAATCTGCTACCCACTCGTAAGCAGCACGAGTCATCACAATGCTGTTGAGTTCAGCTTGAGTATACAACCGCATCACTAAATAAACCGATTCGCCCCAAACGTTGTAACCAAATTTTTTAGTACCTATTATCCCAGCCGTTACCGAACCAGTATGAATACCAATTCTCAACCCCAAAGCTAAATCGTGTCCTAACTCCATACGATGTAGGATATTCAACATTTCCACCCCAAAATCAACGGTGCGTTTCACGTGATCTAGTCGGGGAATCGTCAGTCCGCAAACTACCATGTAATCGGTGTCAATTGTACTTTTACGCTCCAGCCCAAAGCGTTCCGCAGCCTGATCGAATTCATGAAATAAGCGAGTCAGCAGTTGAATAATTTCTGAGGCTGGGAGTCGTTGACTAAGTTCGGCAATACCAACCACACGCGCATATAAAATAGTGACCTGCTTCACATGGTCGGCAATTACTAACTCACCCTGTTTGAGGCGCTGGGCAATAGTAAAAGGTACAATATTGAGCATTAGAGCTTCATTTTCCCGATTTTTTTGGTCGATTTCTGCTAACTTTTCGCCCACACTAATAATCATTGCATTAAACGCCCGTCCGATCTCTCCAAATTCATCGTCAGCATTAATATTAACTGTGGTGTCATAATTGCCGGCTTGCAGTTGTTGAATTCCCTCTTTGATGGCGGCAATGGGGCGATTCACAAAATAAGCAATAATAATGCTTAAAAATGTGAACATGACAATTAAAATTGTGCTGGCGCTCAACAGCCACAATTGTAGATTGTTCACGGGAGCAAAGACTTCATCTGTGTCCATCTGTGCCAATATTGCCCAGTTCAGATCGCCAATCTTCAAAGGAGCATAAGCAGTGAGCGCCGAGATCCCACGATAATCTTTGAAAATGCCTATACCAGTTTCACCGGCCAAGGCTTTTCGCGCACCTTCTGTTTGTACAGTCTGGATTTTGTTTTCTTTATCTGTGAGTGCAAATCTTGAGAGCGATCGCATCCGATAATCTGAACTGACTAAATAAGCTTCTCCAGACTTTCCTAAACCCTCATTCACCCAGTTTTGGTTGCTGGTCATGATGCGGTTAATTTCCGCAACAGATAGTTGCACCACTAAAATTCCCACCAGTTTAGAGCCGTCATAAATGGGGCCAGCGATAAATGCCACTTGAGAACCATACATTGGTCGATAAGCTTCAAAATCAGTAATTTGAGTTGTTCTAGGATCGAAGCTCTGACGCACAGTTGCTACCAACTTGGCTAGGTGGCTGGTGCGGTAGGGGCCAGTATAGAGGTTAGTACCGTAGTCTGGTTCTTTACGGATTGAGTAGATAATATCGCCTGTATTATGATCGATGAGTAATAAATTGCTATAGCCCATGCTTTGGACTAGATTTTGAAATAAAGGTTGATATTGAGCATGGAAGCGACTGTATGCACTACCATCGCCAGCATCTAAAAGTTGAGCTTTTTGTTCAGAAGGATAGGAATTACCAGCAACGTAGTAATACTGGAGATATTTAGCAGCTTGGCTGACAGGACTATAGTTGCTAAAACGGAGTTCTCCAGAAACTTTCTCAGAAATCTGGGGAAAAAATTCCTTCTCATAATAATTTTGCAAAGATTGCTTCCACTGTGGCGGAATTGATTTCTGATTCAATTCCTGAAATCCTTGATGGAAATCTACCATCGCGGCAATAACCATCCGATCTTCACACAGGGTTTGAAGGTGATTGCGTAGAGTTTGCAAGTAAGTTTTGATTTCGTCTGACTTAGCAGCGCGAACACTGGTAAGTTGATTAGAAACAGACTGAGTTAGCGATCGCTTACCCATTTTCCACCCTAGATAGCCAATGATTAAAATCGAGCTAATGCTGGCAAACAGTACGACGATAATAAGCTTGGATTTGATGGTCAACCGATTAAAGATGGGTAGCTGCATATTCGTGATGATTTTTTCCTGCGCCTAAAGAGCATAGTATAGGCTGATAGTTATTTATGCAGGCTTTACTTGTTGTTTTTTGACACCAGTAACACCAGTAAGTAACAGAAATTTCAACTCACTCCAAAGCCTTATTTATCAGAGCTTTTGGGAGCTAGTCCTGTTTTGTCTTTTTGCACGGCCGGATCGCCAGGGAGATACCATTACCCATAGTATGGTGTGAAGCTGCGATCGCCACCTTCTTACCTTGACGTAAAGCATCTCTAAGTACAGACTGTAGTAGCACCTCAGTAACTCCAGGCTGACTATTAACTTGCTTAATTGTCGATTCAGGTGACTGGCATCATTAACCGTGCCGGGAGGCAGGGGTTGACGATGATCGCGAGCGCTCCAAGCTGTTAAAGTCAGGTGAGCAACAGGTCTGGCAATGACTGTCAAAGCAATAGTGGTAACTGCCACAAAGACAAACAGGATAATCTTCAGCCTGTTTTTCAACAATTTACTCCGGTGGGAACGCTGCATAACCAGGATTGAAGGGGCAAAATAGAAAACATGACAATTGAATCCAATTCCTCTAATCTACCAACCCCAGAACCAGACCCGGAAAACGATTTGCAGCCAGATGACTTTGACGGGAGTGCAACTGAGAAAAACCTAAGCTCAGAAGTACTAGCGACACAACAAGCACTAGCGGCGATCGCATCTTTGAAATCTCCGCAATATACAACTGCTCTCCAACAAGCCCATTCTGAGGCCAAGCAACCGACTACCAAGCAATTCACAGTTAAGCCGAGGGCATTGCTGATTATCCTTGTGGCGATCGCCATCACGTTCGTTGGAGTTATTCTGAATAACTCGATCGTCGGCATTATCGGAACGCTGATGACTTTGCTGTTATCCCTAGCGATATTATTGCCTTGGTTGCAAAAAGCCTTAGACGAGTGGTTTTCACCTCAAGAACGCACCCTGTTTGTTGCTATTTTGGGACTACTAGTAGCCATCATCGGCTTGATCAAGTTTACAGGTGTAGGCGATCGCTTACTGCTTTGGGGAGGCCAGATTAATTGGGATATTGCTGGAACCCTAGCAGATTGGTTTGGTGCTTTGGGGCAAATTCTTATTGCCATCATCGCCGTTTACGTGGCGTGGCGACAATATGTCATTTCCAAAGACTTGACAATTCAGCAAAACCTACTAACAGTTCAGCAAAATATTATCACCCAGCAACAAACAATTGATTCCTATTTCCAAGGCGTTTCAGACTTAGTATTAGATGAAGAAGGATTATTAGAAGATTGGCCCCAAGAAAGAGCGATCGCTGAAGGACGCACTGCGGCAATTTTAAGTAGTGTCGATAGCAGTGGTAAAGCAAAAATTCTCCGCTTTCTCTCACGTTCAAAATTGTTGTCTCCCCTAAAACGCGATGGTCGATTAGGTCGAGCCATTTTCAACGGTACTGGTGGTTACGCGGAAGACCGTTTGGAAGGTGTGCGCGTTATTGATTTAGGTGTAATGCTAGCAGCAGCAGACCTTTCCGGCACTGATTTGCGTTGGACTGATTTGAGTGAAGCTAATCTTGTCCGCGCTAATTTGTCCGGTTGCGATTTAGTAAAGCTAATCTTTCCCGTACAATTTTATATCATGCTAATCTCACTGGTGCTGACCTGAACGGGATTCGTCTATTTTACGGTACATTGGACAAAGCATCACCCCGCAGTCGCACCGAACCACCAGATTATGAAACCGGCGAGCAAACTGGCGCTGTGATAGAAAATGCCGATTTCACCAATGTGCAGCGGATGTCTGAGTCTGCACGCTGGTATTGTTGCACTTGGGGGGGCGAAAAAACTAGAGGCACTATTCCTGGTGGTTGTGAAGGTATCCCTAATAAGTTAGGACAATGATAATACCAATTTTGGATTAACTTTAAACAGTTTAAATACTTCTCTCCTTTGCTAAATTCGTAAATACCATAAAATCTTGAACGGAGTCAGCCAGAAGCATACTTTGCAGATGTTCTTGAAAACACAAAGACTTTACTCATGTAAAAAGTCTATTGAGTTAAACCAGCGATCGCTTTGCCAATGATAAGAGCGATCGCGCATCAAACATACAGGCTTTACCAAATAATGCGGAAGGTGGTAATTTTAAGCAGAAGTAACAATTATCAAGATTAATTATAGTTATTTTTTAAGTATTTTTTCTTTGATAATACATATATTTTAGTTAATTTACATAATTTGAATATGCAACCACTAAATATAGTGATTGCTCAAGCAAGCCACTATAGTAAAATTGCGGTGTATGTCTTTAGAACAAAAACTAAAGCTATTAGCCAAACATTTCAACATTAATATGAGGACATAATAACCCTTGAATAACAAACACATTATGCGGATGACACCTGACGGTCAGATTACTATCCCTCCTGAAATCCGAGAGGTACTAAACATTTCTCCTGATGTAGAATTAGCGTTTGAAATCGAAGGCGATCACCTCTACCTCAAGAAAATGCAACCTACCGATAAAATTTCAACCTGGATTGATATCATGCGGGGTTGTGCTGCTGGAAACCTCACTACCGACCAAATCATGACCCTCACCCGTAGCGATGACAATCCATGACCGTCTTGGTAGACAGCAACGTTATCCTCGACATTCTTACCAACGATCGCAACTGGTTTGATTGGTCAGCCCTTCAATTGACAACCTATGCCCGTCAAGACCAACTTGCCATCAATCCGATCATCTACGCCTACGCACCTTTGGTTGATTTCAGGTGCGATCGCTTTTAACTTCACTTGCTCAGGCTAGGAGTTTTTGGGATGCGATCGCGCATCAAACTAGTAGCAAGCAATAAATCGTGTTGATATCAACATACGTACAATCATAAAAATTTTAAATATTTGAATAACTAATTAAGCATATTTACGTAAGCTTTTGAATTCTTTTCAGATTATAAATAAATAGCGAAAATACTCAAATCCAGCTACACATTAACTAAACAAAACTGAGATTTATTGAAAGTGTACAGAAAGTAGAACTTCTGTAGGTATAGAAAATTAGCAATAGGTTTTAAAATGAGCAATAAATTATATAAAGTATTTGAAGATGTAGAACAAAATGCCCAACTTCTGTCTAAATATTGGCATAATTTTTCTACCGAAATATCTGAACATTTGCCAGATACATATCACGCCGAACTACAAGAACTTTCTGATAATTTAGAGATAGCTATTGATAATTTAATAGATGAGCTTCGTAATCCTACTCTTACCCTTGCGACAACAGGAACTACTAGTAGTGGTAAAAGCACTTTAGTAAATCTATTATGTGGAGCAGAAATTGTTCCTGTCGCTGTTAGCGAAATGAGCGCCGGAGCAGTAACCATAGAATACAGCGAAACAAAATCTTTAATAATCCATGAAACTCCAGGAGCATTATGGGAGTGTGGAGAATGGACAGGTATTAGTGATGAGCGAATTTATCAACGCTTATACGATGTCATGATAAGTTACATCGATAACAGAGAAAAACAAGCTAATTTAGCTTGCCCCCAATCAACCATATCTTACCCTTTCAGACTCATCAAAGAATCGAAATTGGAATTACCCAGAGGTGTAAAGGTAAGAATTTTGGATTTGCCTGGTTTGGCGTATGTGGGTGATGAAGGTAACGCAAATGTAATTAAACAGTGTCGTGAGGCATTGTGCTTGGTAACATATAACAGCGCAGAAACCGATAAAGAAAAAGTTAGAAGCTTGCTGCAAGAAGTAGTTGAGCAAGTCAAAGATTTAGGTGGCTCTCCTGCACGTATGGGACTTGCAAGAAAATAAAGTACCAGCTAAACAGGGACAATAGTAATATCCCATTTGGGTAATGTTTCAGAACGCTGCCATTGGGGTTGGTATTGTTCTAACTCTTGCGAGAGAACCTTGATTCCTTTGTGATATGTGGTTTGAACCAGATGTACAATGGGAGCAATTCCTTTCCAAGTCATATTGGCGGCCCATTGTGCTGCGGCGGCAACAGAATCTAAAATCGCACCATTCCAATAGTTCTCCAAGGCAGCCCAACACCGCTCTATTGGATTGTACTTGCTATGGTAAGGGGGATAATAAATCAGTCGAATTTTTAAATTAATTGCACAAGACAACTCAACCATGCGTTTGATAAATTGTGTGCGGTTACTGCGAGTAGCGGCACCGCCATCAAGATCAATCACCCACTCATCAAGTTCCAGGTAATTGTGTTGATTCTCATGCCACCAAGCGGTTAAACAATCGACGATAAAATCACTGGTTTCCGCCGACTGACCCAAGTAAATCGATAGCTGGTCATTATGTGTATTGAGAATGCCAAAGGGAACTAAGACTGATGACCACTGTGTATCGTGGTCATCAGCAGCTTTCGCCTCCATTGTCCGAGCTTTACCGCCTCTAGAAAGGTTGCCAATCTTCACCTTAGCTTTAGTATCTATAGACACTCGCAACGATTTGGGGTTTTCATCTGATGCCTGATTCTCCCGGAACACATTCTCGAAAATGGCATCAGTTTGCGGAATCTTTTTCAAGGGTTTCGTTTTTTGTGTTTTTTTAGGCGATACCCTAAGCGATTGAGAATTTCTCCACAAGTTTGACGAGATGGCAATTCGCTCTCGTTATAGCCATGAACACTTACTAATGCTTCTCTTACTGCTCTGGCACTAATGCGGGCATACAGAAAGGTCGATTGAAATTTAGGGTCGGCTTGAGCTTGAGCATCCACCAATGAACGAATATCTGCTTCTAAGTTGGGCAATACCTCAATACTATTGTGTCGTCCCCTTGCCTGATAATTCTCTACACAGACTATCCCCGTCCGCCTTTCATGCAAGCCGAGTTGCACACTCTGGCGATTCCATCCCATAACGGTTTCTGCAATGCGTGCTGAACTATCGAAGTAATCTTCGGTAACTTTTGCCATGAAATCTCGTTTGCGATTGCTAGTCAGTTTCTGTGCTGCATCTTTAAAGGTCGATTTGATGGTGTCGGTGAGCATGAATTGAGGGATTCCCATTCTAGATATTTAAACTAGGCGCGGACAGTTCACCGCTTCTTCTCTTCTAGAATGGCTGGTATTTTATTTTCTTGCAAGTCCCTATGCTGTTTATTCTAAATCGTATTGATGTTTTTCGAGCAGATAGAAACTGGCCAGAAACTGAGAATCGTTTTGTTGAAGATGCGATATGTAAAATCAAGTACGAACTCTCAGAACAGCTAAAAGAGTATACACAAGAGATCGACACATTACAGGTTATAAAACTGAGTACATGGGCTGCTTTACTGGCACTACAAATCAAAAACAATGATGAAATATATAGTGCAGAAGCATCTAAAAAAGCACGAAACAATTTTTTAGGATTAATTGATGAAAGTATATTAGAAGACCTTCCATTTAAAACAGAAAGATGGTCTAGACATGATCGAAATAGGGTTTCTGATGCGTTATGGCAAAAGTCTTATGCAGAAGAATTTCAGCAATCCTTAAGAGAGCATATTAGTCAGTATTTTCCCAGGTTAGTTATCCCTCAAGCAATAGAACGTTTTAATATTGCTGCTGGGAATGCTATTACAGAGTGGGCTTTACAGACAACAACAGCCATTCTTAATAGTTCAGAAGAAAAATATCAAGATGAAAATAAAAACATATTGCAAATTAGGTCTGTACTTAAAGATTTTCTAGAATATAGTGACAAGAAATTAAGGGAGCCATTTGAAAAAATTAAGCAAGTAGTAGAAGAGAAAGCAGGAGATGAAGCATTAAGAGGACTAGAGGAAACACTATATAGTTTTGAAAATGATGAACCTTATAATAAAATACAAGATAAGCTAATTCCTCTTTATGATTGGAATGATCACTTAGGTCAGGGTATAACGCGAGTATTAGAAGTAGTTGCTCAGTCTCTAAAAAGTGGAAAAGTTATTTTGGATACTCCAAACCTAAAAAAAGCAAACATTATACATGTCAATTTACTAGGTAACTGTTTAAAAAGACTAGTTAACTTAGGTTACACAGGTTTTGTTGCTGAATCTGGCAAAAAAATGGAAGCAAAAACGGATGAAGAGAAAAGTAAACTTAGACAACTAAATGAAGAACTAAATGAGCTTGCTATGCATCTCAATCTTGTTATGAAAGATGTATTAGAGCAAATTTCTCGCCAAGAACAAGGAAGAATATATAACTCAGTGGAAGAAATTTTCAAATGCCACATACTGTATCTTAAAGAAGGTATGAATGAAAAAGCACCTAATATGGCTATTAACTTTCCTGAATCAGAGCTTAGTAAAGTGGATAAAATCCTTTCTTTTCAAGTGAATTTCCAATCAGGCTTTGCAATTAAATCAGGAACTTGGCAGGAAGAAATAGAAGTTACAAAAACTAGAAGAAGTTGGCATACATTGTTTATTTTTAAAGAAACATATTATGAAACAAAGTACGAAACCCGTTCTAGTGATAATGCTGAAATTCCCAGTGTAGATAACTTGTTTAGTGGCTGGAGGGATCAGTCAAAGCAATCGCGTGGTGAAATTGCCCAGCACATTATGCGTTGGCTAGTAGAACAAATGGATTGTTTAAAAAAAAATATAGATGAATTTCAAACGAATGTAATTAATCGTTACCAAGAAAAATTAGATATGGCACATAGAGAAATCACTCTAGATTTTGAAAAGCAGAAAAATATTTGGCAACCTATACATTGCAAAGCCAAAGACCTGAGAGAAGAATTTTATAGTTTAGCTAAAGTGTTAAAAGATATTTCATAATGCTTAAGTCATTTTTTACTCACAATAGTTGAATAAGCAATATGAAATAGTAGAAAAAAATCTAAAGATATCAATTATTCATAATCAAGAGGTAAAAGACATGAAAGAATTATTAATTTGGCTGGCAAGCATTTTTGGGTTAAATCTTTGCCCAAAAAATCCTCAGCAACAAGGACAAGCTAATCGACCCATCCCAGTAGAGGATCATGAAGAATCTACAGCGAAACAAAGAGAGTCAGTAAGTTTATGTTTAGTTATACCAGCATCAGCAGCATACAATTTAAGAATAAATAGTTCTGTAAATGTTTCTGATTTAAAAGAGCTTATAGATAATGCATCATATTTTCTATGTACCGAAAGTGCTAAGGTTAAATCAATAGATGAATCTTTAGTGCCCACAAATGAAGATATTGCATCTGTTAATGAGCGAAAAAGAATTTATATCAGAATTAATATACCTAATGCTCAAACAATGATTGGGAAAGATAGTCAATATAGTTTAAAAGAGAACTTACCACTTCAGGAGCAAGGCACTATCGAAAAAATATATTGTCTAAAATATTTATCTGGCTTAGAAGCATTTAACAGTATTTAAGGGCTATTCAAATGGATTGGAAAACAGCATCTTCTTATTATGAGGCTCGTTTAAGTGAAGCTCTAAACGTACAGAGATACGCGGTTAATTTAGCTAATTTACCTCAAGCTGAAGTTCCTTCTCAATTAAAAGCACTACTTTTACAAGAAGCAGAACCAGCCCGTCGTCAACTTGAAAGGCTCAAAAAGCGAGAGTTTCGCATTGCAGTTGTCGGTTTAGAAAAAGCAGGAAAAAGTACTTTTATTAATGCCTGGTTAGAATGCGATTTACTTCCAGCTAAGGGAGGAAGATGTACATTTACAACAACGCAAATTTATTCGGTTGAAAATGACACCGAGCAAAAGCTTGAAGTACAAGCGAAAACAGAAGAACAATTTATCAATTTATTAAACGAGCTTGAAACAGCAAAAGCCCAAGAAGATATCAAAACTATCCGAGAAAATGAAATTACTTTGCAGCAAGTAAGAAAAGAAGGTAATCGGACTTTTCCATTTACTTGTTTAGACGATATTAGGGAATCACTGAAGAAGTATGTAGCAGACGAAAAGTATGCTCATGCTGTTTTAGAAGCGAGACTTTATACTAACAAACTTGCCCAAGCCGAAGGTATTGTATTTTATGATGTTCCTGGTTTAGATTCAGGTTTAGCAAAGCACGTTGACGAAGCCAAGGAAATGCTGTCAGATTGCGATGCCGTAATATTAGTACAGCGTTTTACTAGCCTGAGAGAGAAAGAACTAGAAATCATCAAATTTACAGAAATTGGTGACAAAAATATTACCGTTGCTGATAAACTTTTTGTATTTTTAAGTCGTATTGACTCGTTAGCTACTCCAGAAGCACTTCAAACTCATATTGAAGAAGCATCCCAAGATTGGTTTAAACGTGCCAAACTTCCACAGGAACGTATTATATATGGTTCTGCTGGAGCATATCTAATTTTGAATGGATTAGCTGGAGAACAAACAAGGTTAGAGATTGGTGATACAAGTAATATCCAAGCCCAGTTAAAAAGATTAACTGGGATTCTCGATGAGGAAACTTTAAATAAGAAAGGTACTGGAATTCCAGAAATCAAAGAGAAAATATTTAATTATATTAATACTGAACGTGTATTTATCTTAAAAAAGAGATGTGAGGCTTCCATAAATACAATCTTAGCTACCTCGGAAGAAATTTATAATTTAGTTAGTAAACGTTATCCTGAAAACCCTGAAGAAGCAAAACGATTTGAAGAAGACCGTAGACGAGTTTTGTTTAGCGAATGGTGGAATCATAGATGGGAAGAGAAGAAAGCCGATCTCCAAAAGTTTTATGATTCTGTTACCAATAACTCTTTTGATAATTTAACTACTAATTCTGCAACCAGCCTCGCCAAATTTAAAGAGAGATATCTACAAATTGTTGCCAGTGAAATCCAAAAACTGAAAACAGAAGCATTTAGAAAAAAAGATATTATCTTTGCTGCTAACTCATTCCCACAGTTTGACCGCATGAAAGCTAATTTCGCTTGGCGTGAAGATTTATATGGCGATATTAGCAAGCTTTTATCTTCTATAGCCCGACAACTCGCTCTAGAATTGAAAGATGAGGCATTAAAACTAGTCGAATACATGACAACCTTGTTGTGGGGCAGTAAGCAAGTCAAAGAAAGATTAATTGATAAATCGGAAGAATACTTTTTATCTAAGCTAGAAAATAGCTTAAGTGTTCTGTTTTTACGTTTTGCCCGTCCAGTTGCAGAAGTATTAATTCGCGCTCCACTTAATAGCGATGCCCGCGATAAAATTGCTAAAAGCCTTGGTGTAGATATTGAAATAGTTGATAACTATTATACAGGAGAAGAAGCAGCTTTTCAAATTCTTAAAAGATACGCAAAATATGGTTATAAATTACTCTACAATCCTAATACAAGGCAACAAGTTTTAGGAATAACAGGAATCGCAGCACCGATTATTAATGTTGCCACACAAATTGCTATAGATGTATCCAGTGAATTCCAATCTCCGCAAGATGATGTAATATTTGAAGTAGAAAATGATATTAATGCTTTTGAAGAGTACTTGCGGGCGGCAATTTTTGAAGCAGCAGGTTTTGAATCATACTGCATTCAATAACTCAAGGGATTGATTGATAGTTTTAGAGAAAAGCAAGGCACATGGATGGGAGTTGCACTTAACGAATGGTTGCAAGAAAATCCACTTTTGTTAGCAGAGATCCCACCAAAATTGCGATCGCAAGAGTCTAACTTAGAAGTTAGCGATCGCTTGCGCCAATTATCTACTGCATTAAAGAAGTAGCATAATAACACTTGTCCATCCATCCCCAATCAAATATTAAACTTCATCAGGATTAATTCCAAGTTGTCTCAAGCGTTCTTCTAAACGCTGGTTTTTTTGCTGTTCTTGTTCCAATTGGGATGTTAATAACTGCGATTTTTCTTGTTCTTGTTCTAGTTGAGGTGCTAATAACTGCAATTTTTCCTCACCAGTTAGTAATAGATTTCCCTGTGCATCCCACCAACGCAACCAAGGCGCTTTAGTATTTCCATACTGTCCTTGCCAAATACCCAATTCGACACCCATCAAGGAAATCTCATAATGTCCACGTTCGTTAGCTGTGAGTTGCTGATACCTACCATCAACTAAGTGATAAACCTCAATCGCAGCTTTGCTAAATTCGTAAATGCCATAAAAAGGTACGCGGATTGCTTGCTCGTATACCCAGAATTTACCAGTAATTGGAGTATTATCTCTTTCTTGTGAACCATCCCCAGAAGCGAATTCCAGTACAATTAGGGGAGCAACATATTCTTGCCACAGCACATAAGAACGTCGAAACTGACCGTTTAACATAGGTGCAACATTCGGGACGTAAAACCAATCGGGTGCTTCTGCACCGCGCTCAGGTGGTTCAGTCAAACGCCAGTAAATGCCACAATCTTGACCAATACAATACTGATTATCTGAGTGAATTTGCTGTAATATACCTTGAACGGAGTCAGTTAGAAGTATGCTTTGTGGGTGTTCTTGAAAGTTTTTCACAAAGGTTCCATCTGAATCTGGTAACTCAGTATGGTCGGGAAGGTGAGTAATGCCTAGTTCGGACAGTTTAGCAATAGTCATTGAACTTTGGCGCGAGGGAGTCGGTTTACTTATCTTAACACCACATTACCTTTCATCATTCTTCTCCATCACCTACCAGAACACAAGGCGCGATCGCTTTTCATTACCTTTTGATTAGTCTGCAAATAATCATGTAGCAAATTGCAACCTCGTGCCAGCAATTTTTCCAGTTCGATATCTGCCAAATTCTGGAAAATCACTGTACCATTACCACTACCCGCAGCCAGAGTCTTACCGTCATTACTAAAACTGACGCTGGTTAACTCTTGCTTATCACCTTTTAAAGCAATTAGTAATGTCCCTTCTCGGTTCCAAATCCTCACTTTGTCATCACTGCTAGCAGCCAAAGTCTTACCATCGGGGCTAAAACTCACACTGATAAAACTATCACCATCGCCTGTAAGAGTATTTAGCAAATCACCGTCCCGACTCCAAATCTTCACTGTGTTATCAATACTAGCTGAAGCGATCGCTTGACTATCAGGCGACCAAGCAACCCCATTTACCCGGCGGCTATGACCAGTTAATGTGTATAGCAATTTACCATATACACTCCAGATTTTCACGCTTTTGTCATCGCTGGCTGAGGCTAGCAACTTGCCATCAGGACTAAAGCTGACCCAATTCACGTCATCTTGATGTCCCTGCAAAATGTTAAGTAGTTTACCGTTGCGATTCCAAAGTTTCACCGTTTTATCTTTACTAGCTGAGGCAATTATTTGACTATCAGGCGACCAAGCTACACTCAAGACGGCTTCATTATGACCCTGTAAAGTATTGAGTAGTTTACCGTCACGACTCCAAAGCTTTAGAGTTTTATCTTTACTAGCCGAAGCAATTACTTGACCATCGGGGCTGAAACTAACTCCCCAAACTTGACCTTCATGCCCAGTAAAAGTACGGAGTAGTTTACCTTCGCGGCTGAAAAGTTTTACAGTTTTGTCTCGGCTTGCTGCTGCTAAGGTGCGATCGTCTGGGCTGAAACTGATGCTAGTTATCCAGTCATCGTTATCGGCTTTGGGTTTTCGTAATAACACATCGTCCCAATGCCAAAGTTTAACAGTTTTGTCGCGGCTTGCAGAAGCTAGGGTGCGACCGTCTGGGCTGAAACTGACGCTGTTAACCCAATTATTATGTCCCTTTAGGGTTCCTAGCAGCACACCTTCAAAATTCCAGAGTTTGATTGTCTCGTCGGTACTTGCAGAAGCGTAGGCGTAGCCCGCCGTAGGCATCGTATTACCATCACGGCTAAAACTGATACTGGTAACTCCAGCACTATGCCCTGATAAGGTTCGCAGTAATTTACCCTCCAGATTCCACAGTTTGATTGTCTGGTCTAAACTAGCTGAAGCAATAGTTTTAGCATCGGGCGACCAAGCGACACTCAAAACTGCATCTTCATGTCCCTGCAAGGTTTTGAGCAGCTTACCATCCCGACTCCACAATTTCACTGTTTTGTCAGCACTCCCAGAAGCAATGGTTTGTCCATCGGTTGACCAAGCGACACTCAAAACTGCACCATCATGTCCTTGCAAGGTTTTGAGCAGCTTACCATCTCGGCTCCACAATTTCACTGTTTTGTCTGTACTCGCCGAAGCAATAATCTGCCCATCTGGGCTGAAACTAACACTATTCACCACAGCTTGATGCCCTAATAAGGTAGCAAGCAGTTGACCATCTCGACTCCAAAGTTTTACTGTCCTGTCTTGACTGGCGGAAGCAACAATTTGACCATCTGGGCTGAAACTGACACTATTAACTACATCTTCATGGCCCGACAAGGTTTTAACCAAGCTACCATCGGGATGCCAGAGTTTGATTGTAGTATCTGCACTGGCTGAGGCAATTAAAGAGCGATCAGGGCTGAATGCAACACTATTTACCCCAGATATATGCCCGTCCAAGCGGTTATATTCTTTTAACCCAGAAACGGCTTGATATAATGCCGTCCGTACTTGCTCTTTTGTATAGGAATCTACCCAAACTGTTTGTTGTAATTTTTTCCCTGCCTTTAAACCCTCCTTTAAGGCATCAATACCTTTTTGCGAGGCAAAGAGGGCTTCACTAGATGCACTGAGGGTTTTAATTTCGCTATCTACTGCTGTGACGATGGAAACACTTAATCCTAATATGGCGAGAAAAGAAGCAGTTAGGGCGATTTTTAGCGAACGATTTAATTGAGCTTCACTGAGTCTTTGTTTCTTTTGACTTTCCGCAAGTTTAGCTGTTAACTCTTTTTCTTTAAGTTCAGCTCGCAATTGCTCAATTTCTAACTGACTCAATTCTTCCCGCTTGTGTAATTCTCGCAACTCTGTTAATAAGTCTAAACTTTGTTGGGGATGAGAATCTATCAATTGCGATCGCTGGCTATTTTGGCTAAGTTCGCTCTTGAGCCGATCAATTTCAGCTTTACTTTGTTCTACTTTAGAGCGCAACTGATTTAGTTGTACTTGTAAACTCGATTCTTGTTGTTGCAGGTAGCGAATCAAGTCTACTAAATAATCGTGAATCAGTTGATAGCGTTCTGGTACATCAGGGAAAAGAACCACTAAGCCTGAGCTGACTAAAATCTCTAATACTAAATCTAATTTGCCAGCATCTTCTAATTCTGCTAGCTGCGCCGCTAACTCAGCACGAGTTTTAAAAGGTCGGTTGTTACTTTCATCTGTGAGTAAATATAAGACAAGTAAAGCGGCTCTTTCATTCTCTGGGCCGCAATCTTTAATTAGTTCCTTAAGATATCGCTCGATGAGTTTGTTGGGTCTATATGGCTGATATTCTTCTAGTGTAGTAATGCGCTCATCTTGAATTTGCGCTCCGACAACTTGTAGCTCAATGGGGCGGACTTCTCCAAATTCTGTTGATAAATCTTCGATTAAGGCATCAATTAAAGCAGGTGTTAAATTAAAGTGCGATCGCTCTGTCAATTTTTGGATAATTGCTTTAGCATATTCTGGCGAAAAATTATTTAACTGATAGCGGATATGCTTGTCGAGAATATTATTATTAATCGCTTCCAGCGCAGAAACATTTTTAAAGTCTAATAAACGATGTAAATAATCTTCTCGCAAGGAAAAAATAACTTTTACAAAGGGTATATTCAGACAATCGCTAATAAATTTATCAAACTCCTGTTTTTGATTGCGATCGCTATAACCAAAGAAAAATTCTTCAAACTGGTCAAAAATTAAAACTGTGATCAGATGGTTGTCAGCATTTTCTTTTAGTTGTTGTAAAATTTTGAAAATGGTGATCGGTGTGTCAGAGTAAGGCAAAGTTTCTGCTTCATTGGCTACTTCTGGCTTCATATCAGCGTAAATGGCAAGGGATGGGTCATTAGACATCGCCTCACTTAAAGATTTTCCTAATTCCCGTGACCAATCTGTATAAACTTGTAGCACCACAGGCACGGCTATTTGATCGCCAATGGCTCGATTTTGCAGCGCCGGAACTAAACCCGCCGTGACAATAGAACTCTTACCTACCCCTGATTGACCATGAATCACCGTTAGCTTTTGATCGGCGCGGCTAATTCTGCCAATTAAGTTATTAATATCACGCTCCCGACCAGAAGCGGCAATTTCTAAAGCCACGCTGGTACTTCCAGAAGGTGACATCAATGCTGGGTTTGTCGCTTGCCTTTGGGGTTGCAAGCGTCCCGCACCGATAAAAGCCCGAAAACCATACTGCTGTTCAACAGAACGCCGTTTCTGTCGAATGTAATAAGCTTCCAGATACCGACCTTCTTCAAAGTAGAGCGATCGCAGTGTCCGCAATAAGCGAATATAACGATGGGCATCGTATTGATGGGCACTGCTTTCTAAGGCTGTCGGCAGTTCTTTTGTCGCCTTTTCTAAATATTCATGCGCAACTTCTAGCTCACCTATATTGCGCTGTGCTTTTGCCAACACTAAATAGTAAATTTGCGCCAATAATAATGGAAATAAGCAGTTATGAGGGTCGTTGTGCTTTTGCGCCTCACCTAATTTCAGCAGTGATACGTGTGCTAAAATACTCGCCTGTACCCACCGCGACTGCTGCACAGCCACTTGTGCCAAAAAACCATAGTCACAAGCTAATTGGATTTGACTACCATAAGTTTGATGTAACTCCAAAGACTTTTGAGCAACAGTCTGCAACTCTTCCCACTCTTGCAGATATTGCAAAACCTCTGCAAGTTGACCAATAAATCCAGCAACTATGTCTAAACGTCCAGCCACCTGCAAGATATTCAAGCACTGCTGGAAATAAGATTTAGCTGTATACCAATGGCGGCGATTTTCTGTTTGATTTTGCTCTGCAAAACGGCAATAACACAGCCCAATATAAAACAGCAAAATTCCCTGTCGCAGAAGTAAAGGAGATGGGGGAGATGGAGGAGATGGAGAAGTAAAGGGAGCAGGAGAAGTAAACTCCTCCTCATCCCCTTTCTTTGCCAACTTTTGCCAAACTAGCAAGCTTTGCTGAAAATGGCTTAAAGCTGTATCAATGCGATCGCTAATATAATTATCTAAACCAAAAACAAATTCTAAACTAGCGTGTAATTCTGGCTCTAAGGTAATACCACGATTATGCAACTCTCTAATGGCAAAGTGGAGTTCATAGCTATGTTCCCAGACTTGCTCGACTGTAGAATGAGGTTGGTGTTGTGCGGGGTCGGTTCGTAATATTGTAGCAAATAAAGAGTCAGTTTCCTGTTGCAGAAATTGCAGCAGTGATTGAGTTGTCATTTCAAACCGAATCGGTGTCGCCGCCCAACTAGCGAAATCTGGTGCTAAACGCACTACTTTTTGCAATACATCCTCATTCACCCACACAATCATCGGAAATGGGTGGCGTTTGCGAAATTCATCTCGAATATGATTGACAGATCGAAGTAAATCATCGAGTCCATCTACTGACTCTAAACCTAAAATCATCAACGCCGATGGCGGATTAGCTGCGGTTAGCAGTTGTAAATGAATACTTGTGTAAAGACTTCTAGCATTATGCGGCAGAACTACCTTTTGAATTTGGTGTACTCCTGAAGAGAGTTCTTCAAGTCTTTGTAGCATAAGCTCTTGCAAAACTCGATAATTGCAGCACACCAAAACTAGGGAAAATTGACCACTAGAAAGGGTAATTGCTCTCCCCAAACTTCGCAAAGCACGCTCATTAGCTGCTCTTACATCTACTTGTGGGTGTCGTTCAACCATGATTTAAATTTTTCCGTCTCTGCTAAAACTGGGTTGACGGCAAACCAAGCTCCTTGATGATCGCGGTATTCAAATACAAATAAACTTCGCAATAGGGTGTGGTATTCTATATCACCTCTGACTCTCTGCTGTTGCACCACCTGAAAGATTAGTTCCCACTCATGGGGATCGATGGCGTTGGCTCGGTAATCACGTTGTCTTCGAATTACCAGTTCGACACATTCCCGATCAAAAGGTGGATCTTGTTCTCGCAGACAGTCAAACAGTAATCCTAGTAAGTCGCGTACATGACCACCACTCATCAGGCACAATCGATCTAAGGTTTCCAAGCTATCAAACACTTCTGTTATTAAGCCTAACCGATCGCTAGGCAAAATGTCTGGAAAACCCCTAGCTAGCACCATTTGCCGCATCATTGCTAGCCCTTGAGGAAAAACCTCTCCAGAGCGCAAACGTACAGGTATCATCGGTAAGACTTTGGGGGCGACTCCTCCACCCAAACGATGCTGAAGTTCAGCGCTATCGTTGGAGAAAGTCAGGGCTAAGGGAATAGTGTAGACTATATGACAATTCAGTTTGCGTAACTGTTCACCACGCTGAATAAATAAGTATTCTGGCAGCGATCGCCCCGATGGTAAAGGTCGAATTGCGACTCTATCCAAGTTATCAACAATTACCACCAGTCCTTTTTTACCCCTGGTTTTCAGTTCCTTGGTGGCAGCTTCTAGCAATTCTTGATTAATTGACTGCAAAATATTTGCTGTTCGTGGTTCCAAGTAATCCCTTAACCGTCGCCGCAATTGGGGACTTTCTTTAGTTTTAGCTGTAATTTTGGCAATCCCCACAGACAACTCGGCTTCTACCCCAAGATCAATTGGCGTTTGCAAGAAATCCACAAGTTCACCAAATAACTTGGTAAAGTAGGTAGACTTGAACCTAATTTTCATCGCTTCTAGGCTTTCACTCACCTGTCCAGCGATCGCCAACAAAATATCAGTCACATCCACATCTGCCATTTCTAAGACATGGGTAGACTCAAAGTAAACTACATGAAATTGTTGCACTTCTAACTCAGCTTTGAGGCGCAACAACTCTGTTGATTTTCCACAACCGAGATGTCCTGTAAATAGCTGACAGGTTGGGATATCCGGCGAGATTCGAGCGATCGTGCGCTGCAAAGCTTCGATAATTTTGCCACCCCGTACCGCAGCAAAATCGATATAGTACCTGCGATCGCTAGCGTTTCCTATAATTAGAGGTCTGCTTGGATTGCAAGCCTGATAAAATCTTTCTAAATCTAGGAGCATAACTAATCGAGTTCACTTAGGAATAGAAATGACAAAATCTGCTGAATAAATATATCGATTTTAGGAAATTTATCTCTTAATTTAAGTACATCTCTCTCAAAATACTAACTAAATTCGCAGCATTCGGGAGAATTTTTCATATCTTACGTTGTGTATAACATATAGCAATGCTGATATAGGACTCATATTTGATTTTTGAAAAAACTCCGTACACTCAAAAAGTCTTTTTTCCTACTCCCCACTCCCAGCCTACGCAAATAATTTCAGTAATCAAACCGGATTCCTATATTTACTTTTAAGTAAGCAGAAATACTCGTATAAGTGAAAATCAAATAGATATCTTATATTAAATAAGTTACTCTTATGAATATTAAAAATATCTAGCACAAAAAAAGGTACTGTGAAGTACAATTTGGGGTGCTGTTAAGATAATTCCTAATAATACTCTCTACGAGACGCTGCGCGTAGCTTGCTTGTAGTGGTACACGGCGCTAACGCAATGAAGTTTTGTAACGGTAATTTAGATCCCACCAAGTTTGGACACCTAGTTCACTGAGGATATTCTTATGCAAAAAAACAAAGACACCAAGATATAATAACTTGGCGTCTCTGCTTTAGACATCTCCAGAAATTAAATATGCGTTAACCAGAACCCTTGTAGAGACGTAGCAATGCTACCTCTCTACATTCTTTTTCGGAGATGTCTTTTTTATCCGAAATCATTCTCAGATTTACTTGTTAGGCTGAGGAGTCATCCGCAGATACGGTTTGATTTCCTCATAACCTTTGGGGAATTTTTCTTTGAGTACTTCTGGATCTTTGAGTGAGGGGACAATTACGACATCCTCTCCATCTTTCCAGTCGGCTGGTGTTGCCACACTGTAATTATCAGTCAATTGCAGAGAATCAATCACCCGCAACAGTTCATCAAAGTTGCGTCCTGTGCTGGGAGGATAGGTGAAAGAGAGACGGAGTTTCTTATTGGGGTCAATTACAAAAACCGATCGCACTGTCACAGCCGCATTAGCATTGGGGTGGATCATATCGTAAAGGTCAGAAACCTTGCGATCCGCATCTGCCAAAATTGGGTAGTTAAGGGTTGTGCTTTGAGTTTCTTCAATGTCTCCTACCCAGCCTTTGTGGGATTCAACATCATCAACACTAAGTGCGATCGCTTTGACATTGCGCTTGTCAAATTCTGGTTTTAACTTGGCTACTGTGCCGAGTTCTGTTGTGCAAACAGGTGTAAAATCAGCAGGGTGAGAGAACAGCACAACCCAGCTGTCACCTGCCCATTCATAAAAATCGATGTCGCCGTGTGTTGAGGCTTGCGTAAAGTTGGGTACTGTGTCACCAAGACGGAGAGCCATGAGAGATTCCCTGTAGTTAGAAGCATATATATTCTAATATGCCATCATGACACAAAACCCCTATTTCCCAATCGGACTTTAGCAGTTTGAAACAAAATTTTAGGTTGTCAGCCCTCTCAGATAAGGGACAAGAGGAAGATACAAACTATTGACTAAATTACACATATATGCTTCTAATTGATATATTTTTCCTACAGGTTTTTCTTTACATAGAGGATTGCAAATATCAGGGTGATACCCAACTACAAGCCATTGCATATTTAGTGTTATTGAGTTGCAACATTTCCACCTTATTGCAGAATTCGAGAAAGTTTCTTCGCATAGATGCAATATTGTGATAAATTTTTAAGTTGTTGCAAATCGAATTTTGATAAAGCAAGTAGTGAGATTGAAGAAGAAGTCAGAATTCAGGAGTCAGAATCAAGACGCTCGCAGACTCGCTAACGCTGCGCTATCCACCAGTCGTACAGAATTCATTCTGAATTCTGACTCCTGACTCCTGACTCCTGAATTCTGTTCGATAAAAACTACAAATATGCTTATTATTTTTGAAGTTTCAATTAATGATGATAGTAATCTTTTTGGTGATTGGGGTTATCCTCAGTACAACTGCGAGTTTTCTTTTTAGAGTTCCTTGGTTAATGCCGATTTTAGGTGCTGCTGTCCCCTATCCCATTTTCTTCTTACAAGTGCGTCGTCAACAATATAAAAGTGCTTTTTGGTGGATGTTAGTGTGGGGAGTTTTACAGAGTATTGCCGTAATTGTAGCAACTACGCTCGCACCAGAAACAGCAGCAAAAGTTATTCTTCGGGGACAGTCATACACAAAAGAGATGCTGCACTGGATTCGCACGGGAGATGGCATGGAAGGTTCACTCAATTTATTTTTACCAGACCATCTATTACACTACGGAATTTTTTGTATTCTCTGCGTTGTCACCTTAAGTAGCATGGCATTGATATTCGGCACTTGGATGCTGAACTACATGAATTTTTATGTTGCAGTATTAGTAAAATTGAGTGCTAAACCTTGGTTAGCAGCTATTTTAGGGTGGTATCCTTGGTCACTTTTGCGGATAATCGGGTTTATTGCCACTGGGGTGGCTTTAGCTGCATTAGGATTAAATCTAATAACTCGCATTAGAAGCGAAGTTCCGAAATCTCCCTTTCCCAAAATTTATATGTTAATTGGGATTGGTTTTGTGATTGCGGATATTGTTGTGAAAGCGGTTCTAGCACCTATTTGGCAAAAACTGCTGTTGTCTGCATTGGGTTAAATTAATTTGTTCGTAAGAATTTGCTGGTAGGCTTGGATTGTTTGCCTTGCGATCGCATCCCAGCTAAAATTTTCCAATGCATATTTTTGAGCATTTAATCCCCGGCGTTTGGCATTCTGCGGGATTTTGCAATGCTTCTTGTAGTAACTCTACCAATGCTTGCACATCTGTTGCACCCACCCAACCCGACTCACTATCATGTATCTGTTGACAAATATGCACTTGATCAGAAATGACTACAGGTACACCTGCAACCATCGCTTCAGCTACAGCAATCCCAAAATTTTCGTAGTAGGAAGGCAAGACAAATAAATCAGCAGCTTGTAGTAAACTAACTTTGAGTTCACCAGTGACAAAGCCAGTAATTGTAGTGTGCGATCGCAGTGGTGAATTTTGAATTTGGGATATTATCTTTTGTTCGTAATCTGGATCTTGCGGATTAGTACCAGCTAAGACAAAATGAAAGTTATAACCAATCGCTAACAGCTTTTCTAGCGCCGGAATCAACAAATTTAATCCCTTTTTTGGATCAATTCGTGACATAAACAGCACTAACGGTACATCCTTTGGGATTTCTAACTTACTACATACATCTTTAATAGAGGGTTGAGGTGGAATCACACCCAAGGGAATCACTAAATCTGGCGTAGATACTCCAAATCGTTCTGATATTTTAGCTTCTTGAACGCTAGTAAAATGAATAGCCGCCGCACCAGCTAAATTTTGGCGTTCTATAAGTGCGACATAAAGCTGTTTTAATTGCTTTTTCTTCCGTAAATCAGCCGGATCAAGAGTACCCAAAGGACGGAAAATATAAGGTAGCTTTTGCTGACGACACACCACAGCAGCAGCGCTACTTATAGGGGAGAATAAAGCATGAATATGTGCTATATCAAACTCGTCAGCATGACGTTTTAGCCAGTTTAATAAATCGAGTGAAAATTTGTAGCGACGAAATGGGGCGCAACGAAAGTAAATTATTTCATAGCCATCTTGTTTAATTGGACAATTTAAAGGAACATCTAAAGGTGTTTGACCATTATCGCCATTACTATCAGTTGTGATAATTGTAACTTCCACTCCTTCTTTTACCAACGCTGGAGCTAGCCCTAACACCATTTGACTGGGGCCGCCATAAATCAAAGAAATTGAGGGGACAATTTGTAATATTTTCATTTTTTTATCAATTGTCATTTGTCCTTTGTTATTCACTAATGACCAATGACTAAATCTTGATAGAACTCTAATTGCTGTTTAGCCAAAGCTTTATTTGTATATTTAATCATTGCTTTTTGATAACCCATTTCACTCAAAGTATGAGCAAAAGCTGGTTTATCCATTAATTGAACTAAGCAATTAGCAAGGGCTTGAGCATTACCTTCGGGAAATACTAAACCTGCATCACCAATTACATAAGGAATTTCACCAGAATCAGAACCAATCACAGGAACTTGGCAAGCCATTGCCTCAATTATCACATGACCAAATTGTTCTTTCCAGCCAACAGAAGTTAAGGTTTTAAACTTATAAGTTGTTTCCGAAGGTAGTACCAAAGTACTCATTAAATTGATATAGTTTGCAACCTCGTTATGAGGAACACTTTCTACCAAAATTAATCTGTCTTCAATATTCTTTTCTGTGGCTATATTAATTAATTCATTTTGCAACTCTCCCCGTCCAAGTAGCAGTAATTTCCAGGGTTTATATTTCAACTTTACTAAGGCATCTAAAAGCGTTAATAAACCCTTTTCTTGCACAAAACGTCCAACAAAACCTACTACAAAATCTTCTTTTTTAATGCCAAATTTAGCTGCTAGTTCTGGTTGCAGTTTGGGAGTAAATAGGCTTTCATCTACGCCTAGTTGTGGCATAACCTTAATTGCCCCCTGATATCCCCTTTGTCGCAAAACTTCTGCTCCATCCTGATTGCCAGAAATGATACCGTGGCTGTGATTGAGGTTATATTTTTCTAATAAAGCAATTGGCAATTTTAGATTATATGGTAGGTTCCACCAAGTAAAAAATACATTTTTTGCCTTAAGTCCTAATAGCTTATTTAAAGCAATCATTTGAGTATAAGCCAGTCCTCTAGATCCTTGTTCTACTTGGATGATTTGAGGGCGGAATTGTTTTAACAAAGATATTAAATCAGCACCAAAGGTAAGTAGTCCTTGATGATTTTGACTGAAATTAGAAACGGGAACTATTCTAAATGTGCCTTCATCGCGGTATTCAGTTTCAATAATTCTATTTTGTACACCACCTGGTTTCCAGCGCTTTGGAACTACAACTGTTACTTCAATTTCAGGTTTGAGTTGAGATAAAGCGCGTAATTTTTCACAGTTGAGGTCTACGATATAAGTGTGACTAGCAACTAAAATTCTCATTTTTCATTTATTCTTTGTTATTCACTAATGACCAATGACCAATGCCTAAACTTGTTCATCCAAATGAGTGTAAATTTGACCATCGTTCCATAGTGATTGGATGACAGTACCCAAGGCTTTGAAAAAACCCAAAATGTAGAAAATAGCGCGAGTAGCAATTTTAATGGGGGAACCACTTTTGTGACAAGGTGGACGACCGAGTACGTGACAATCGAATAAACGGGCGTATAGGCGTAAAGCTTGGATAGCAGTAAGGTTTTTCAGCCCCAGCAAGAAATGGTTGTGGTAAAAGGTAAGTTGATATTTGAGCGATCGCATACTAATATCATGACAACCTCCCGTTTCTTCGCCTAAATGCACCAAATGGGCCTCTGGGTCGTACCAAATCTTATACCCTGTCTGTCGCACCCGCAAACAAAAATCTGACTCTTCGCGCACTGCACTGCCGCGAAACCTCTCATCAAACCTCAATCCGTATTTAGTAAATATTTCGCGGCGAAATGACATATTGCAACCCCTCGCCGTCAACACTTGCTGGGGTTTGGTGGTATGTACTAAATCAATATGATACCAAGCAATTCCTGGATCCATAGCTTGGGGAGGCAAATATTCAATCTGTAAATCTCCCCCAGAATCACCTAATTTCATTCTGTCAAATACCCGCCCAGCCACAGCCCCAACCTCTGGGTTTTGCAAATAATTTTTCGCATGGGCTGCTAATAATCCAGGGGTTAGCTGAACATCGTCATCAATAAATAATATTATTTCACCAGAAGATCGGCGGATAGCATAATTCCGCGCCCCTGGCAAACTTGCCCAATCTAAACGCAACCATTTAATTTTACCAATCTCCGCCATTTTCTCTAGGTAGGCTTGAATTTCTGGTTGATGTTTTGGGTTTGGTCTACAACTAAAACTTCAAAATTTGGATAGTCTTGTTTTAAAACATCTACAATGCTATTTTGTAACGGTTCTTCCCGCCCGTAAGTCGGGATTACTACACTAATTAATGGACAATCATTCATTATTTTTATTAAGTAATTTTATTACTTCTATAATAGCCTTGTAAAAATTAGTTTTCATGAAGCTGAGTAAGCAGCCATTGCTTTGGTTTACACTGCTGCATAAAGATTATCAAATAACTCATTTTGCTTTTCAGAGTTATGCAACATTTGTGCTTGAGCTAATGCTCCTGCACTTAAAAATTCATAATGTTCTTGTTTATCATTTCTATCCAGAAATTGGCTGATTTGTTGCAATGCTTTCTCTGCCAAATAGTTATATGTGCTATTGACAATTTCCCAATATTCATTTGTTTTAGTTTTTTCTCCGTACAACCAATTATTCCAGTGCCTAATTTCATTAATTGGTAATTCTAAAATATAGCCATTTTCGCCGTGACGCACAAACTCTGGTAAGGCACATACATTTGTTGTAATTGCCGGAGTGGCAACAGAAAATCCTTCGATAATACTATAGCCATAAGTATCCTGTAATGTCGCCATTAATTGAAAATGACTTTGGGATAATAACTCAATAACTTTGTCATTAGGAATATTTTTATGAAAGACAACGTTATTTAGATCAAGTAACTTTAAATCCTCAATATATTTGCTGCGATCGGGAAAATCTGTCGGGACTCCTGAACCATGTTCCAGCCCCGAAATTATATGTACAGTAATGGGTAAGCCTAACTTTTCAGCTTTTTTGGCGAGTCTTAAAGCAACAACTCCGCCTTTGCGGGCAATATGATTTCCGATAAATACAAGCTGGAGATTTTGCTGTTCCTGATAAAGTTTTGATTGCTTAACTCTAACTGGAAAATTTGGATGAATTACATCCAATTTATTACTTACTTTTTCTTCTATCTTCCAACCTGCTATTCGGTTAATAAATCTCAATTTGGCATAATCAGAGATAGCAATGATTTTTTGGCAATTTCCTAATGCTAAACGATTGTTTAATAAATCATAAATTGCAGCTTCAGCTTGATTTTGAGGATTTCTATATAAAACACGATGATCTTCAAAGGTGAGAAACCAAGGTTTGTTTGTATATAAAATTCTGTTGAAAGAATGAATTGCTTGGTATCTTCCCCACACAGGTTGCCACGCCATAAAGCTGCCTAAAGGATACCAAATTTTTTCTATAGGATATCTACCTGCGGGAAAAGGCTTGGGGCGGATGAGTGTATGCCGAGAATTTCGAGGTAGGTTTGGAATGCTGAGGTGTTGTTGACCTCCTATGATAACTTTTGCCATTTTTATTTCATTTAAATTGTTTTTAGACGTTTTTTCTGGTTTTTTTGCTGAGGATTGGCATCTTCGTTATCTTGTTTTTCCAGTTCTGGCAATTTAAAAAGAACTCCCGCATAAAACCAATAATAGACAGCAACTGGATCAACATCCAAAGGATAGTAGTAGGTGTTGTAGCTAATAAACAATATAAACACCCACAAAGCTGCTCCGTAACTGCGGAAATTACGGTTCTTTATGGAGCGATAGGTTTTAAAGCCAAGAATTGTTAAAGTTGTTACCAAACTCAAAAAAGCTAGCACTCCAAGAATTCCCACTTCAAAAAGTACTTTAGGGTAGTAAGTTTCCACCAGCTTAGTTTTACCCATTACGCGGGCAGAGTTAGTTGCTCGACCTAAGCCACTTCCCAAGGGCCCATCTACGTTTTTCCAATTGTCTTCAAATTGCTGGACGATAAAATCTTGAGGTGGTGAAGCCTCCCATCGACCTGTAAAACTCTCGGTTCTCTGTTGTACAACTTCAGGGTTAGTCACCATTGCTATTCCCAGAAGCAGGGCAAGTCCTATACCTATGGGGATAAACCGTTTAAGGTTGCCAAGTTGACCCGTGAGCAATAGCAAAATCACGAAGCAGATTGGTACTAAAGCTAAAGCAATTCTTTGTCCAGAGATTACAGCATTGATAAAGACTGCCGCTAAAGAACTTAAACCGATTAACCGCCATATTGGGGAAGGATCAGTGAAGGCAGTGGCAAATGTAAAAAAGGTGCTGGAAATTAAGAACCATGCCCACTGCCAAGGGGCTACAAATGTCCCTGGTAAGCGAATAACCCCTTCTTCAGGACTATATAAGAGCGCTCCACCAAAATAACACCGGGCTTCTAGTGATGTGACAAATAAGGCATTTCCTTCAAGACCTCTAGTGCCTTGACACACACCAGTTAGTAGTAACAGGTATTGAATAAATCCCAGTACACAGCAAATTAGTACGAGAGTAATCTGGAGGCGCGATAACAATAGAAAATCCCGCTTATCTCGAATTAGATAATAGGCACAACCAATTAGGGGGACATAGCCTAAAAATACTTTCAGTCCCAGAATGCCCATACCTAATGGTATTTCTGGGGGTGCTTTTTCTAATAGTCCCACACTAGGCGGGTTAAACTGCTGTCCACCATTGATAAATAGTAGCGTTAGCAGACTGCAAACCAAAACTAGATAGAGTGGGATTTTTATCCCTTGGGGAATAATTATCGGTAGTCCCTGTTTACGACACGTCTGCCAAAGTCCAATTAGTGCTGGAACATAAAAGGCGTCTTTAGCTAATTGGAGTATGGGACTATTGCCCAAGTAGTAGGTAACAGTACCCCCAATGGGTACGTAAATGATGAAGGCATATAGGGCTTGGCGTGGGTATTTGTAGGAAAGTGATATGACAAGTATCCCTAAGACGGCAGGGACTGCCACTTTAATTCCACCTACGAAAAAAAGTAAAATGCCAACTAAGGCACTGATAAAGGTAACGGTGGTGAGTAAGCTAATGAGTTCTTTACGCCCTTGAGCTGCTTTGCGCTTTTGGGCTAACTGTTCTTTGAGGCTAAGAGTAGGAGTTTCTTTTTCAGCCTGTTTTTTTGATTTTTTATTTTTAGATTTGGATCTTGGCATAGTGGCGCTGTAGCCTGTCAGCCTGAAAAAACAATCTATAGCTTACATATAAATGGATTAATATGGCTATAGCGTGTACAAGCCAAATTCATCTTTAACTGATTGAGTTAGGGATTTTCGATCAAAAAAATTGAAGTTTAACTTCATTGAACCGTAAAAAAGATTTTCTCCTGTTTCTACAATGTAAACTGCTCCAGGAAATGGTAGTGGTTCAATCGGTTTATCTTTGCTTTCTAATACGCCTTTGATTTTACCGTGGTCTATATAATATTTGTAGTATCCATAACCTCGATTATATTCTGCGTTTTCTGGTAATAAATTTAAGTCATATCGAATAATATTAGATGTGCCGCACATTGAATAGAAATCTTTTCTTTTAATATATATATATTTACTACCTTCTTTATATTTATAACCTTTGTTGATAAACCATCCATTAGAGTTAGGATGTTGCTTAATAAATGCGGCTAAATTTTTACTGATGCAATCATCTGCATCAACTGCCATAGTGTGAGTTGGAGAAAATTGACGAGCATACATTAATCCCTTCAAGATTTTTCGCCCTTTATCTGTGTCTCCTCTGGCTATACGGTCTGTCTCTTTGGGAGGAGCAAAGTCAACTGTGATGTACGTAATCTGGGGATGATTAAATTCTATTTTTGGCTGTTCATGGCAAACGACAATAGCATGAAATTCAGGAGACGTTTGATTGCAAATTGATTTGATACATCTTTCAAATGATTGGGTGACGCGTTCCCAGGAATTAGAAACTTTCGGACTTTTAAGTGGGACAACAAAAATAAGCATTTTATTACCTTATAGAAGATAATCAATAAATATATGTAGACCTCTTTCTTTGTTATAAAAGAGGTTGACAATATACGTTAAAATGCAAATCTCATCAATAGTAACTTTTCCACAGATGACCAAGACTGGTTAATTTGCAGAAACCGTAACGACGAAAATTTGCATTTTTAAATGGTGAGATAGTAGCTACTCCCTTCCTCCGAAAGAATACCTAAATTTTTTCACGAACCGCCATCTTTACGAGAAGCTTCCGCCAACGCGCAGCGTCTCGTAAGAGTTGGACGCTAAGGACACCAAGCAAGAGAGAGATCAATAAATAGGTAATCTTTTGTCGTGGGAAGGGAGTAGGAAACGTTATATATGTTGTTGGACTTGCGAAACTAATTCATTTGTCCAGTGGTTGGCGAGTTCTGCATTGGCAGCTTCTACCATAACCCTGATTACTGGTTCTGTGCCAGAGGCGCGAACCAAAATTCTGCCGGAATCACCCATTGCAGCTTCAGCAAGAGCGATCGCTTGTTGCACTGGTTGACAATCTTGCCATCCTAAACGGCGATCGCGATCAACAACTCGCACGTTCCGCAATAATTGTGGATATGTCTGGAAACTTTGATCTACTAATTCGCTAAGGGAAACACCCGCTTCTTTTACCAAAGCTGCGATATGTAAGGCTGTTAACAAACCATCTCCAGTAACTGCATAGTGACGGCAAAGAATATGACCTGATTGTTCGCCGCCTAACATTCCCCCAGTCCGCAGCATTTCGGCTTGCACGTATTGATCGCCGACTGCGGTACGAATTAAGTTACCACCAATCTGCTGCCAAGCTTTTTCAAAGCCTAAGTTAGCCATGACTGTAGATACAATCAGGTTGTCTGGCAATTGTTGGTTTTGTTGTAAGTGGCGTCCCCACAGGTAGAGAATGTAATCGCCGTTAACTTGCCTACCTGTATTGTCTACTGCTAAGACGCGATCGGCATCGCCATCGAAGGCAAAGCCGATGTCGGCGTTGTGTTCTTGTACTGTGGCTGCAAGAATATCTAGGTGGGTGGAACCGCAGTTAACATTAATGCGATCGCCATCTGCTTCGTTATGCAAGCAGATTACCTCTGCCCCCATTTCTGTAAATACTGATGGCGCTAAACCAACTGCTGCTCCCCACGCCAAGTCTAAAGCAATTTTCATTCCCTGAAGATTTAGGCTACTGTTCAAGGGTTTTTTTAACGCCTCACTATAATGCCCTACTAACTCAAAACGTGAGTAATGCCGTCCGCAATTACTGACTTTAGCGATCGATGATATCTTGCCACGCAGTCCCGCTTCTATTTCTGCCTGCAATATTTGCGGTAACTTGCCACCATTAGCACCAAAAATCTTAATCCCATTGTCTTCTGGGGGATTGTGGCTAGCAGAAATCATCACTCCGCCGATGGCATCAGTAATGCTGGTGAGATAGGCAATGCAAGGAGTGGGGCATAATCCCAAATACCAAACCTCTAACCCTGCTGCTGTTAACCCTGCACTCAAAGCCATTGCCAGCATATCGCTGGAGTTTCTAGAGTCTTGTCCGAGAATGACTGGCCCTACTTGAGTCGCATGGTTACGTAAAACAATCCCTGTCCAAAAACCAACTTGCAATGCTAGAGGCGCACTCAGTAATTCTCCTACTTGTCCGCGAATCCCATCTGTGCCAAATAAAGGATTTGCTGGTAGCGGGATTAAATTCAGTCCAAAACTGCTTTCAATGCCTTTGCCCAATCCCTCAGCTTCGGAAGCAGAACCCCCAGCAATGCCCGATGTCCGAGTTATAGATGAAACCATATTTTTAAACACTCCACACAATCACACTGAAAAATAGCACTTAAGACTTTATTCAGCAATTTTGACATGCTTTTTCTTTTTAGAAATTCATTCTAGATCAAGCTATCTTTACGTAAACATACTGAATTCACGCCTCTTTTTTTGTAAATTCTTCATAAAGTCAGTATTAGTTTTTACATTATTAGTAAAGTCTCCACATCTTAACTAATTATTCCTTTTATGCAATTACGTTTAGTCTTGATTTTTATTTGTACTAGTTCACACTTCGCAATACTACTAATCAAAAAATATGTAATAAATATTACCTTTGTTTCATGACAGGGGTTTTTCAGCAAAGCTGAGAATGAAAGAAAAATTTAGCTAATAACAACAAAAAATCAAAACACTGAAATGTAAAATTATATTCTCTTACCTTTCTTGCGGTGTAAAAAAATACAAAGCTACCGCAGCTTAAAAAATTTTAATATAAATTCTCATCAAATAGTTTTAAGGTAACGTTTTAATGGCTTTTTTAGCCGTTAGTGAATTAAAACTCCGGCAGTTAACTTTTTAAAGTTGAGAAATTTAGCATGAGCAGCAATTTAGCAACCAAATTACGTGTAGGCACTAAGAAAGCCCACACAATGGCAGAAAATGTAGGTTTTGTCAAGTGCTTTTTAAGAGGAGTAGTCGAGAAAAACTCTTACCGGAAACTTGTTGCTAACTTCTACTTCGTCTACTCAGCGATGGAAGAAGAAATGGAAAAGCACCGCCAGCACCCAATTCTTTCTAAAATTAACTTTCCTCAGCTAAACCGCAAGTATACCCTAGAGCAAGACCTGAGTTATTACTTTGGTGCTAACTGGAGAGAGCAAATTAAGCTATCTCCCGCAGGTGAAGCTTATGTAAAGCGTATCCGAGAAATATCTGCTACAGAACCCGAACTGTTAATTGCTCATTCATATACTCGTTACTTGGGCGATTTATCTGGGGGACAAATTCTCAAAAATATTGCTGTAACGGCGATGAATTTGTCTGATGGGCAAGGAACAGCTTTTTATGAGTTTCCAGAAATTCCTGATGAGAAGGCATTTAAAGCGAAATATCGGCAAATTGTGGATGAATTACCCCTTGACGAAGCTACAACCGATCGCATCGTTGATGAAGCTAACGCTGCCTTTGGCGTAAACATGAAGATGTTCCAAGAATTGGAAGGCAATTTAGTCAAGGCAATCGGTGTAATGGTGTACAACAGCCTTACACGACGTCGTACACGCGGCAGTACTGAACTCGTCACTGCTGAGTAACTGTGTTGAGATTGCGGAGTTTGGTGTGTGGAATCTAAGTCCCGATAGCCTAATGAAAGATAATTAATAGGTGTTTCTGGAGAAAGAGCGATTAACGCTCAAAATATTTAGGGGCGATCGCCTTGTGACTGCTTTCTGTTGGTGAAAGCAAGCATGGGGAGATTGCCCCTCAATTATTTTTAAGAGTTAGCAGTTAGTTATTAACACCAATGTTTTGGGATTGTGCTTGAAGAAGAATTCAGAAGTCAGAATGGGCTAAACGCCCCGCTACCGCTAACAGGAGTCAGAATCAAGACGCTCGTTCGCCTTTGGCGTCTCCCCTTGGGAGAAGACTCGCTAACGCAACTCTTAGAGACGCTAAAAGCGAACGCTATCAGTCGGGGATTCAGACCGCGCAGGAATTGAAGACCACCAAATTTTCAATTTGGTGGGGGTGCAAAAACTCCGATTATTCAGACGCGACGCTCGAATACTCGCTCTAAGCGAAGCATCCCGAAGGGTATACGCTGCGCTATCCGCCAGTCATACAGAATTCAGAATGAATTCTGACTCCTGACTCCTGAATTCTGTTCGATAAATTTTCAACTTACAGCAGTTTTCATTTATTTGAACCACATCTGTTGTAGGGGGTAAGGTCTTGCGCCCCTACGCATGGTCTATTTACCTGAAAATAGCTGTAAAATAACTAAGTCAATCTTCAAACCAAGCTTAATCTCAGTATTTAAGTTTGTAACCCGTAAAACTTCTTATACTGAGTCAATCAGGCAAAAATATGGCAACGAAAATTCCTGTCACAGTGATTACAGGCTTCTTAGGTAGTGGAAAAACCAGCCTAATTCGCCACCTGCTACAAAACAACCAAGGCCGCCGCATTGCCGTTTTAGTCAATGAATTTGGCGAACTCGGTATTGATGGCGAATTGTTAAAATCTTGTCAAGTTTGCCCAGAAGATGGTGAGGGCGACACTAATATCTTTGAATTAACCAACGGCTGCTTATGCTGCACCGTGCAGGAAGAGTTTTACCCGACGATGCAAGAGTTAATCAAGCGGCGAGATAGCATCGACTGCATTTTGATTGAAACCTCTGGTTTAGCGTTACCAAAACCATTGGTGAAGGCTTTTCGCTGGCAAGAAATTCGCAACGCCGCCACTGTGGATGCGGTGATTACCGTGGTAGATTGTGCCGCCGTAGCGGCGGGGACATTTGCTAGCAATCCAGATGCGATCGCAGCCCAGCGACAAGCTGATGATAATCTAGAACACGAAACACCCTTGCAAGAACTGTTTGAAGACCAACTTGCTTGTGCAGACTTAGTGGTGTTGAATAAAATTGACTTGGTGGATGCCGAGACAAAAGCCAGAGTTGAAGAATTGATTAAGCAAGAGTTACCCAGAGTGGTGAAGATTGTCGAGAGCGATAATTCTCAACTAGATGCATCTATATTATTAGGATTTCAAGCCGCAGTTGAAGACAATTTAGATTCTCGTCCCAGTCATCACGATACTGAAGAAGACCACAATCACGACGAAGAAATTATCTCAACTAATTTAGTTTTGGATCGTACCTTTGATCCAGAAAAGCTGCAACAACAGTTAGAGAAATTAGCACAACAACAAGAAATTTACCGAATTAAAGGCTTTGTGGCAGTGCCAAATAAATCAATGCGTTTGGTGATGCAAGGCGTAGGAACCCGATTTGATAAATTTTACGATCGCCCCTGGAAACCCGAAGAGCCTAGGCAAACCCGCTTAGTTTTTATTGGACGTGATTTGAAGTCTTCAGAAATCGAATCGCAACTTGTAGCTTTATAAGTATACCCAGAAACCCGACTTCTCAAAAAAGTCGGGTTTCTATATTTTGAGAGTTACGATTTATGAATAATTAGTTAATTTAAAACATATAATAACTGAAATGTTTTTCACTTTACAAAAATATGACGATCTCTCAACTTTTTAATGCCGCCAATCTTTTTGTATTACCCTTTTGGGCGTTGATGATTTTATTGCCAAACTGGAAAGTTACACGGCAGATAATGTCATCATATTTGCCATTTGTGCTGTTAGCTGGGGCATATTTGTATTTGTTTATCAGCAGTATTACCCCAGAAAATGCCCAAGCTTTATCGAATCCCCAATTAGCTGATATCGCTAAATTTTTTGCAGATGAATCGGCTGCTGCAACAGGTTGGATTCATTTTTTAGTGATGGATTTATTCGTCGGTCGCTGGGTTTATTGGGAAGGGCAAAAAACAGGTGTTTGGACAATTCATTCTCTTGCGCTGTGTTTGTTTGCTGGCCCTATGGGATTACTGTCTCACATTTTGACTGACTGGATTACTAAGGCATTTTTTCCCAATTCTCAGCAGAATGAAACGGTGACAATATAAGAAAAAGCTGCATCATAGTATGGCACTTAGTAAGGTAGCACATCTGTGCTACCCTATTAATTAATCATTAACCGTTGTCGTGTCTATAGTCGGCATCTAACCAACAGCGTGGTAAAACTTCACCTGAAGGGAAAATGAGATTTTCTTTTTTAAAAGTTTCAGGTTGCTGTTCTTCTTGACCTTCTTGGTCTTTTCCGTGAACAACATCATTATTCGGGTCAATTAATTCCTGAATTTCAACAATCTTTACCAATTCACCACTATCTTTGACTTGTAAAAGCATAGAAATTGCCTCAATGAGTTTGCATGAAAGTTCAAAGCGAGTTTGAAGATCAACTCGCTTAAATCTAAACTGATTTTGAACGCGGAGATTCCTTAATTGTTAAAGGAAATTTTTATTAGATATCCACACAGAAATTACACGAGATTCATCTATGTGTATCTATATTAATTTTTATAGATTTGTCAAACCACAGCATTACCTAATTCAGGAGTGAAACTCGAATCAGGAAATGCTAATTAATAAAATTGTCCAAGTAATATAATCTTGGTTTTAGCAACTAGAAATCACGTTGATATTTTTCCAAAATATCTACTAAAGTGACTTGGCATTGCAGAGGTAGTAAATCGATTAAAGGAACTTCACGTTTCCCGCCACCAATTTTTATTGGAATTGCTCCCAACACTTGTAAAACTCGGTCTTCATTTACAGTATTAGAAGTAATTAAAGGATACAGTTGCTCGGCAACAACTGTATGCAGTTTGGCATTAGATAAATAAAGATGCCATTTGGCAACGTCTATATAGACGTTTTCGCCAATCTCAGCTGCTAGGGCTTCTAGTAGTTCTGTGGTATTAGTCTTAGCCATAAAAATAACCCTACATTAAGAAAAAGTGCGAAATCTCAGGCTTTTTTACATTATGGCTCAATTAACAGCCTAATCCTACTACCAGAGGTTACAATCGCCCCAGCATGAGTAATCCATCTTCAGGTGGATTTTGAGGGAGTTTCGGTGTAGTTAGCGATCGCACTAATATAAATCAGATGCGCTAAAACTATCCCCGTCCAACTTAACGTTACTAAAGGCAGCCACTCCCAGCTAGTGTCTTTCAAAATGTGGAAAAACCATAAGCCAGAGTTAATCGTAGCAGCGATCGCTACATGCACAGCAAAATTCATCCGGTCATCGATTTTACGATAATCAGCGTCTTTGCGATCGGGTTTGCGAGGCCAACGAGGAGGCATAAATATTTGTTACAGATTTAAATACACCCTATTTATTCTAAGGTTTTTGTGGCAACGGTTGCTATTAGACCCTTATAAGCAGTCATAATTGAATTGCCAGTCATAATTGAATGTAAGTCAAGAGCCACTGGGTTAAATCAAATGACCATCTTTGAGCAAATAGACCCCGATCTCCTCTATCCAGATAGTGACGGCAAACCAATGGCAGACAATACAGAACAGTATCGTTGGATTGTCCTGATTAAGGAGAATTTAGAGATTCTGTTTGCTAATAATGACAATATTTTGATTGCGGGAGATTTACTTTGGTATCCAGTCCGTTCTCGGCTGATTACACCAACTGCACCTGATGTAATGGTTGTTTTCGGTAGATCCAAGGGAAAACGCCGTTCCTATCGTCAGTGGCAAGAAGATAATATTCCGCCGCAAGTAGTCTTTGAGATTCTTTCTTATAGTAATGATACCAAGGAGATGGAGCGCAAGCTGGAGTTTTACGATACTTATGGTGTTGAAGAATACTATTTATATGACCCTGAAAGTTTTCAACTAGATGGCTGGTTGCGGCAAAACAACCATTTGAATAAGCTATGGCAAATGGATAGTTGGATCA
This sequence comes from Nostoc cf. commune SO-36, assembly GCF_023734775.1. NCBI lineage: Bacteria > Bacillati > Cyanobacteriota > Cyanophyceae > Nostocales > Nostocaceae > Nostoc > Nostoc commune. Next base: position 6,364,157 of record NZ_AP025732.1, on the reverse strand, counting down.
GTCCCCGTTTGGGAATTAGATTTCAAACTGGGCTTGGGGAGTTAGTAATTTACCGTCCAGATGGACAGAGATTTTTGAATTCTCTGGAACTCAATCAACGGGCTGAACAGGCTGAGTTATTGCTAGAACAAGAACGTCAACGCGCTGAACAGTTAGCAGCATATTTTGCGTAATCTCGGCATTGATCCTGATAATCTCCCGTGAGTGAATATTGGGGATAAAGGAGAAGAATTAATAACCAATTCCCAATTCCCAATTCCCAATTCCCAATTCCCAAAAAGCTTATTACTCTGGCGGCAAATAATCTCCTGATTTCCCGCCACTCTTACTTATTAAACGAATCGATTCAATTTGAATCGACTTCTCTAAAGCTTTTGCCATATCGTATAAAGTTAGTGCAGCCACAGAAACGGCAGTTAAAGCTTCCATCTCTACACCAGTTTCAGCTTTAGTTTTGATTGTGGCTTGAATTTGATAACCCGGTAGTTGGGGATCGGGTATAATTTCGACTGCAATTTTTTGCAAAGGCAAGGGATGACACAGAGGAATTAAAGTGGCTGTTTGCTTGGCTGCCATAATCCCAGCCAATCTTGCAGTTGCTAACACATCACCTTTTGGGACATTTCCGGCTTGAATAGCAGCGAAGGTTGTTGGCAGCATTCGCACATTAGCAGCAGCTACTGCTTGGCGGATGGTGGGTGCTTTATCAGACACGTCTACCATTTGCGCTTGTCCGTGTTGATCTAGATGGGTTAAGTTGGCAAAATTAGATGGAAAATTATCTTGCGCCATTTAGTTAGAACGTGTTAATATAAGTTGTCAGTGGGGGTGTGTAGCTCAGTGGACTAGAGCACGTGGCTACGGACCACGGTGTCGGGGGTTCGAATCCCTCCTCGCCCGTATTTGAAAGTTAAGAGTTGAAAGTTAGGAGTGATGAGTTAAATTTCTTCACTCCTAACTTTTAATTTTTTCAAGGCATAAGCATCTGGAGCTAGACCTAGTGCAAAGCGGAAGGAGTTGGATAGGTTTTTGCTCGACTGGGTGAGGAAGAGGACAAGTGCAAGAGAAGTCATCGCAGCACCATAGCCGAACATATCGCGGTAGCCTACAAGTTCGGCGATGATACCCAGAAGAGGAGCAGCGATCGCAATTCCCAGGTCAAGTCCAGCTATACATATAGCAAAAATTTGCCCCCGTTCTTGCGGCTGAGAGCGGTCTGCCATCATGGTGATCATCATGGAGATGAGTGTACCACCACCAGCACCTTCAGCGATTCGCAGCCAGTAAGAAAAACATCGCGCTGTTAGCCTGCCACAGCAGTATTAACGCTAAAACGTAGCAAAAAATACCAAAAGTAATAAATAAACCACGACCGAAGCGATCGCTTGCCTTACCAGCAAATACCCTGATACTAAAACTAGCAATTGCCGCAGCTGTAAAAAACAATCCGCCATTGAAGTCTACATCAGTGGATTTGAGAAATAATGACACAAAAGTATGTACAGCACCAACGGACAAACCAACCAGTAACATAACTATAGTTGGAACTCTTACCTGTGGACTGGCCAAAACTTGCCAAAAATTACGATTATCTGTTTGTTCCCGTGTTTGCACTGGCGGATTTGTGACTTGTACAATCTGTAAGAGAGCGACAAAACCCAATTCGGCACAGAAGAGAAATAATATCCCGTAACCACTTGTAGCTTCCAAATACCCACCCAAGGCGGGGCCAATTGCTAAACCAAGGGGAGTTGCTAAGGTCATGTAACCAATGATTTCGCCACGAGTTTCGGCGGGAGCTAAATCTGCGACTAAGGCACTGTAGCCAGTGGTAAAAGCGGCAACACTAATGCCGTGAAAAATCCGCACCAAGATTAATAACCCAAGAGATTGAGTTGCCAGATAACCAAAGGGTGCGATCGCAGCTACTATCGTACCAATCAACAAGACACTTTTTCGGCCACGTTCATCAGCTAACCGTCCCAACATTGGGCGAGATAGCAATAACCCAATGGCGAAACTGCCCATAACAATCCCAATTTCTTGCTTACTTGCGCCCACATCATCGATGTAAAGCGGTAGTGTTGGTAAGAGCAAAGACAAGCTCGACCAGAATAATAAACCTGCCGTAAATAAAACAAGCAGGTTGCTTCGTAGTTCGGCGTCAAAGGTATTAAATGCTTTCAAGGTAGATGCAATTTAAATAGTTTTTTGTCCTTTGTCATTTGTCATTTGTTTAGAGTCAATCAATATTTACTCTTAATTATTTAACTGACTTTTCACGGCATCTGGAAAACCTCACTTCTATTTCTCTCTCCCAAAAGGAGAGAGACTTTGAATTTCCCCCTTACCGATGCGGTAAGGGGGTTAGGGGGTTAGGTTAATCGTTAGCTTTTCCACATAACCTGAATTGTCAGAACTATTTACTAATGACCAATGACTAATGACGAATGACCAATAACTACTATTGTTACCTTACTTAACATTTTTTGCTACTACCTCTCGCACCCGATAAATAGGCCGTCCTTGGGATTCATGGTATGTACGCATGAGCAATTCTGCTAAAAGACCGAAGCAAAATAACTGCACTCCTGTTACTAAGAGGAGAACTGCTAAAATTAGCAAGGGGCGATTGCCAATCATCTCGCCTAAAGCCAATTTAACAAAAGTCAAGTAAATTCCGATCGCAGTTCCCGAAAACATTGAAATCAAACCCAACAGCCCAAAAACGTGCATCGGGCGGGTGAGAAATTTTTTCATAAACAGGATGGTTAACAAATCCATCAACACGCGGAATGTCCGCCAAATCCCATATTTGCTTTGGCCAAAGCGACGGGCATGATGACGCACTGGCATTTCAGTAATTCTCGCTCCTTCGATATACGCCAAAGCAGGTAAAAATCGATGTAATTCTCCGTAGAGGTTCATATCTGCCAACAGTTCTGCACGATAGGCTTTCAGCGAACAGCCATAATCATGAATATTCACGCTAGTAGTATTACGAATTAGCCAATTGGCAATTTTAGAAGGAAGTAACCGATTTACAGCACCATCTTGGCGTTTTTGCCGCCAACCACTCACCAAATCGTAACCCTCATCCAGCTTTGCTAATAACATAGGGATATCAGCCGGATCATTTTGAAGATCAGCATCTAAAGTAACGATCGCTTTACCGACTGCATAATAAAATCCAGCAGCCATCGCCGCAGTTTGTCCGTAATTACGACGCAAAATCACCGCCTTTAAATCTGTGCGGATTTGCGCCTCCTTCTTGAGAAAATCCCCGGAACCATCTGTAGAACCATCATCTACACAAATGATTTCATAATTTACCTGACTAGACGATAAAGTAGATGCGATCGCTTCTAGTAAAAGCGGCAAACTTTCCACCTCGTTATGTATCGGCACCACCACCGAAACATCTGGAACGATTGCTGAAATCGCCCCATTTTCCCCCATCACCCCTTGTTCAACCAACCCACTCCTCATATTTCTTCGCGCCCTCAGCGTCTCTGTGGTTCGTAACTCTTAAAAACTCTACCAGCACCCCGCACCTGCTGATAGTAAGACTGACTAACAGCATCCCCCTGTTCCGAAAGAACATCAATCCCAATCCCATCTCGTCCCTGATCTTTTCCAGAACTATGGATATAATAACCATCAGCCAAATAAAGCCCGACATGAGTTGCTTTTTGACTAGTTCCAAAAAATACCAGATCCCCGGCTGCTAATTCTGCAATAGTAATTGTTTGAGTGAATCCTTCCTGTTGATAAGCATCTCTAGGTAGCCAAATACCCACCGAAGCAAACGCTGCCTGCATCAACCCAGAACAGTCGTAATTTGGCCCAACCGTACCACCCCAAAGGTAATAATTGGATTGCTGCATCGCTTTTTGGGTAAAGGCGATAACCTCCGCTAGGAGTTTTTTAATTTCAGATTCAGAAAATATTGCAGCCTGATAGGGTAAAGTAGCAGGTTGTAATGAATCAAAATCTGAAACAGATACCCATCCTGGATAGTCATCTTCACATAAATACACCTCAACTGCTAAATTTTGATAATTTGATGTTACCCATAAATGTCGTCCAGAGGCGGCTTGAGTTGCTAAACGCGTACATTCAGGAGAATCATATAAATTCAGGTTAGCGAAACACTGATACTCCCCTGATTTTGGATTTTGGATTTGTGATTTTAAATTAAAGGACATTATTAGAGAATGGTTTTTTTTAATAAAGACGATCAACTGGAAAATCTTGGTAATGGCATTTTAGATGCAGCTTGGACAGCATTTCCGACCTTAGCGCGTAACCAAATTGCCATAACTTGGGTTGTTTACGATCCCCCAGTGCGAGTAAATACTGGTGGGGCGCTGACTCCTAACGCTTTTTGGGATCATCCAGTTCGTGGTTTTACTTATCGTGGTGTTGAGCGGATTTATCCCGCTAGTGTAGTCAAACTATTTTACCTAGTGGCGGTAAACGAATGGCTAGAAAAAGGCATGGCTCAAAACTCCAAGGAGTTGGAGCGAGCCTTGCGGGATATGATTATAGATTCTAGTAACGATGCTACCAGCTTGGTTGTAGATATTTTGACTGGCACTACATCAGGGCCAGAATTACCAATCGGGCCTTTTGAAACCTGGAAATACCAGCGTAATATTGTTAACCGCTATTACCAATCATTGGGTTGGGAAGAATTGCAGACAATTAACGTCTGTCAAAAAACTTGGGGTGATGGCCCTTATGGGCGAGAACGGGCGTTTGTGGGAGAGTTGCTGGAAAATCGCAATATGTTGACAACAAATGCGATCGCTCGGTTACTGCATAGTATTGTAGGTGGAGTAGCGGTTTCAAGTGCGCGATCGCAAGCTATGATGGCTTTACTCAAACGTCCTCTCAACGATTTGCCCACAGACAGAGAGGAAGATCAGGTAACAGGTTTCTTAGGCGGTGGACTGACTGAAAATGCTCAAATTTGGTCAAAGGCAGGTTGGACAAGTCAAGTTCGCCATGATGCCGCGTATATTGAGTTACCAGAACAGCGCCCTTATCTCTTAGTAGTATTTACTGAAGGTAAAGCACAGGCTAAGAGTCAGGCAATTTTGCCCTTTGTTTCTAAACTAGTTGCCGATGCTATTGGCAGTCTATAATCTACTCCTGTGAACTTAAATGAGATAGCTGATTAGAAACCGTGCCTACGCAGGCAAAACCCACCTCCGTGGGTTCAAACCCTCAATTTTTTTAGTACAGCTTTGCGTAAATCGTAGCGTTTTTAATGCAAGGGGACGCGTTGGCATTGTCAGTCGATGCGTTGGCATTGTTAGTCGATGCGTTGGCATTGTTAGTCGATGCGTTGGCATTGTTAGTCGATGCGTTGGCATTGTTAGTCGATGCGTTGGCATTGTTAGTCGATGCGTTGGCATTGTCAGTCGATGCATTGGCATTGTCAGTCGATGCATTGGCATTGTCAGTCGATGCGTTGGCATTGCCAAATTTAATTCGCTACGAATTAATGAAATGCTGTACTTAGTCAGCAGAGGCGGACTTTGTTTGTGTAGCCGCGAATTCCATTCGCTTTGGTTATTTCAACTATTTCAACTTAAATTCGTCAAACTTCAATACTTCCGAATCAGGCTTACGAGTATCAAAGCGATAACTACTTATCGTACCCGCCCCCGTATCAAAGATACTGAAAACCGTAATATCATTACTCGCAATGTAAGGCATCGGCTTTCCATCTTCGCCCAGCAAAGGGGAAATTGTTGGTACTATCGGTTCTAAACCATTGGGATCACCAACATTAACATAATCCTCTTGATATCCTATTGGTACTTCTCGCTTTCTATCACCCCAAGCAGCACCGTAAGTATTACCTACATTAGATGTTTCTAGAAAGTGCATTCCACTGGGACTAACAAAGCGGTTCCACAAATGGGAATGTCCATAAAATACCAATTGCACATTAGCTGCTTCAAGTATTGGGACAACATCACGAATAATATAATCTGCGTCTTTAGGATATTCGTAACGCACTGCTTTGATATTATTATCATCCCGTTCAATTATCTGTACTGGTTCTGTATAAGCAGGAACTATATTATCACCCAAAGTATGGGGTGGATGATGGAACATCACAACTTTGTATTTTGCTTGTTGAAACTCAGGGCTGTTGAGTTCTGCCTCTAGCCAATTATACTGCTTGCTGCCTTTAGCAATTGGCTCATAAATTACCTGTCCATAACCCCAATTTTCAAGATTATTTAAATCCTTTTCAGCTTCTCGATATCTACCCTTATTCTTTCCATTTAAGCTGGGAGTCCGCCACATATTCGTAGCGTACAGTACCACCAAACGCACATCACCAAAAGTAACTGCATAATACCTTTTTCCACCCTCTTTACTTTTTGGTAAAGAAAAAATTTCTTCGTAAGTATTAGTATTAAAGGAATTATCTATTAAGTTGTCCTGGTAGATTTTTTGGGCAGCGACACGGGGGAACGTATCATCAAATTCATCATTTAAACTTCCCATTCTGGCAAATCGCCCCATAACCTCATGATTGCCAATACAAGTAAACATGGGTGCGTGTTGAATTATTTGTCCGCCAGTGTAGATTGTCTTTACCCCGTCGTGCGTCATTTCATATTTAGCACGACCTTGTAAACCGGGAAATAACGCACCACCACTATTATCATCAAACCATTCTGAGGCGCGATCGCTAATATTAATTAAATCACCGGCAAACCACACCCCATCAACTCGTCCAACTGTTTCTACCACCTTTTGCAGATTTGCAGATGTCATCGGTTTTAACTGATGATCTGAGGTGAGTAAAATTTTTAGTGGTGTATCTAACTTAGGAGTAGCTGCGAGGGTAAAAACATCACTGCTAACACTCTCGTTGTCTTCTCGGACACTCGTAACCCGATAGTTTACCCGCACACCAGGAGTTAACCCAGTTACCTCAGCCTCATGTCGCCAAATATCACGCAGGACGGGTTTTTGATAAATTTGGCCGTCTTTGGTTTGGTTTGCAACTTTTGACTCTTGATCTTCACGCGTGCGAGTCAGTTTGGTAATATTTGCTTTAGCGGTTTGTTTGAAATTTTCCCCGTAAGTTACTGTATGATTAACACCAGCAAACTCAGTAAACCAAACTACTTGCACTGAGGTTTCAGTTGGCAATTGCAAAAATGGGTCGGTGAGCAGTTGGGGTGCTGATGTCATAATTGTTAGCCCAAATGAACGCACAATTAACAAAGTAAAGCATATAACAAGCACAAGCGCAGCTACTGAGGAGATTTTACGGCGGCTTAAGCGTCTGAGCATGAGTAATATACCAAGTTTCTAGGGTATTCACCGACTGAAGGCAATTTTATTATTAGCCATTTCTGCGGACAGGGTTAAAAATTTTCAATGATTATCATCACTAGGAAGTGAACATTTAATTTCCTGAAAGTTCTATGTAATTGCGGTTTTGGTTCATTCTACGCTTAATTCAGGCTTGTCAATATTCAGACTCGTTGCCCTGATTTGACTGCCAATATTGAATTGTTGTTGCAACTCTTAATGTTTTACTTATTAGTTTCTAACCCGCACCTTGGTAGACTGAACTTTATACAATTGGATTATTGTGGGCTGTTATCGGCTTGCCAAAGCATTATTTTTGGCTTTCTGGTTAGACAGTCCAGTCTTCGGAGTTCCCCACGAGGAACTGCCCTTAGTGTAAGGATGAGCCAGCGTGGTCTTTTGACGCAAAAGCGAGAGCGCAGCGTTAGTGAGTCCGCGGGCGACTGGCAAATCCGAAGGGTAGCGACGTAAGAACGTCACCCGAAGAGTTTACTTAAGATAATAAAGACGAAAGAGCAATCCAGACATGGTAGATTCCCTCAAAAAACCAGGCTTTGAAGAAATCCGGCCAGGGATTAAAGTCCCAGCGAAAGAAACCCTGTTAACACCTCGGTTTTATACTACCGATTTTGATGAAATGGCGCGGATGGATATCTCCGTCAACGAAGACGAGTTACAAGCCATTCTCGAAGAGTTCCGCACTGACTACAACCGCCATCACTTTGTTCGGGATGCCGAGTTTGAACAATCCTGGGATCATATTGACGGGGAAACTCGCAAGTTGTTTGTTGAATTTCTAGAACGTTCCTGTACGGCAGAGTTTTCCGGCTTTTTGCTGTATAAAGAACTTGGCCGTCGCTTGAAAGGAAAAAGCCCCGTCTTGGCAGAGTGCTTTAACCTGATGTCACGGGATGAAGCACGTCACGCTGGCTTTTTGAACAAAGCTTTGTCGGACTTTAATCTCTCCCTAGATTTAGGGTTTTTGACAAAGAGCCGCAGTTATACCTTCTTTAAACCGAAATTCATCTTCTACGCTACTTATCTTTCTGAGAAGATCGGTTATTGGCGCTATATCACCATTTATCGCCATTTAGAAGCACATCCCGAAGACCGGGTTTATCCAATCTTCCGGTTCTTTGAGAACTGGTGTCAGGATGAAAACCGTCACGGCGATTTCTTTGATGCGATCATGAAATCTCAGCCGCAAATGTTGAATGATTGGAAAGCACGGCTGTGGAGTCGGTTCTTCCTGTTGTCGGTGTTTGCGACAATGTATCTTAATGACATCCAACGGAAGGACTTTTATGCCACCCTTGGATTAGATGCGCGAGAATACGACATCCATGTAATTAAGAAGACCAACGAAAACGCAGGTAGAGTGTTCCCACTCATGCTGGATGTAGAGAATCCAGAGTTTTATCGGCGGTTGGATACTTGTATAAGCAATAATGAAAAGTTGGGTGCGATCGCTAACTCCAACACTCCCAAATTCTTGCAATTCTTCCAAAAACTGCCGCTTTACATCTCCAATGGCTTGGAGTTATTACGCCTGTACCTGATAAAACCGATTGATACTGTTTCTACTCACGGGGTAGTTCGTTAAGTTACAGCGTATTTCAGGTAAATGAAGTACACGGGTAGGGGCACAACATGTTGTGCCCCTGCGATTACTTGAGTGAAATTACCGCAGCCTACTTGCGCCTCTATGATTCACGCCGCCTTCCCCAAATTGCCGAAGCAGGTGAAAATAGTCGAGCTTGGCAACATGCGATCGCAGTTGATGATGCTTTAATGTGTTGGTCTGAAATTACACCCGCCTTTATAAATCCATCAGTGGTATCCGTAGCAAAGTCTCGCGTGTGGGAGTTGAGCATCTAGAACGCCTTGAAAATGTCTCTTTGCGGCATCGATTTACGCCGCACACCTGGAAATGAATGGTACTGCTTCGAGGTTAATCCTTCGCCTGGGTTTACTTATTACCAACAGTTTACAGGTCAACCAATTAGTACTGCGATCGCTAATTTGCTGGTAAGTAGGTAGGTGGGAAAATTTATAACTATGTAACGAAAATTTAAAGAGCGTACATTAAGTCAGCAAAACCGTAGAGGCTGATGATGAGTAATAGGGATGCTGTTAGTTGGGTAATTCGCGTCTGGGGTGAGGGGGCGATCGCTTCCCGCACTAAGATGGAAATAGATGCTCCAACTACTAAGCTCAAGCCTAAGATTAAATAGGGTCTTTCAGGTAAAATACTAGCTATTGCCAGCATTGCGATCGCTAATAAGAGCATCAATAATTCTACAAACCTGGGCGGGTTATATTGGCTGGATAGAATAAAGCTGTTGTACCAAAAAGACCAAAATCTCATAGTCAGTGTTGAGTTAAAAGTTATATATTCAGCGCTAAATACTGAGTTAAAAGTTAGTAATTATGAGTTATATACTCAGTGCTGAGTGAGGAATTAAAGTTGTGAATTATAGCTTTGCATTCAAAACTTCTAACTCCTCACTCCTAACTTTTAACTCCTAGCCCCTAATTTTTGACCTGTGCCATTTTTTTGTGCAGTATCACTTTCTGGTAATTCAACACCAAAGACGCGGCTAAAAACTTTGGCGACTTTGTAGCCAGAATCAATCGATTCTAAGGGGTCTTTCCGCAGTCTGTGACGCAAGCATAGTGTGATGACGCGAAGGATATCATCAACTGTAACTTCAGTGCGTCCTTCATAAGCTGTTAAAGCTTTGGCGGCGCGGTTACTAACAATGTCACCCCGCAAACCGTCTACATCCAGTTCTGAGCAGACTTCAGAAATTTTTACCCGCAGATCATAGTCAATTTTTACTTCTGGTAAAAGCTGTTGAGCATTGACAATTTGCTGTTGTAATGCTTCTTGTTGGGGTTTGTAATTTTCGAGAAATACTGGCGGATTTTGGTCAAAATCTGCCCTTTGTTCCACGATTTGCACCCGCAACGCTGGTTCTTTTACCGTGTGAATTTCTGCGTGCATCCCAAAGCGGTCAAGCAGTTGGGGGCGTAGTTCGCCTTCTTCTGGGTTTCCAGAACCCACAAGAACGAAACGTGCTGGGTGACGGATAGAAATGCCTTCTCGTTCTACAGTGTTCCATCCACTGGCGGCGGAGTCGAGTAACACGTCTACAAGGTGGTCATCTAGTAAGTTGACTTCATCTACATAGAGAATGCCTCGGTTTGCCTTTGCCAGTAGTCCTGGTTCAAAAGCTTTGACACCTTCAGATAAAGCTTTCTCGATGTCGATTGTGCCACAAACTCGGTCTTCTGTAGCTCCTAGCGGTAGGTCTACCATTTGGACTTTTTTGTGAGCTACAGGAATTTCTGCCCCTTGTTCTAACAGTTGGCGGACTTCATCGCTCATCAAATCGGGGTCGCTAGGATCACTACTGAATGGGTCATTAGCAACCACAGAAATTTCTGGCAGCAGATCGGCTAGCGCCCGGATAGTTGTGGATTTTCCGGTGCCGCGATCGCCCATAATCATTACACCCCCAATTTTGGGGTCAATCACGTTCAATAACAGCGCCAGTTTCATTTCTTCCTGGCCGACAATTGCCGTAAAAGGAAATACTACGCGACGCGCATTTGTCGTGGATTGAGCAGTTGGACTCACTAAATTACCTTAACAATATTTTTCTTATTACAGTTATTTATTGTGACACAGGTAGGGCATGGAATAGTTTCGTAAATTCAAAAGTTTTATTAAACACATTGTTTTACGTGTACATACTAGAATATTAATCATTAAAAGATATATAAAGAGATGAAAGAAAAATATAAAGATGATAAAAAAAGCTCTTCACTTAGAGTTTTAGACCTTTTTGCTGGTTGTGGAGGCTTATCTTTAGGTTTTCACAATGCTGGTTTTAATATTGTAGCAGCGTTTGATAATTGGAAACCAGCTATAGAGGTTTATCAAAAAAACTTTAACCATCAAATCTTTGATTATGATCTTAGTATTTTGAGGAAAAACTATCAAATCTTTAGAGAGATGCGCCCTGAAATTATTATTGGTGGCCCTCCATGCCAAGATTTTTCTAGTGCCGGAAAGCGTAATGAAGATTTAGGAAGAGGGGATTTAAGTATAATATTTTCGGAGATAGTTACAAGTGTACTTCCTCAATGGTTTTTGATAGAAAATGTAGAATTATTTCGTAAAAGCAATAAATATAAAGAGGTCAGAAAAATATTAAAAGCTGCTGGATATGGTTTAAGCGAAATAGTTTTGGATGCTAGTCTGTGCGGTGTACCTCAAAAGCGAAAAAGATTTTTTTGCTTTGGAGAGTTACAAGGAACAGACGAAAGTCTAGAACCTTACCTCAAAAAAAGGTTAGCAGATAAACCAATGACCATTAGAGATTATCTGGGAAAAAAATTAGAAATTCAATATTATTACAGACATCCAAGAAGTTATCAAAGAAGAGGAATATTCAGTATTGATGAACCCAGCCCAACAGTAAGGAGGAGTTAATCGTCCTATTCCTAAAACTTATAAGAAACACCCTAAAGATCCTGTCCCCGTTACAGAAGAATTGCGCCCATTGACTACAATAGAAAGAAGCTATTTGCAGACTTTCCCGGAAACATTTATTTTTGAAGGCACAAAAACAGACCTGGAACAAATGATCGGAAATGCTGTGCCAGTCAAGCTTGCAGAGTATGTGGCTCAAAGTATCCTTGAATATATTAAGGATAGTTTAAATAAATCTATAATAACTACAGAAAAAACTTATTCAGAATTATTTTTAAATAAAAAAAATGAACAAATAAATATTATATAATTAGTTATTTAAAAAAATATAACTTAGTTATTCAAATAAAAAGTGAGATTCTATTTAATAGTTTAAATTTCCCAAAGTGTTTTTAATTCACTCATTAGTTTAACTCATATTATCAAAGTCTGCATCAAGGTATTAGCGAAACTATAATGCACAAATGATTATCATTCCTATCTATTGATGATTTTATTTTTTGAAGTTCCTAAGTGAGATGGAGTATAACCAATGCCCAATTTCCTATTCTCCGTATCTATATCTATTGGGCACTTAATGGCTACTAGCTGCGTCAAGCATCTTATAACTTCGCTAGGTCTGCTTTAATTTCTTTTTCTGGTGCAAAAGTTCCATAAGCAGGGAACGAAAAACTACCAACTCATTAATCATATAGTAAGCATAAATACTTGTAAACTATATGGTTAGTAGATTCAATTATAAAAACGAGCAATGGCGTGTGTAGGTAGTTAATGCATCACTCAAATCTATGAAATCATCTTTTTTTGTTCAAAGTTGGCGGCGTAGATGCATAGCAGCTTGTCGTCAGATATCGCTCAAGTATCTTTTTCCAATTCTCATTTTTATATCCTTTATTACGGTATTGCTAGTAGACAGTTTCACCCCTGTAATTACCGAAAGTGGTGGCTTCAGTGCGATCGCACAGATGCCCCGTCAAGAAATTCGTGGGGTTTGGATGACCAACAATGATTTTGATACCCTGAAAAATCGCGCCACAGTGCAGGATGCAGTCAGCCAACTACGGCGAATGAACTTCAACACCATCTATCCTGTAGTGTGGAATTCAGGCTATGTGATGCATCCCAGTGCAGTAGCACAACGTGCAGGTATTCAACCTTTTGTCTACAAAGGTTCAGATGGACATGATATTCTCGCAGACCTTATTACTCAAGCCCATCGCAAAGGATTGCTAGTAATTCCCTGGTTTGAATTTGGTTTCATGGCTCCCCCAACCTCGGAACTTGCGCTGAATTACCCGGATTGGTTCACACAAAAGCGCGATGGTAGCCAAACTTCAATCAGTGCGGCTGGTGAGGTTATGTGGCTCAATCCGTTCCTCCCGCAAGTGCAACAGTTCATCACTAATCTAGTGCTAGAAACTGTCACCCAATATGATGCCGATGGCATTCAGTTTGACGATCACATGAAGTTTGCCTCACGAATTTGGCTACGATCAATATACAGTTGCTTTGTACACCAAAGAAACGAAGAATCCTCCCCAACTAATTCCAAGATGCGGCATGGGTAAAGTGGCGGCAGATAAAAATTACGGCGTTCATGGTTAAACTTAATCAAGCTGTGAAGCAGAGAAAACCCCAGGCAATTTTCTCTGTTTCTCCTAATTACTATGATTTTGCTTACAAATTTCACTTGCAAGATTGGCTGGGTTGGATACGGCAAGATATGTGGACGAGTTAATCGTGCAAATTTATCGTCCGGATCTGCAAAGTTTTGTGGCTAATATTTCCCGCGCAGAAATTCAAGAAGCGCAACAAATAATTCCAACTGGAATTGGCATTATGACAGGGTTACGAAATAATCCAGTTCCCATGCAGCAAATTAAGTCTCAGGTGCGGGCTGCTCAAGAACGCGGTTTAGGCGTAACATTCTTTTATTATGAAAGCCTTTGGAATGATGCCTTAGAACCTTTAAATGAGCGACAAGCTGGATTTGCTTCTCTGTTTCCATCTCCCGCACTCCGCGCCAGAGTTGAATAACTTTTCTGTTGAATTTGAGTTCAAGGAAGCTAATGAGATTCACTCTCAGGACTTACGCAAAGTAAATCTTTTCTTGCAAGCGTTGACGTAGTCTCTTGAAGAGAAGCAAAGTAATCTCGTCAAAACAGGGATTGTTTCATTTAGGCTACGTTTCGCTTGCAATTTTTTATGGCTAATGGAATTGCATAGACCCTTTACGACTTGTCATCAAATATCGCCAGTTGTCCTGAAAGGCTCAGATTCCTAAACTTCTTCAAAGAAGCTCGGAATCTTGTTGGACACTAACCTTACTTTCAAAAGTGCAAGCGGCTGAAAAAGTATTTATTCATACATTTATCTCTACATAAATATTCTAGTAATTAGTTAGACAGCACATCAGTTCGGGAATACTGGCAATTAGGGTAATGGATTGCTGCAATCTGTTGAGTCAGAAATAGTTACAGCCTCTCCCTTAAAGCACAGTCTTTCTAGGATTTTAGATATTATGACAACTGTTCAAGTTACATACGCAGGTCTAATCAAAGTAACAAGGGGTGAGGCTCCCAAAGAGCTATACTCCCACCAGAACGAAGCAATCAAAGCACTGAATGAAACTAATAAAAATACCTTTGAAGGCTTGCTAGTTCTACCCACGGGTGGCGGAAAAACGTTAACAGCAGTTCACTGGCTACTACGTAATTTTATCAACAACAAGAAAAAGGTTCTATGGATTGCTCATCGTCATGAATTACTTGACCAAGCACTTGAGACACTTCAACTTAGTGCTTATTCATCATTATTGAGCAATGTATCAGGATTTAGATACCGCATTATCTCAGGTCATCCTAAACACGATCGACCTGTAAACATTCAAAAGACTGATGACATAATCATTGCCAGTAAAGATAGTCTAAACAGTGGGCTTGATCACTTGTTGAAAAACTGGGTCGGTGACTTACACGAAGTTCTTTTGGTTGTAGATGAAGCGCATCATGCGACAGCTAAGACCTATCGTAAATTAATTAATGCTGTCAAAAATGGTTTAAAGAAGCGAGATCATGATAACGGCTTTAAAATGCTAGGGTTAACAGCTACTCCTTTCCGAACAGATGAGAGCGAGAAGGGTCTGCTAAAGTTAGTTTTTCCCGATGATATTATCTTTTCAGAACACCTGAGAACTTTAGTTGCTAGGGGAATCCTTGCTGAACCAATATTTGAAAACCTAGAAACGAAGATAGAAATAAAGCAAAAATTGACAGCCCAAGAAATCAAGGCAATTGAGAATTTTGACAGGCTACCACAAGATATAGCTAAAATAATTGCTGAAGATAGTAAACGTAACAATCAAATTGTTGCTCACTATAAAAAAAATCGAAAAAGATATAAACCTCTTTTAGTCTTTGCTATCGATGTTATACACGCAGTTGCATTGAACAAAGTCTTTAAGGATGAAGGAATTAATTCTGATTTCATTGTAGCAGCAGTCAAAGATTTAACTACAGGTACTACAATTGCTGCAAAAGACAATAAAGAAAAAATACAAAAATTTAGAAATGGAGAGCTTGAGGTATTGATCAATGTAGAAATTTTAACTGAAGGAACGGATTTACCTAATGTACAAACTGTTTTTCTCACACGCCCTACTACATCCACAATACTAATGACACAAATGATTGGTCGGGCTTTGCGAGGGCAAAAAGCAGGTGGTACAGAAAAAGCTTATGTGGTCAGCTTTATTGATGAATGGGAAAACAAAATTAACTGGGTTAACCCGGAAAAGCTTCATGAACAAGACGGTGCAGTATTTCCTGAAAAAGACATTTTATCAAATAATAGAATTGCTCGGCTCATATCTATTGAGATGATTGAAGAATTCGCTCGTATCATGGATGATTCAATTGTTACGACTGGTGTGGAAGAACTAGAGTTTTTAAAGAGAGTTCCTCTTGGAATTTATCGTTTTTCCATTCTTGAACCGTCTGAAGGATATGAGCCTAAACCTACCAACTATGATGTATTGTTATATGACGATACAGAAGATGCATACGACAACTTTGTACATGATTTGAAAATTCTATTTCAAAGTATTGATTTACAAGACAGAGAAATATTGACCGAAGCAGAACTTGAATATCTTTTGCAAACTGCAAAGCAAATTTATTTTCCTAACTATCAAACTTTACTTGGTTATAGAGATGAAGATGTAAAAAATATCTTGCGTTTCTATGCTCAGAATGAAAATGAACAAATACCAGATTTTCTAGCCTTCAGTGAGAGGAGGAAGTGTGATGTATCTATCGTAGCAAGATATATCTACGACAATTCATTAGGCGGTAAAGCAAAGTCTGACTACATCGACTCCCTCTGGAATGATGAAACGTCTTTTTGGCAAGTTTTATTTAGCGACGAAAAGCTATATTTCAGGAAACAGTTGGACATTGAAACTCTTAAGATTGAAGGGCTATACCCTAATGCTGTAGTATCAATACAAAATGTAATTCCTGACACTGTACCAATAGAGAAGTTAACTCTATATGAAATCAAAGAGCGAGATATTGTTGAATACAGAAAAATTAAAAATGCTGTATTCGCCAAGCATACAGATGCAAAAGGGTTTATATCTTGTGCAATCAGCGGAGTTAAAAGCCAGATGCGGAGAGATTTTCAAATCGACCACATTAAACCTATGTCTCAGGGTGGTTTAACTACCATCGATAATTTGCAATTGCTGACACGTAAAGCCCATGTAGAGAAAACCCGTATAGAGAATACAAGACGATAGTCTTCGAGGGATATATCTATATCCGTAAGTAATCTAAATCTTTCTGGTTTGGCAAGTTGAAAATATATGGTGTCACTCAAAAGAGACTTATGACCTTAACCTTGAACTTGCCACCAGAATTAGAATAGTATCTTGCACAAGAAGCTAAACAGCAAGGGCTTTGTGTGGAAACATATACTTTGCAGATTTTGCAAGAATATATTTTGCCGAAAGAGAAACAGTCTAAGTTGATATAGGCTGCTTTTCTTACGCTTCCCCTGCTTGCCTCAATTCATGCCACTGTTCTGCAATGCCTTACTCCCTACTGCTAACTCAGCATGGCAATCTTCTACGGAAGTGCGTTGTCGCATAGCATTAACTAAAGCCTCATAGCTAGACCAATTTTCTTCCAGTAGGGTTTTTGCTTGCAGGGCATGAAACCGCAGTTTTTGCTGATAAGCTGATTCAGAAAAGCCCAAAATTGCCAAGACTCCTATCAGCTTGCTTTTATCATCAGTTCCACCTTCAGCATTCTTAAAAACTAGGGTTTCAGCAGCTATACCCGCCATCCAAAGAGTGCAGTAGCGGTCTAGCATTTGGGCACTGATTTTACCCGCCTCTAATTGAGATGCTAATTCGCCATCATTAAAGCTAACACCGCCTTGTCCAGGTTGCCCCTGTTTCCAGGCTTCCCAAGCGCTGAGTGTGTAGCCGGTAACGGGAATACCCAATAGGTAAGCAACCAAAAAATGTCCTGCTTCGTGGTGGACAATGCGATCGCGGTGTTCACTTGAAAAACCAGCAATCCAATCTAAAAAGATAGTACCACCCTTGCCTTGCAAGCTAAAACTATCTAATGTCGCTATGCTTAAAATGGTGAAGGTAGCGATCGCTGGTACTGCTGGTGATAAATTTAAGAATGGCCCCAGCAGTACTGATAGGGTCATGAGAAAGATAGATATTGCAACTAAGTTTAGGCTAGTCTGGCTCATTGAGAGTTTTTTGAAAATCTGCTTAATCTTTCTTCATTATGAAGCAATCTCTACGATGGGCTACGCCTACCCACAGCTTTTGTATCAAGGTTTTCTCTATCACTAGAATGATGGCTGCTTTTGCAGTCGCAGACATAATGTGACGTTAGTAGGTATAAAACATCAAATAAGAGATGGATATGGCTGAACAATTCAAAAAGGGCGATCGGGTTGAATGGAACACTTCACAAGGCAAGACAACTGGAAAAATAGTAAATAAACTTACTTCGCCTACAGATATTAAAGAACATCATATTGCTGCAAGTGAAGATAACCCTGAGTACTTAGTTGAAAGTGATAAGACAGGAAAACAAGCTGCTCACAAGCCTGATGCTCTGAAGAAAATAGAGGAATAAGTAAGGTAGGCATGATTAAATATAAGATGTCATTGCGAATGAAACAAAGCAATCGCAAAGTCTCTGGATTGCTTCGTTTCACTCGCAATGACTACACATATTTTGCATGATTTGTTAACTTCTAAAAAGGCACAGAGTCAACACCCTAGTCTGAATCCCCCACTGATTTATTCTGACTCCTGTTAGCGGTAGCGGGGCGTTTAGCCCATTCTGACTTCTGAATTCTTCTTCAAATTTGTTTATTTAGTAGGCTAATTTTTACCTCAATCGGCAATTTTGACTTCAGGATTGTGCAATCGATAGCAGATAGCCTTGTCAAATAAAACCCGCTTGAATGATTCATCTAGGCTGATAGTCGTTTCACCACTACCCAAAAACAAGTAGCCATCTGGACTTAATTGCTGCTTGATTTTTTTTAGCAAGGCTTTCTTGGTAACAACATCAAAGTAGATTAAAACATTCCGTAAAAAGATAACGTCAAATTGCGGCAGAGATGACCAAGATTCTAAAAGATTTAACTGACGAAAATCAATCATCTGGCGAATGTGTTTCTTTATTTGCCAGTCAGTATCTAGCTTTTGAAAGTAGCGATCGCAAATATTTTTAGGGAGTCCACGATTTATTTCAAGTTGGTTATAATGCCCTTCGCGGGCACGCGCTAAAACCTTAGTAGAAAAATCAGTTGCAATTAGCCTTACCGACCAATTGGTAAGCATGGGAAAATGTTCATTAATTAGTATGGCGATGCTATAAGGTTCTTGTCCATTAGAGCAGGCAGCACACCAAATGTTGAGCGATCGCTCACTTTCTCGTTGTTTAATTAACTCTGGTAGTACGTATTTTTTCAGTGCTTCAAAAGGGTGGCTATCACGGAAAAATGAGGTTTCGTTAGTGACCAGCGCCTCGATTGTCTGGACGTGAAGACTATTAAATGGGTGAGTTCGCAAGTAAGTAACCAAATCAGCGATAGAAGCTAATCCTGCCGATTCGATAATTGGCTGCAAATGTAACTCTGCTAAATAGGTTTTATCACCAAACAACACAACGCCTGAATGATGATGAACTAACTCCCGAAGATACTCAAAATCAGTAATGCTTACACCCATAATCTGTGTCATTACAGGTCTGAAGGAGGAACTTGATGGAAACGAATTCTATGCATAATTTCATCTGCGATTTGGTTAAGTGGAAGAATTTTATTAGCAAGTCCGGCATTAACGACAAAACTAGGCATTCCCCACACGACGCTAGTAGCTTTGTCTTGTGCAATTACCTGTCCACCCGCCTCGCGTATGCACTGACAGCCATGTAACCCATCTTGCCCCATACCTGTGAGGATAACTGCGATCGCCCCAGCCCCATAAACCTGTGCAACCGATCGCAACAGCACATCGACTGAAGGACGACAAGAATTTTCGGGAGATGCTTGATGGGTGGCAAGTCTAACCCCAGTTTTGTCACGTTGCACAATTAGATGAAAATCTCCTGGGGCAATCCAGGCGTGTCCCGGTTTTAGTATCTGTCCAGGAACCGCTTCATCTATTGGGATTTGACACTTGGCAGCTAATTGTTTAGCTAGTAGTTTCGTAAACATTGGCGGCATGTGTTGCACAATCAAAATCGGCACTGATAAATCTGCTGGAAACTCGTTAAGCACTACAGTCAGAGCATTTGGGCCTCCCGTAGAAACCCCAATTGCCACAACCTCCACCTGGTGTAAGCTGCTACGAACGGGAAAAACAACTGGATGGGTAATTGCACTGGGTGTAAAAAATGCACCAAATACCTTAATTTTGGGAATTAAATCATCCCGAATATGTTGATTTGTTGCCTCTACACTTCCTAAGTTACTAGGTTTTGTGGCATAGTCTGAAGCACCTAAAGAAAGAGCTTCCAGCGTTGCGATCGCTCCCCTGTGTGTAGAGGTACTATACATAATTACTGGTAAGCGTGGATATATTTGTCGGATAGCGGCTAGGGTTTGCAAACCATTCATCTCCGGCATCTCAATATCCAGGATGATCACATCGGGATTAACATAGGGAATTTTGGCAAGAGCAATGCGACCGTTAGCCGCGACTCCTACCACCTCCAGTTCTGGATCGCTAGATAAAATTTTACTTACTCGACTTCGTACTACTACGGCGTCATCGACAATTAGTACCCGGATTTTGGGCATTAGGGATTGGGGACAAGGGGAGTGTTTCCTTTGACCGAGATTATAAACTAACAAACACAGTATATGAAAATGATTTATAGAAATACGGCTACAAAAAACCGGGGTCATGCCCCGGCTTTTTAGGTCTGTGTCGTCTCGATTCAGCAGCCGTCTGGTCCACAGAAACTGTGCCCGTACAGTACCTCCGCGTCACAAATATAGATCATGCCAGCAAAATCGAGGAAAAACTTCACTGCGACCTGATCCGCAATATTCTCGGCCATATCCCTATCCTGGGTGAGCACCTCGAATTTTATATTCGCCGTGGTGTCAGAAACGTTGGGTTGTCCCGACGAGCGCACGTTGCGACTGCCTTTACCGCCAGTTTCCAGAACCGTATAACCGGTTGCCCCGGATTCTTCGATAATATTGGCGATCTTTTTCAGCAAAATCTTTTCCGTGACGATGACGAGCTTTTTGGCTGGCTTGGCCATGTTGCTTACCTCCTTACCGTAATTGATCTTATATATTGAGTCACTTGGTCTGCCGGGTCAAGGGAGCGCTGACAGACCGCGACCCGTCTGGGATTAGCCGCCGCCTATCGCCTGGGCAAGCCCGAGGAAGAGGGGTATTCCCACGCCAATCGCAATGGGTGTACCGATAGCTGTGGAGGCACCGATGTAGGCTGAGGGATTGGCCGACGGAATCCCGGCTCGCAACGTGGGTGGACCTGAGATGTCTGAACTGGAGGAGGCGATGACGGCCAGAACCACTACGCCACCCATGCTGAATCCTGTGGTGTAGTGGGCAATCATACCGAGACCGAAGGCGATGAACCCATGCAGCAGCGGTGCCACTACGCTATACACGACGTACCACTGAGCCACCTTACGTAGTTCGCCAAGTCTTGACCAAGCCTCCATACCCATGACCAGCATCAAGATCGAAAGCAAGCCGCGAAAGGCGGGATCGTAGAAGCTTTTATAGACACTTTCCGGCTGGGCTAATATGCCAATAGCAATGCCGAGCAACATTGCCGATAGGGCAGATCCCTGGAGGCTTTCCTTCACGATCGGCCATATTTTGACCCGATTATCCGCAGACTGTTGCTTGCTGAGATACTCCTGCCGGGTGCTGGGATAATCTTGCTGATCGGGATAATCGCCTGCTGCAACGGTCTGCTTGCTGAGATACTCCTGCTTGCTGAAAGACTCGCCTGCTGCACTACGCTTCTTCTTGTTGAGATAAATGTTGGCTATCACAATCGCAGTTACGAGCGCTGGGATATCCATGAAGGGATAGAGTGCGCCAGCCCATGCCTCGTATTGTATTTTTTGTCCATCCAGTACTGTCAGGGCAGCGGCCATAGTAGAGCCACTCACAGCACCAAACAACCCCCCGGTCGCAATCGCATCTACGGTTTTGACCTTCGGCAGCTTGGCCAACGTATAGCGCGCGATGAATACAATGAGAATTCCTAATGCCATAGCAAACGCTACGGGTAACACCATCTCCGTTAGGTTGGAATTGCGGATCGCCTGACCACCGGTCAGACCGATTTTCATGAGCAGCATGAAGACGATGATCTGAGTAATCGCCTCTGGAATTACCAATTCGCTACCAAGGGCGGCAATGACCATACCACCAATCAGAAGCTGAGTGTTGGGGACTGCAACTGCTTAACGAAGTCCGTTAAAAACGAGGACAAAAAATCCATGAATACCTCCTTCTGCCTCCTCTAAAAAAGAATTGTGATAAGTGAGCTTTAAGAAGTAAGGGTGCAGCGCTTCAACCCTGCGGACAGGTGTTCGCGTAACACCTGTCCGCAGGGGGTTCAAAGATGGCCGCTCTCCGAATGGGGCTGGAAGGTGTCGCTGTACCACAGTAACTTCTATAGATCAATATCTATTAAGACCCAAAATTCTATGTACTTAAGTCAGATCCTTAAATTCGCACAAATTTGCGATCGTTTTACATGAATATGCCAAGTAATTTCAAATTCAAACCATAAGTTTTTCTTTTATTTTCAGAAAACCCGTATATCTCTTGTCAGTGTAAATTGCGATCGCAGAATTTTCTCTATACACGAATATTGCACCGAGGACGGTATGGGATCAGCCAAATCGGAAGAGTTGCATGGACACCACTCTTCTAGCAATGACTGAGCTAATCAATCCACATTTCAGGGGGAGCTGTTGACGGTTCATAAGTCGTGGATGGACTGTAACTGGCGAGGTTAAACCACCCCACCGCCAGTAGGAGACCAAACCCACAGCCCAACAAAAAAGTCCAGGCGTGAGACGAGTCGAGCACGCAGAGCAGGCGGCGATCGCCGCTATATACCTGCACTAGCCAGCCTTCGCTGGTGTTGTCAAATTTTGTCCGCACTTTAGTTGAGTCAAACTTGTTCATTGTGTACGCTCCATGCTGATCGAATGTTTGTGGCGGTGGCGGGCACTTGCGCGCTGCGACGGAAACACCTGTCAGAAATTCACCTGTGAATGGAGAATGTCTCAAGGAGAGAAACTGGGTCGCTCAAACCTGATATTTGATGTCGAACAGAAGGCAGACATCTATGCTTTCGCCTTGAACGATATTCTTAAGTTTATATAAGCTCATCAAGAAATCCATGTGCTTAAGTTTATCTAAAAACTCGCACAAATTTGCGATCGCTTTACATGGATCTGCTAAGTAATTTCAAATTCAAATCATAAGTTTTTCTTTTATTCTCAAAAAACCCGTATATCTCTGGTCAATGTAAATTGTGATCACAGAGTTTTCTCTATACGTTCTCAAAACCCCAGCAATTCTCATTTTGGCAAGAAGCTGTTCAAGCACTGGGAATCTCGGTATTGTAATGACATTTGAGAGATCCAAGATCCAGTTCAAAGACTTTTTAACGGAGATAAAAGGTGGATTCACAAGTATGAAAAACTCCCCTTGTCTCCTTTTCTCCCCTGCTCCTCTGCCCCCCTGCCTCTTCTTCAAGATTAGGGACAAAAAACTAATATTTAAACTGATTGACGACTTTCTGCAAATCTACTGCCATTCGAGATAGTTCTGTGGCTGCTTCTAAGGTATTGCTGGTTCCAGTAGTCGTACTTTGAGTATTTAGTGCCACAATTCCAATACTTTTAGCAATGTCTGATGTTCCTTTGGCTGCCTCAGCCATATTTCGGCCAATTTCATTTGTGGTTGCAGTTTGTTCCTCAATAGCACTGGCGATCGTGCTTTGGAAGTCGTTGATTTGATTGATAATACTAGTAATCTGAGTGATGGCTTGAACGGCGCTTTTTGTATCTGTCTGAATTGCTTCAATTCGCAAGCTTATATCTTCAGTCGCACTTGCCGTTTGTTTGGCTAATTCTTTCACCTCGTTGGCAACTACGGCAAATCCTCTACCTGCATCCCCGGCTCTAGCCGCCTCAATGGTAGCATTGAGTGCTAGCAGGTTTGTTTGCCCTGCGATCGCGGTAATGACTTTAATAACTTTGCCAATTTCGATGCTGCTTTGACCGAGTTTGTTAATTGTCTCGTTCGTGCACTCAGCCGTTTTAACTGCCTCAGTCGTGACCTTTGCTCCTTGGGTAACGGTCTTAGCAATTTCTCGAATGCTAGCATTCATCTCTTCCACAGCAGTCATAACTGTATTAGTATTCTGACTTACCTCTTCAGCAGAGGCAGACGCAGAAGTGGCCTGTTTGGCTGTTTGTTCGGCGTTCTCAGTCATTTCTTTGCTGACTGCGGTTAGTTCTTCTGCGGAAGAGGCGACTGCTGTTGCCACTTCTGTCATCTGTCTAATTGAAGACTTGAGGCTGCTAATCATCTGATTTGCATTATCCGTGAGCTGTTTAAACTCTCCTGCATTGCTTGCCTCAATTTGCTTAGACAAATTTCCTTGAGTGACGGCAAGGCTGACCTCATTAATACCTTTTATCTGCTCTTTTAAATTTGTAGACATCTGATTCAAGTTGCCCTCCGATTCTTTCCAACTCCCATCGGCTCCTTTGACAACGGCTTGAGAACCGAGCTTTCCTTGAATACCAATCTCGGATGCCAAGCGATTAACTTCGTTAGCAAAGTTTTGATTTAAACTCACCAATTCATTAAAAACTGAGACAATTTCACCCAGCTCATTATTTTCATCAGCTAAACGGACAGTAAAATCACCGTTTTTTGCAGCTTTAAGTGCTATTAATAACGCTTGCAATTGCACTTTTATTACACTATCATCGGTCGGTTGCAAATCTGCACTATCTACCAAGGGAGATTTAGAATTGGCTGTTTTTCCAGCCCGATTTGTAGTCATTGCAAAGCGCTCCTGAGTTATTCGATAATCTGATTTGTTAAATTAACATTTAGAATTTTCTCGGCATCTAGAACTAACAGAAATCCCTCTGGGAGGGGGTAAGCTCCTGCTAGCATCTGACGCATTCTACCTTTTAACGTTGCGGGTGGGGGTTGAAAGGTGTTTTGTGCAAACTCTAAAACATCTCCCACATAATCGACCTTTAGACTGACTACTTCATGCTCAGAACACACAATCATATTAAATCCCTGCGGTTCATCTACAAGTTTTGTAATTGATTGTGTCTGCGGTTCGCTCATCTCTAATCGACGCTGCAAATCGATGACAGTAATAATTTGTCCACGTAAATTAATCAACCCACAGATATCTGGTGGTGCTAAAGGTACAGGAGTCGTTGCTTGGGGACGAATCACTTCTTGAACGTGTTGCACGTCAATACCAAAGTAAATTCCTTTGAGGAAAAATGTGCAAATTTGTTGTTCAGCCATGAGTTGCTAATTGCAGCAAATGAGGGTTAGCCATGCGAATTACAGTCTCAATGTCAAGAATTTCTGTGATTTGTCCTTGAATTACAGCACAGAAAAGCACACCAGGTCTACTAGGAATACCTTTAATGCTTAGTGGTTCTTCCACAATATCAAGAATGCGATCGACCACTAGCCCAACGCTGAGTTCTGAGTATGGAGAGACAATAATTATCTGGAGCGTTTCGGCAACTGTCGCCAAAGCCTGATCATTAAAGCGATCGCCAACGCCAAATATCTGATAAAGATCAATCAGTGGCAGAATTTGCCCGTAAGACTGGAAGACATCCTGATTAGCCACTTTTTCGACAGCAGAAGCAAGAATCTCTTCGAGCCGAAATGCGATCGCTAATGGAATGCCCATGCGTGCGCCTTGGCGGCCCTCAAAGAGTAAAATTGTTTGGCGATCGTCTACTTTCCTCTTGGCTATTTACAGCATTTTCGCTCAACAACTGCTTTTTGGCGATTATACCAGTTTGCTTTGCCAGACCGACAACATCAATAATTAATGCCACTGTGCCATCCCCTAAAACAGTAGCTCCTGCAAATTAGGGATAGCGCCTTTAACTGTCTTCCTAAAGGTTTAACTACAATATCTTGGATGTCTTCGATTGTGTCTACAACTAGTCCAAAGCGATAATTATCAACTTGCACAATTACCAGACTGAGTGTTTCTAAATTGCTGGCACTATCGTGTTGGAATACTTCATTGAGATAAATCAAGGGTACAAGATTACCCCGCAAGCGATACACAGGCACATCGTATAATATCTCAATATTATTGAGTGCTTCTAGGCGGACTAACTCTTGTAAACTCGCTTGAGGAATGGCATAATAATTGCCTCCACTGGTGACAATCAATGCTGGAATAATTGCCAGTGTTAGGGGAATCTTGATTTTGAAGGTCGTTCCTTGTCCCTGTTGGCTGTGAATTTCAACCGTTCCGTTAATCTTCTCAATATTACTCTTGACAATATCCATCCCAACCCCTCGCCCGGAAAGATGAGTTACTTGTTCAGCAGTCGAGAAGCCGGATAAAAAAATTAAGTTCATCGCTTCTGACTCGCTCATGGTTGCAGTCTGCACAGCGCTCACTAAACCAAGTTGCTGCGATCGCCCTTTGAGGCGTTCTAAGTTCAAACCACGACCATCATCGCCAATTTCAATATTTACTTTGCCGCTTTCGTGAAAGGCTCTGAGAAATAGCCGTCCTACGCTTGGCTTTCCACAAGCAACCCGTTCGGCTGGTAATTCAATCCCATGATCGATGCAGTTGCGTAGTAAGTGCGTCAAGGGGTCTTTAATTGTTTCAATAATACTTTTGTCTAGTTCAGTCTCTGCCCCCTCCATCTCCACCTCAACTTCTTTCCCGGAAGCGATCGCCAAATCGCGGGTTACGCGAGGGAACTTTTGCCAAATGGAACTAATTGGTTGCAGTCGAGTTTTCATCACCCCTTCCTGCAACTCGGCTGTAAGTAGGCTCAGGTGCTGGCAAGTAGCAGCAAAACCATTATCTTTAAATTTTGTACTAAATCCGATTATCTGATTACGAGCTAAAACGAGTTCACCCACTAGGTTCATCATCTGATCTAGCAGATTAACATTGACTCGGATATAAGCGGATTCTGATGTTGTCGTTGATATTTCTGTGAGTTCGTGATTGAGAGCTTCAACAGACTCACTAGCTGCTGTATCTTTTTGTGGCGTTTGTATATTAACAGCCAATTGAGAGGCTTTTGGAGTCTGTTTAGTTTCTGACAATCGCGTTAAAGTCGCGATCAGTGCAGAATAATCGCGTAGGCGCAGCCCGTCGTAGACATCGCCATCCTGCTTTGTAGCTTGAATTTGAGCCAGAATTTGCCGAATGCTGTCAACTGTTTGTAGTAAAGTACTTATAATGTCAGGGGTGATTGCGATCGTGCGATCGCGCAGACACGAGAGCAAATTCTCTCCAGCATGAGCAAGTGATTCTAAATTAGGAAACGGTAAAAAGCCGCAATTTCCTTTAAGTGTGTGAAGTGAGCGATAAATCCGAACTAATGCTTCTCCATTACCAGATGCTTTTTCTAGCTCAATAATATCGCCTTCAATTTGATTCAAGTTCTCATAGCTTTCAACGAGAAATGCTTCTATATCATCGTCAATTTCATTTAACTCCATTGGCTAATCAAGTAAATTTTTATATATCTTATTTTAATACTAATTTAATATTAAACCTCACCAATCTCTATCTAAAGAAAGATGTTTGTCTTTTCTCAGGCTGAAGACATAATATTTCCCTTAATGATATAGTTATAAGACAAACAATATTGATCAAGATATGTGCAACTTCACATTAAATTGGTATAACCGACATCCACCACATAACAGTTTTGCATTGACTTCGGAAAGAAAAGCTTGAACTAAATTGGATTTTCATTATTATTAATAATTTTAGCTCTACAGCATAGCATTATAGTTTCAGCGAGTTTGATAATTTTTCCGAAACTATCATTTAATTTATATTTGTAAAATTATATTGATTTATTATTTAATGAATTCATTCTAATTAATAATATATGCTAATTAACCCAGATCAAGAATTATTAAGCTAAAGCACAAAAAGGCAAAACTGATGGCAATGGTTTTGATTATCGATGATGCAGCTTTTTCTCGCAGAATGATCCGTAAGTTTCTGCAAATCGATGGCTATGAAATTATAGAAGCAACTAATGGGCGTGAGGGATTGGAAATGGTTTATAACTATAAGCCAAATTGTGTATTAGCGGATCTTCTAATGCCAGATATGAATGGCTTTGAATTTCTGCAAGCTATGCAAGATAAAGAATTAAAAATCCCGACCATTATCATTTCTGCCGATATCCAAGAAGGGGCACGCAATCAAAGTTTTAACTTGGGGGCAGTTAACTTTATTAATAAACCACCAAAAGAAAGTGAATTGCGAAAGGCAGTCCAGGAAGTTCTTAGTATTAAGGAATAAGTTTTTATGAATGTGACAACAGAAGAACTGAATGCCCTAGAAGAGTTAATTAATATTGGAGTCGGTCGAGCGGCAAGTCTACTTAATGAAATGGTAGACTCTCATATTCGTCTGAAAATTCCGGTTGTTAAAGTATTAAGTGCTACCGATGTATATCAAGAATTAATAAAACGATTTCATGATGAGACTTTGTCCTCTGTAAAACTAGGCTTTACAGGCTCTTTTCATGGCACTGCTAGCTTAATTTTTCCAACTGATAGCGCATCAACATTGATTGCAGTGCTTACAGGTGAAGATCCATCGGCTGACCTAGATGCGGTCAAAATTGGCACGTTGAGCGAAATTGGTAATATTGTCATAAATGGGGTAATGGGTTCACTCAGTAATGTGCTAAAAAAGCATATAAACTACACATTGCCCGTTTATTTAGAAGATAACCTTGAAAATTTATTATTATCTGCATACGAGAATGATTCAAAAATATTACTGGCACAAGCCAGTTTCACAATTGAGCGCTTAGAAATTATCGGAGATATTATTTTAATCTTTCTAGTGGGCACTTTTGATGCGCTAATCAATGCAATGAAGGACGAAATGGGAATAATCTAATTAATATAAAAATTTTGAGAAGACAATGAATATAATTGAACAAGCTCAGGAAAAATTTAGCCTTTTAGATAAAATTCCTTTAGGAGCTTTTGTTCTACAGTCAGATTATATTGTTATTTTCTGGAACTCCTGCCTAGAGGAATGGACAAAAATTCCCAGATGTGAGATATTGGGAACTTCTATTCATGAATATTTTCCTCATCTGAATCAGCCTCGTTACGCAGCCGTTTGCACCAAATTTTTCAAGGTGGGCCGCCGACAATTTTTTCTTCTCAACTACATAAATATATTATCCAGTACCTATATCTAAAGATAAATACCGTATTCAACATACAACTGTTACTGCCGT
The DNA here is from genome assembly GCF_023734775.1 of Nostoc cf. commune SO-36. Taxonomy (NCBI): domain Bacteria; kingdom Bacillati; phylum Cyanobacteriota; class Cyanophyceae; order Nostocales; family Nostocaceae; genus Nostoc; species Nostoc commune. The sequence goes on along the minus strand of NZ_AP025732.1, from coordinate 6,335,213 downwards.
ATCTGCATTGGATGAAGATAGATTTTATGCTCTGTTTTCAATTGAAGATTTGACAGATTTAACGTTTTCGAGTTCAGGAATATAAAAACCTCCGCGATCAGGCTCTAGCAATAGCAGAACAACGTCAACAGGCAAAAGTTGCTGCTGAAACAGCAAACCGCATCAAAGATGAATTTTTAGCAATTGTCTCTCATGAACTTCGTTCTCCTCTTAATCCAATTTTGGGCTGGACAAAACTACTCAAAAATCGCTCATTAAACGAAGCTACTACTTTGCGTGCCCTTGATGCAATCCAACGAAATGCTGAACTACAAGCTCAGTTGATTGAAGATTTATTGGATATCTCTCGTATTCTCCAGGGCAAACTAGCACTAAATTTAGAAACGGTTAATCTGATTTTTACTATTGAAGCTGCCTTAGAAACAGTGCAATTAGCAGCAGAAGCAAAGTCTATTCAAGTTAATCTCCATTTGGATACACGAATTGGACAGGTGAAGGGTGATAGTAATCGTATTCAACAAATTATTTGGAATCTGCTCTCTAACGCTATTAAATTCACCCCATCTGGTGGACAAGTCGAAGTCTACTTAGAACAGATTAATTCTGAGGTACAACTGAGAGTTAGTGACACTGGTAAAGGTATTAGTCCTGACTCTATGCCATACGTATTCGAGTATTTCCGTCAGGCAGATAGTACTACAACCCGAACTTTTCGGTGGATTGGGGCTTGGTTTTGGCGATTGTGCGCCAACTTGTGGAGTTACATGGCGGTACAGTTAGGGCAGAGAGCTTAGGAGAAGGACAAGGTGCGACATTTATAGTTAGCCTACCTCTGTTTCACATCTGGAATTAGCAAGGGAAGATGACGATCTATCAAACGGCTCGTATCCATCGTGTATGCTTTATGCTCCATTAGAAGGAATACGTTTGTTAGTTGTAGATGATATGCTGATACGCGTGAGTTTCTGGCCTTTCTATTAGAACAGCAAGGAGCAATCGTGACGATCGCAGCATCTGCCAGTGAAGCATTTACTGCAATTATGGAGTCAAAGCCAGATTTGCTGTTAAGCGATTTAGGTATGCCAGATGTTGACGGTTACACCTTGATCAAAAAGTTACGAGCAATGCCCGCCGATCTAGGTGGAGAAATTCCCGCGATCGCTCTAAGTGCTTACGCCGCAGAAACCACACAAAAACAGGTTTTTACAGCCGGGTTTCAACTCCATATCGCTAAACCAGCCGATCCTGACTAAATTGGTGGCTGCGATCGCAGCCCTTGTTAAGAATTAAAGCCTGTAAAGAAGGCGATTAAACAATAGTGCATTTATTAAGAATTACTTCCAGCCCATTCTGTACCTGCTCAAGTTCTTGGCACTTTTGGTAAATCCACATCTTTTCAGCCTCACGTTGTTCCAGAGTTTCGTTGTGAGCCTTTTCCTGCTGTTCTAGGAGATTTTCGTAAAGTGCGATCGCTTGTGCGATGACTCGACTGGCTGACTCAACTCGGCTATTAAAGACTGAGCCAACAATTTCATCTAACTTCTCCGATAATTTATTCGTTGATTCATCAAATTTTTGAAATCCTAATTCAAAAACTTTTCCTTTTATTTGGTCATTTAGTCCATCAAAATCTAGCATTCCAAAACCAAACGAACCAGCAATTGTAGCAGCTAAACTTGCAACAATTACGGCAATAAATCCAAGCCCTGTAAATACTATTAATCCAGCTGCTAAAGCGGTACCTATCCCAACACCACCACCAATTCCTCCCATACCCATAAAGTCATCATTTATACCGTCAATAGACAGTTTAAGCTGTTCGCTAAAATTTGTTTGGATATTCTGGTCTAGGCTATTAAATTCGCCTTGAATGGCATCTAGTTCATAAGCAATACTAGTGTCTAAGTACTTAATATTTTCTTTTAAAATTACCTCCTTAAGTTTCTTATTTCCCCATTCATCTATTTCTTTTGACAAGTCTCTGATAAATTGATTTGTATAATCTATAATCAGTTTGTCTTGGCTCAAAACCAGATTGTGTTCAGAATTCCAATATTGGCTCTTTTGAGCTATGCGATCGCTTAATCCTTCACGCCATTCATCCCAAGATTCAGCAATTTGCTCAAACACTAATTCTATAAGTTGATCTGCCAATAGATGGATTCTGACATCGCGCCCACTGGCTTCTCCTATTTTTTCTAAAATTTTCTGCTTTTCTGATTCAGAAATTTGAATTTTTCCATCTAAAGTATCCTCTGATTGATGTAGCCCATCTAAACCTTTTTCGATGACTCTATTTATTTGACTAATAGAGTGCTTAATTTTTACTATTCCACTATCAAAGGTCAAAAACTTCTCAAGAGACTGGGTAAAGTTTTGGAAGGCTTTCAAATAGTCATCTTCAGTTCCCTGCAAAATTGCATCCAGTGCAGCTTGAGCAGAAATAAAATGAACGCGGTTTTCACCTGCAACTATAGGCTTTTGACCTTGTACAATTCTTTCGATCCTCTGTTGCACTTGCTCACGTCCCTTTTCGCTACGCACTAAATCTATAAAATTTCCTACTACAAAAAGATTGTTAGCAGGTTGATTTTTATTACCATGATTTAGTTGAGTTCTCACATCCTGGAGTAAGTCGCATTCTACCTGAGTTAGAGGACGTAAGGCATTAGTTAGGAATATCACTGCATCCGTATCCTTCAGTAGTTTTTGAGTAATGGCGGTGCGTTCAGGGTGTTCGTTTAATCCTGGAGAATCTACAATTTCTACCCCACTACTACATAACTCTAAATCAGGATGCTCAAAAACGATTTCATCAATTTCATTATGTGCTAGTTCATCACTCAGACATCCAAGTGCTGCATCTTCTGAAATTGTTGCCTTTAGTTGATATTGCTCAAAAGGAATTTCTTCTTCCCGTCCATCTTTATAACGACAGACTACCCGCTTTTGGGTTCCATATTTTAAAACTGTTACCATACCACTACAAGGAATCTCTCTCACAGGTTGAATTTCTTCACCTAGTAAGGCATTAAGTAAGGTTGATTTTCCTTGGCTAAACTCGCCTAAAACTGCTAACCTAAACTGCTGAGATTTTGCTTTTTGAGATATTTCCTCTACTTCCTTTATCAAAGTGTGAGGCAATAACCCACGATTGCTACAGTCTTGAATTATCTGAAATAGCTGATAACAACAATTGTCTAATTGTTTACGATATTCTTGAAACTTTTTCAATTCTCCGTAAGATATATTTCTGTGTGGTTTAGTTATTTTGTGTTTTGCTTTAGTAGGTAGAGCGGCTAACATATCACTTGCAACCTTAACAAATATAGTATCCAGTTCTTGAAAACGAGCAGGGCTGAGTAAAAAATGTACTTCATCTAAAGCAATAGGCTCCACATTTGTTTGATGAGTAAAACCAGCCTCTAAAACTACTAAATGTTGTGGTTTAATGCCTAAGTGCTTGGCGACTATCTCCAAATACTTTTTCTCGCGTGAATCAATTTCGCCATCAGCAGATGAGATTTCATAGCCAAAGCTAATCAACAAAAGCTTTTCTGACTCTGAAAGTGGAGCCGCCAATGCTAGTAAATTATTAACTTGCTTATAAACTTGATTTTCTTTGACTCCTTTAATCATCAAATGTGTCAACTTACGCACATCACTTTCTGGAATACTAAATCGATAAAGGGTTGTCAGTAAACGTTGCTTTTCTGACTCTGCGACTGTGCCATCTACAAATATCACCCCCAGCAGCACCGTAACTAAATTTGCCAGAAATATCACAGGTGGTGTGAGATTCTTTTGAGTCAGTTTTTGCCCGGTAATCTGCGACAATAGCTCAACACTCTGAGAGTTAACTAGTGAAGTATCCATAAACTATGTAAGGCAATAAGTTTTCAGGCTTAGTATGCCCAGATTTAGACAAAATTTATTAATATACCGAATAAATACGGTTATGTTTACTTTTTTATACCAGTTAGGCTCAAGAAAATTAGCTTTTAGCAACCTAAAAATATGCTGTTCCAATTTCCGTCTGCAATTCAAGCCGGTATTGATGCTGGGAAATATCTACAAGTCTTTAGCAATGGAGTACCCTTGAGCATAGCTAGAGATACAGTTACCGGACAATTTGTAGGCCATGCTATTGGTGCTACAGTCAACAACAGCCCTTTATCTCCACTGATAGCAGTTTCTAATCTAGTCACGAGTGGGGCGCAAATGTATCAAACTCAGCAAGGCTTTACAGCAGTACTGAATGGATTGCAAACTATACAGACTAGCTTGGGTGTGCTGCAAGCAACTACAGCCTTGATTGGTGTGGGAACAATCGCAGGTGTAGCATTAACAGCAGTCAATCTGCACCAAACAATGAAACTAAGAAAAGAAGTAGAGCAAATGAGGCTGGAAGTTAAAAACGGCTTTATTGACTTGAAACAAGCCTTAAAAGACCAAGGAGTAGAAATTAGACAAATAATCGAGCAAGTAGCCCAAGATATCAAATTTGAACAACATCGCACGGCTTTAGTGAGGGCGTATGGAGTGTTTATCCAGGCGATTAACCGCTTCCGTTCAGCGATGCAATTGCAAGATTTCAGCCGGAGAAACGCTGAGATTGATGGCGTGAGGGGAATGTTATTTGCGGCTTTAGCAGATTACAGCAATCCGCATCTATTAGAAGAAACTTGTGCAGCAGGTCAACTACGCAGACTTGAATGTGCTTGGGCAATAGAACAGGCGATTGTTGCAACTTATCAAGTGCAGAATGAGGTTTCAGCAGTGAGCGATCGCCTCATCCTACTCCAAGATAAAATCTGTCAAGATGCTCTCACTGTGATTAATCGCTGCGACTCACATGATGAGCTTGATTTTCTCTTTCCCGAAATTATCCGCATTAAAAATCACGATTTAGCAGTATTGGATTCGTGGCAAAATCATGTTGATTGGATGCGATCGCTTTCTTCATCAGAATTAAAGCTTTTAAGTAGCGCTGATTTTAATAGTTCAGATACTTACAACTCTACAATCAACTTAGCAGAACCGCCAGAACAATTAGTCTATGAGAGTTTAGCCGAAAAGTCTCATTTCTATTCGCTTCGTGACCAGCTGTTATTTCTCTTTGAGCCTGAACTACGTCGAGAGTACGAATTTTATATTAGTGAACAAGCTGGAATTACTGGTTATAAAACATTAGTTACATCTAATTTACAACAGGCATCAGACCTAACTGTTGGTAATCTTTATTACTACTTTAAAATCAGAGATGAATCGAAAGATGAGACAGAGTTAGTTTCAGCTAATTAAAACAGCTACGCGCCCTAAGCGTAGCTTTTACGGCAAACTCTGTTACCACCGTAGGCATCGCATCAAAGGCTGGCAAGTGGAGCCAGCCTGATCTAAAAAAGCCTTGAACCTATTGAACCCGCTCTACTTTTCCCTGATTCGGCAACTCAAACGAGACTGTTGATATGATTGGGGCATTTGGGTTAGGCACAGTCGGCCCAGTCTCTGGGGATGGAGCTAGTAGTCGATAGTCACTACGCCAACGCTCATGATTGAGGTCACAAACAACATAACCGCGTTGTCTACCATTAAAATACTTTATCCACGGACTTTCTGGTAAAGCCTTCTCAATTCGGTCACTAGCGCCAAAGCCTGAAGTAATCGATGTGCCAACAAATTCAGTACCGACTGTAGCAGAGTTAGGGTTATTGTAATCAGCTTTCAGGTCACTTACCCAACTAGAGTGTGTGTCACCAGTAAGGACAACTGGGTTGGCTGGCTGACGTTGAGCAAGGAAGTTGAGAATACGGCTGCGGGCAGCTACATAACCGTCCCAAGCATCAATATTAAAGGCAGTCTCAGGGCCTGCTGTCCAGTCGTGCTGGGTAAAGACAACCTGTTGAGCAAGAACATTCCAGCGTGCCCCAGAGCGCTCTAGATTGCGGAACAACCACTGCTCTTGTTCAGTACCAGTCATAGTGGCATTTGGATCAAAAGCTTCTGCACAGCGTGGTTCAATAGTGTCGTTACAAGGTTGGTCGCTACGATATTGGCGAGTATCGAGAACATTAAATTCAACCAAGTTACCGAAGTTTAAGCGTCGATACAGCTGCATATCAATGCCTCTAGGTTTTGAAAAATCCCGCAGTGGCATGTGTTCGTAGTATACTTGGAAAGCAGCAGCACGACGAGCTAGAAAAGCTTGGCGTGATTGTACTTCGGGGTCTTGAGGGATTTCATCCGCCCAATTATTATCAACTTCGTGGTCGTCCCAAGTGACTATCCAAGGAAATGCAGCATGAGTCTGTTGCAGGCTGGGGTCACTTCTATATTGGGCGTGACGGTTGCGATACTCCTCCAGTGTGACTGGCTCTCCATTACCTTCATGAGGTCGGAGTGCATTGGCTCTCGGCGCTCCCTCGTAAATGTAATCACCGAGGTGAACCACCAAATCTAAATCTTCTTGAGCCATGTTTTTGTAGGCGGCGAAGTATCCTTGCTCCCAGTTTTGACAGGAAGCGAAGGCGAAGCGGAAGCGCTCAACGCGATCGCGCGGGTTAGGAGCAGTACGAGTCCGCCCAATAGGACTGACTTCATTACCTACCCTAAATTGATACCAATACCAACGGGCGGGTTTTAGTCCCTGCACTTCTACATGGACAGAGTGTCCAAATTCTGGGGTAGCCATCTGTGTGCCACTGCGGACAACTTGCTGCATCTTTTCGTCGGTAGCAACCTGCCATTGCACTGGAACATTATATGGTGGCATCCCACCGCCATTGAGTGGATCGGGGGCTAAACGCGTCCACAGCACTACATTATCTGGAAGTGGTTCACCAGAAGCCACACCCAGACTAAAGGGATAATTAGAGAATTTGGGTTGGGCAAGAACTTTGTTAGAGAATTGATTAGCGATCGCAAAACCAGTTAAGGCTCCAGTCCCAATCAAAACTTGTCGCCGTCTCAGCCGACTTGATAGCAAGCGCTCAATATTGAGGTTTTGCATATATTTTCATTATTATCGCGTTGGAATCATAACGAAGTGTAACAGCGCAACTTTAATGCTTATTTGCAATTAGGTTAAGGGTTGATTATTCAAACGCAAACCTAATTGTTTTACCTGAACTAATAGCGCGATTTTTGGATATGCTTGAACGCAGAAAATGCTCCTACAATTCCCAAAAGTAACAGACTAATTGTTGAACTTGTTTCGGGAATAGGTTGTATCTGATCAATAAGCAATCCTGAAATTATTGTTGGTTTGAGCATTTACATAAAAATTTACTGCAAAAACTATCTATACCTTTTTTCTATAACTCAAATTAAAAAGCAGAAGGTTAACAAAGTTTTAATTGAATATTAAAAAATAGTAAATTATCCAAAAAACATCCTTAAGATATAAATATGTTTACTTCTGAGGATTGATGTAATTGGTAAAGTTCTACCTACATAGTTAGGAATATAAATTGATATTTTTTGTGCCGAATAGTTAGAAAATTAAAAATAATTAGTAAGTATCCAGAAAAATATTAATTATTGCCATATCTGCATTTTTTTTAATATCAATTTGCTGAAAGTCAGATTCTTCCCCTTGTTACCGCGCTGGCTCCCCTTAAAAACCAGGGGGAGCCTAATCTGAACCTATTGCGCCTATGCGGACTTTGTTTGTATAGTTACAAATTACATTCGTTTGAATACAAAATCATTCAAAGACTACTGTTCTATTACCATATACCAATACACGATTTTGCAAGTGCGATCGCACCGCTCTTGCTAATACAACTCTTTCCAAATCTTTGCCTTTTCGCACCAAATCATCAACTTCGTCACGGTGACTAACTCGTACTACATCCTGTTCAATAATTGGGCCTGCATCTAAATCAGCCGTGGCGTAATGAGCAGTTGCACCAATAATTTTCACACCACGTTCAAAAGCTCGGTGATAGGGATTTGCGCCGATAAAAGCTGGTAAAAATGAATGATGTATATTAATAATTTGTGGAAATTGACTAATAAAATCTGCACTAACAATTTGCATATATTTCGCCAATACAACTAAATCTATTTTGTACTTGCGTAATAATTCTAATTGTTGGGTTTCTTGTTCTGCTTTATTATCTTTATTGATGGTAATGTGCTGGAAGTCAATATTAAATTGCTCTGCAACTACCTTTAAATTAGAATGGTTGCTAATAATTAAAGGGAATTTCAGCAATAAATTCTTTAGCACGTTGTCGCCAAATTAAATCAAATAGACAATGGTCTTGGCGACTTACCCAAATAGCAATACGTGGTACTGTATCAGAAAAACGTATTTCCCACTTAGCACCTAAAGGTTGAGCAATGGCATTAAATGCAGGTGCAATAAACTCTCGCGGCAAATTGAACCCCTCTAACTGCCATTCAATCCGGGTAAGGAATAACCCAGCAGCAAAATCTGTATGCTGATCTGCATGGATAATATTACCACCATTAGAATAGATGAAATTAGCAAATTTCGCCACCAGCCCCCGTTGATCGGGGCAAGAAATCAGCAATGTTGCTGTCGGATTTGTCATAATATCGCCAGATTTTTTAATTATTTCCTGTTTGTCGGAGTTGGGTTAGGAATTGTGAGCGGAGGAAGTTTTTGACTATTATCTACAGGTTGTTTCCACTCTGATAATTCCCGATTCACGGCATTGGCAAAATCTGTAGATACCAACAGCACGTTTATATTTCCATCGGGTTTTGTAGCCGGGTCAGCTTGAGCATATAAGAAACGACCGTTAAAGTTAGATTTACCCAAAATCAACTGATGGCTTTGTCGGTTTTTCAGGGTAATATTAATAGTTGCTTGGGGTTGATCTAAGGCAAATTCTTTAAGGTCTTTTGGTGGAGTTGAGAGAGTGCGATCGCTATTACCCTTGACTAACAAATCCATTAAATAAGAAACAATAGCATCATTTGCTGGGCCCGATATCGGAGATTTGATTAACCACTTGGGGTTACTACTAGATTCAGGGTTACGTTCCAGATTCAGGGTGAGCTTTCTTGTCTTAACAGTTAAAGACTGCACATCATCTTCTGTAAAAGAGAAAATTTTCTGTTTTTGCTCCTTGATTTCTTCTCGCTGAGTTGCACCTCGAATTTCATAAAAGTAAACAAAACCACCTAAACCCAGCGCTAGGAGTATCAGAATTAAAGTCGTTCTCGGCAATTTCATTTTTAGTCATTTGTTATTTGTCATTGGAACTGAGGGAGATTTTACCGTCGTTTCCACCAAATAATAACTGCGATCGCAAACCCAATTAAAGGTAAAACTAACAAAGACGACAATATCAAAAGATTACTTTGGGTAGTTGTCAGGGTTATTCTACGGTTTTTCGGTTCTTTGGGGCGAATAGAAAGGGGTTGTTGATCCTGTTGACTCAGCCAAGTAACTGAGTTGAGGAATACATCTCCATTCAATTGCTGTTGAAATAAGCCATCGGTGGCGAAATCGGAGTTTCCTAAAACCACTAAGCGGGATTCGGTGGCTGTCTGAGATGAAGGAGCGGGGGAGGCAGGGGGAGCAGGGGAGGCAGAGGGAGCAGGGGAGGCAGGGGGAGTGGGGGAAGCCTTGCTTTGAGCGGTTGGTGATGGTAGGGGTGAAGGTGTCGGTGCAGGTTGGGGAGTGGAAGCAGATTTGGGTGTTTGTTTTCTGCTTAAGGCAACGCCCAAGGTTAGAGGCCCTTTTACGTCTTTATCTGCATTAAATTCCAATTTTTCGCTTTGGAGGTCGCTTTCTGCCCAACTGCTGGGATAGGGTTTGGTTTGTAGCAGTGGAGTAGCCTGAACACCAGGCACAGAGGTAATTTCCAGTGGACGAGCAATCGGGTAAAAAGAATTACCGTTATCGAAATCTTTGGTAATCGGATGTTGTCCGTATTCTGTGACTAAGGGCGTAGCAGGGCCAAGTCCCACGCTTCCGCCAGAGACATCGACTGCTAAACGATTATCCAGACGAACACCCCACTCTTGCAGCAAACTGTCAACTTTGGGATCGGTATTGGGATCAATCATCAGCAGTAAGTTACCACCGCGATTAAGATATTCTTGTAAAGCTTTGACTTCACCCTCAAACAGCCCTCGCTTGGGGCCAGCCACTATCACTACAGCCGCATCTTCAGGAACTTTAGAAGTTTCTCCTAAATTCAGGGGTGATGTTGTGAAATTTTTATCGCCTAATCCCTGAACTGCTTGTGATATTGCACCTTTACCAGGTGAAAGCTGGCGTTCGCCATGACCTTGGAGTAAGTAAACTTTGGCTGTGGTTGAATTTGTTAATTGTTGCAGGCGACTAGTTAATTTGATTTCTGACAAGCGCTCATTTTGATTTACTGTCTGCACTAATTGCCGTTTATCGCCAGATTCTAAATAAACTTCCCCGTCATCTTTGACGCCAAACTTTTCAGCCAATCCTGGCCTAGTTTGGGGGTCGATGTACTCATATTTAAATTTTGAGCTTTGCCGTTGATAATTTTCTAGTAATTCTCGGTCTTGGGGATTTTGGCTAATATCAAACACCCACACTTTAACTGGCTGTGGTAGAACCCTCACCAGTTCCCGTGACTGGGGCGCAAGGGTAAACAATTGAGCCTCTGTTAAGTCTGCCCGCCAGTAGTAGCGAGTTCCCAAAAAGTTAATCAATCCTAAAATTGCCAAGACTGCCAGAGTTGCCACTAAGGCATTAGTGCCAGCTTGGGTAGAACGGCGCTTCCACCAGTTAGTTTGGTAGCTTTGCCATGTTATCCCCAACCCACTAATGACAATTCCCGCAATGAGAAATGCTAATGGAATTAATCCCCATTGTTCGGAGACTAACCCAACTGTTAAGCCGACAGCAATTAGGAACGGGCCCAACCAAAATAGATATTTCCACAGTTTGTTTTTTGCAACTATCTTCATATTATTTGTCATTTGTCATTTGTCTAAAAATAGTGACAAGTAAAAATATATGGGCGAAAATTGATTAACTAAAAAGAAGATAAACAATACAACTCAATAAATGGCGACAAGGCGTTTCCAAGAATTACAGGTTTATCAATTATTCAGAACACTTGGCAGATGACATTTGGGAAATTGTTGAGGGATGGAATTTTTTTGCAAAAGATACTATTTGTAAACAGATTGTTCGTTCAGCAGATAGTATTGGAGCCAATATAGCAGAAGGTGTAGGAAGAGGTAGTTTTCAAGAAAATAGACGTTTTGTCAAAATAGCAAGAGGTTCTTTGAATGAAACTCAACATTGGTTAAGACGAGCTTACACTCGTAATCTTTTAACTACCGAACAGATAAGTGCAATCAAAACAATCATTAACGAACTAGCACCAAAACTAAACTCCTATCTAAACTCAATTGGCAATGTCCCAGATGACTAATAACAAGTGACCAAGGACAAATGACAAATGACAAATGAATGACTATTGCCTTTGAAAGCGTAGTGCATCAATTGATTGAGCTGTGAGAAAGATGCCCAAAAAAATGTAACTGGCGAATAAAATTAACCCGCTAGTATCAAAAATGCCTTGAATGAAAGTGTTGTAATGTTTCAGGAATGACAGATAACCTAATGCTTCGCCCACGGGGCCAGGGATAATTTTGGCGATTAAATCAATGAATAACAACAATAAAATTACTGCAAAGGTAAGAACAGCAGACAAAATTGTACTGTCTGTTAATGAGGAAATAAACATTCCTAAAGATAAAATTGCCCCTGCTAGCAAGATTAATCCAAAATGACCCAGCAAGGGAATTGAGAAAGCCATTGGTGGATTTGATCCACTAATAGCGATCGCTTCAAACACTAGCATGGGTAAAACCATCGTGGCAAAAAATGTTAGCACGCCTAATAATTTACCTACAGCTACTGCCCAATTGGTGATTGGTGAGGTGGCTAACAGTTCTAAAGTGCCGCGCTTGCGTTCTTCGGCATAGAGTCCCATCGAGAGAATTGGCAGGGTAAACAACAATAGCCACCCCATACTATCCAAAAATCCCCGGATAAATTCATAGGGGACATCTATCGGCGGTACTGGCACTCCTAGTTGTTGCCCTTGTGCATCTATTGCCGCGACTGTTACCAAAATGCCATTTGGCCCTAGCAAAATCATTACCAAGAATAACCCCGCCATGAACCAAAATATACCTGCGATCGCATAAGCCAAAGGTGATACAAAATAACTCTGTAACTCTCGGCGATAAATGGCAATAATATTACTCAGCACTACACCCATTTACGCTGTCTCTCCTTCGTTGTCTGCTGCTAAGTCTACCTCAGTATCGAAATTTTTCTCTTCTGTGGTTAGTTGCAAGAATACGTCTTCTAAGGTAGCGTTAACTCGCTTCAGTTCATGCAAACCGAATCCTGCCCGTACTAATGTTGTGGCAATATCTTTTCCTGGTTCTTTTCCCGGTTGCGATATCACCCGCAGGTAAGCGCGATTTTCCTGGGGTTGATGGCCTCCGGTTGTCGGAATTGATTCTATCAAACTCACACCCGCGACTTTTTGCAACACCTGTTTCGCTAAGGCAGCTTCTCCTTCTATTTCTAATTCATATCCTGAACCACCTGTCAACTGAGTCATCAGGTTTTCTGGCGTATTCGTTGCTACAACTTTACCGCGATTAATAATGGCGACGCGGCTACAAGTCATGCTCACTTCTGGCAGAATGTGCGTGGAAAGAATAATTGTGTGAGTCCCAGCGAGACTCTTAATTAAATTCCGCACCTCAATTATTTGCCTGGGATCGAGTCCAACGGTGGGTTCATCCAAAATTATCGCCGGTGGATCGTGGACGATCGCTTGAGCAATTCCTACACGTTGGCGGTATCCTTTAGAGAGTTTGCGAATAATTACTCGCCGCTTATCTTCTAAGTTGCAGCGTTCGATGGCGGCTGTTACCTTGTTGGGGCGATCGCCTGCTGATACTCCCTTAATTTGGGCGACAAAATGCAAGAATCCCTCCACCGTCATGTCTGGATATAACGGCGGTGTTTCCGGTAAATAACCAATTCGTTGGCGTACAGCCAACGAATTTTGATGGACATCATAACCAGCAATCCGCGCATTTCCATTGGTTGCCGGTAAATAACCAGCCAGAATCCGCATGGTTGTGGTTTTACCAGCGCCATTGGGGCCCAACAAACCTAAAATTTCCCCAGGTTCGACGCTAAAAGTGACATCGGTAATTGCTGAGGTAGAGCCGTATATTTTACTTAGATGTTCAACTTCGATCATCGGTATAGTGGCGATCGCAATTTATGAGAATACCCAATAATCTTAGATCACGATATTGGGTATGGGGGATTGGCACTAAGATTAGCCGACGACGGGTAAAGTTCCTGAACGATTACTAAAGTACGGTAAACTAGCAATATATTAAAATTATTTCATCGCCATTGGACAAAACGCTGAAAAATGCCAGGCTAAACATACGTTCCCATAGACCGTTTTAATTTTGTCCCAATAATTGATTCCTCTTGAGCCTTGATAATAAATTTAGAATCATTAATTTCAATGACTTCATAATTTTCTGGCGTAAATATAGAATTTAAAGTAGCTACTATATCTGCAAGAGAAATTTTAAAAGCTAGTGGTATCCTAAAATTAAAAAATGATTTTGGCATACTTCTAACATTTAAATGCAATTTATTTTGTCTTACGTACCATACCCCAGTAAATTTATTACCTGTTAGCAGTTCTTTTGGTTTGGAGAAAAGAAGCATTTGAATCCTGGTTTGCTCATAAGTCATATCATCTTTAAATTCAATAGTAATTTTTTCTGAGAACGTATCAAAACGCCATTTTCCTAAAAGTAAAATTTCTATTTCTATGTCAGAATGCTTGCTATTACTCATGTTTATCCTCAAGATTAACTTGAACTTTCATTTTTGTTATTATTTACAAATGTACAAATAACTTACAGTAAAGTTTCACTACAAATTTTTGTCCGAGAAAAGAATAAGTGCATCTGCCAAACTAACCAAGACTTTACCCGCCAAGCTCCCATTGAAAGGTGTTCTGTAGGAGATTTTGAGGATAAGTCAAAGTTCTGGTGGTCATACTGTAACCATTTAGCTGGTAAGTGTCCCATCGGTGTCATGGGGGACAATTTAAAAGTTAGTTGCTCATAGTTTAACCAGTTTCCCTCTTTTCGCCAACCAAGGCGATCGCCAAGTCTTTTTTCTGTTTCATAATCTACTTGACCACCCATTTCGCTCCAAATAGTTTGCTGAATACTGAAGCCGAAATAACCATAACTATATTGCTCCCAAAGTTGATCGATAATGTGGAGGTCTTGACAAGAAAAGTTATCAATATCTTCCTTATAAACCTCGTTCCAATAATTTTTACTCATAACTTTTAGCATTAACTTAGTAGTTTCAATATCAGCTTCTTTCCACTTATGCTGCGCGAGGAGATCCTGCAATTGGCTATAATCAATATCTTTATTGCTGCGAAATTCTTTTGTAAACGTAAAATTGTTATTACTCAGTCCCATCAATCCTGTTTCTTCAACAGCAGAGGTAGAGACAAACGTTACTTCTGCTACATTTAGCACTTTTGTTTGATCAGTAAGTTGCTTGGATATGTAGTTAGATATTAAATCAATACCCTTATCTAAAAATAGACCATTTTCGTTCAAATCAAAATTATGGATTTGCCAATCTAATAATTGAGATTGAATAAAAGCATCTTTTAATCTGGCTTTTTTATCATAACTTGTCACCATAAAATCGAGAAAATTTTCAGAAATTGCCTCCTTATCTTCAAGGTTAAATAAACTTGACTGATGCTTTAAAATATTATCTCCTAAATTTTTAATATCTCCGACAGTGGCGTAAAAATATTCATCTATTTTCACCACTTCATCTATTAAAGATTGAAAGGGACTAAAGTAGTCTTGTAAAGAATTCTCAAAGTTGATTGCAGTGTGGGCAATTTTTGCTATTTCTTGACGAATTTTATAGGCTTTTCTTTGATATTCGTAAATCTCTTGATTGACTTTTAAATCTTTAACTATCTGCTGAATAATCTCTTTTTGCTTTTTGGTATCTTCTACAAGCTTTTTAATCCCTTCGCCAATCAAGCCGATTTTTTCTAACATTAAAAAGTAAGCATTGCTTAACAATAAAACTGCTTTAAAATTTTCTTGTTTTTCCCATTTTAGCTCCTCAATTACTTTCGAATTATTATAATTTTTTAACTCTAACTTTCTTCTTTCCTCTTCTAAATTTTTTATTTCTAAATATTTTTGTTTGAATAATTTTCTTAAGTCAGTTGTCAGGGTTAACAGAAAATTATGATAGCTGTCCTGATAATTTTCTAGAAAATCAATAATATGGCTATAGTCTTTAATAAATAATTGGATTTCAGCAAAAATTTCTCCTTGGCTAATTTCTTGTTTGTGCTTAATTATCCCGCCAAATTTATGATGATATCGAACACCTTCTTTAATTAAAGTTTGACGTTCTCTAATTTGTTTCTGAATTTTTTTTACCCCGCTATTTTTTAGGACGGGTAATTGATAGGTTTGTTCATAAATTGAAATAGCTTCGTAAGTAATTAGTTGTTTTTGCTGTTTTGTTAGCATTACCTTAATTTTTAAAAGTATGAATAGTTTTTAAGCTCTTACCCACTTTAACACCTTCGGATCTTTGTCATAGCGGTAGGTAAAGCCATCATTAGCAGTAATCGACTTCCCAGTTGAGGTAAAAATAGTAGTAAAAAGATTTTATAAAAAAACAATCTGTGGATACTTGACAAAAAGCTATGTTTTATGTGTTTACATCAATCAACTATAGACATCTTGCAAAAGTAAATTTTGCAAGATGTTGGGGAAAGGTTAAAGGTAAAGGGATAGAATTTCCCCTTTACCTTTAACCTTTCCCCCACTTCTGCAAGAAGTCTTATAAAGCTGGCGCTATAATCCAATACGCTTGGGTTAGGCATTTTTTCTTCTCTCTGTTCCGCGCCAGTTGCTACCCTGCGGGAACGCTAAGAGCGAACAAGTCGGGGAACCCGCCCAACGCACTGGCTTCTCTGTGCCTCTGCGGTAGCCTGCGGCAAGCCGTACCCTTCGGGAAGCAAGCTACGCGTAGCGTCTCGTAGGGAAGCGTCTACGTTAAAAAATTTGACTTTGATAAAGAGTTTTAGCCTTAACCGTATTGCGCTACAATTCCCTTTACTAGTAACTATTAATAATAGCTGCCAGATTTACGATGTTCTAAAGCGGTGACACCATCATTTTCCAACACTTCACCGTGATCGATGACGGCATAAATTAACCATCTATCGCCACATTCAAGCTGATTTTGCACTGTACATTCTAAATAGGCTAATGCCTCATTCAAAACCAAACAACCATTAAGAGCAGTTTTTGTAGCCAGATTTGCAAAGGGGTTATCTCCTAAAGTGCTATGACGAGAAAAATAGCGTCGCACATTTCTTCCTTCTTTGAGGATATTCAACACAAATTTATCACCAGGATGATGCATTAAATCTGCATTCTGTTCTTGGGCGATCGCAATCATAATTCCTGGCGGGTTAAAAGTTGCCTGAGATACCCAAGAAGTTAAAACGCCTTTGTGAGTTTCTTCATCACGAGTTGTCACAACACACAAAGAACCAATAATCCGTCCTACAGCTTGTTCAGTACGATCTACATGGGTTTCTGTCACAACTTGCCGGGAAGAACGCAATTTTTTGCTTTTCTTTAAATTTTGAGCGAAAGAAGCACCTGCTTCTTGACACTGCTGGAGAATCTCAGGAGTTGGGCTGAAACGCACCCGAATTGTTTCAAATCCTAGTTGATAATTAGCATCTTTCAGCTTGCTTTCTAGTAAATCAATTGCCTCGCCACTCCAACCATAAGAACCAAACACCCCTGCTAACTTAGTTTTAGCCGTCGCCGAGAGGACTATTCCTAAAGCTGTTTGAATTTGAGTTGGTGCATGGCCGCCTAAAGTGGGTGAACCGATAATAAAGCCATCGCAGGTTTCGACAATGCGGGTAATTTCTGCCGAGTCTGTTAGTTCACAGTTAACTGACTCTACATTAATTCCATTTTGAATCAAACCTTGAGCGATCGCATTTGCCAAAATTGCTGTATTTCCATAAGCAGAAGCATAAAACAAAGCGACATTCAATTCTTGAGATTTTTGCCCTTGACACCATTGCCGGTAATCATAACTAAAACGACTCAGGCTGTAACGAACAATTGGGCCATGTGCTGGGGCGTAACATCTGGCTGACAAAACCGATATTTTATCTAATGCTGCTTCAACTTGTTTGGCTTGGGGCGCATGGAGACATTCAAAATAGTAACGGCGTTCCGCGTCTAATCCCTTCCAATCTTCATCAAATAAGGTATCTTCGCAAATATGAGCGCCAAAAAGTTTATCTGTGTAGAGAATTTTCGTGGCAGGATCGTAAGTACAAAGCCCATCGGCCCAACGGGGAGTTGGTACGGTGACAAATGATAGAAGATGTCCTTGTCCTAAATCTAGAGTATCTTGCGATCGCACCGCTTGGATACGTGATTCCCATTCGGGGAAGGCAGTTTTTAGAGCGTTGGCGGCGGGACGAGAACAAATTAGAGTAACTTGAGGAACTTGAGAGAGCAATACTTCTAAAGTGGCTCTGCGGTTGGGGTTGATATGACCGAGAACAATATAATCTAAGGTGGTAAAGTCTAGATGTTCTGCAAGTTGCTGAAGGTAAATTTCGGTAAATGATTCACCGGGAGGGTCAATTAAAGCCTTTTTATCAGCTTGAATCAGATAAGAATTTGCCGTAGTTCCCCGTTGGCGGGAATACTCTACCTCAAATTTTAGTCGTTCCCAAGTCCGCGATCGCAAAATCAGAGTATTTTTACCAATTTCAGCAACTTGTACATCTCTTGGATGGCTGGTAGTTAAAGTATTTGCAGACATAATAACCTCTGTTAATCATTGGGAATTGGGGATGGGGCAAAAAGATTCTCCTTCCTAGTACAGACGCGATTAATTGCGTCTTAATGACCATTGTTTTGGATTAATTCAGACTTGGCTCGGCTTCTATAACGTTTAGATACTTCTTGTTCTGGGTCGATACCTTCAAAAGTTGGGGGTAGCCAAACTCGGAGGAAAAGTAGTATTCCTAACACTAATAAAAAGGCGCAAGTTGCTAAAACTTGACTCCAACTTGTTTCTAAAACACCTTTTACAATGACTTCTCGCAAGGCGGAAACGATAGAAACTTCTACAGCTACCCCAATAGATACTCGATGTTCTTGCAGGTAAATAATCAGCAGTCGGAATAACTCAACTAAGATAAGTAAAAAGAGAATATCAGCAGTAACAGCATGAAAATCTAGAGGCGGAAGCAAGGAGAGAAACATATCTCTGACCTGAAGCACCATGAAACTAAATAAACCGATACACAAACAAATCACAATTAAATCTTGGATAAATTCCAAGGTTCGCACAACGCGCCCTCGATTGATTTCGTACATGCTAATCGGGGTATTCTCAGCATTTTTATACATAGTTTTTTGTGACTTTGTAGAGACGCGATGAATCGCGTCTGTGAGGAGACAAGAAAAATGACCAATGATCAATGACAAATGACAAATTAGTAATGATTACCAATTTTGCGGTGATGGGCAGCAGTAAGTGCGTGTAGGTTGGCAACTCTTCCAGTTTGGACTGTGCTATAAATTACCCAATGATCGCCACAATCCATGCGGCTAGTAATTTCACATTCCATGTAAGCTAAAGCTTCAGCTAAAACGGGCGATTCATTTTTTGCTGGATATGTTTTTACTCCAGCAAATCGGTCTGCACCAGGAGCAAAACGCTTTAAGAAATGTTTCATTAATCCTTGATATTTGCCTTCTTCTAAAACATTTAAAACAAAGCGATCGCCAACGTGCATCAAGGATTCAATTGCCCGATCTTTGGACACTGCGATCGCTACTCCTAAAGGCTCAAGACTCGCTTGTGTCACCCACGAAGCAAACATTGCACTCTGAATTTCTCCTTTTTTGGCGGTGATAATATACAATCCTGTACTAATCCGCCCTAAAGCTTTTTCTAGTTCGCTATTGATAGATTTAATCTGTTTTATGGTGCGATCGCGGGTTAACCATTGACCTATATCTGTCCCTGCTTCATCACAAAGTTGTTCTGTTGCTTGGGTAGGAATTTCTTTAACTAAGATAGGTGGAAAGGCTTCAATTAATCCCAGTTCT
Source organism: Nostoc cf. commune SO-36 (assembly GCF_023734775.1). Classification (NCBI taxonomy): domain Bacteria; kingdom Bacillati; phylum Cyanobacteriota; class Cyanophyceae; order Nostocales; family Nostocaceae; genus Nostoc; species Nostoc commune. The sequence goes on along the minus strand of NZ_AP025732.1, from coordinate 6,315,953 downwards.
TGAAACTTATTGCGTAAGGGATAAATTGGTTCATCTTCTCCCCCTCCCGACTCTAATAAACCAATTGCTTGTTTCTTGTGAACGGCAGCTAAAATCGTACTTAAAGCAGCTTGAGCCATCACCGAAGATTGGGCTGGCATTCCAATGATTAAACCAGAAGCTTGTGCAACTAATTCTCGAACTTCTTGAGGCTCGGTACTATTGAGGTCTACTAATTCTACTGCCACACCTGTTTTCGCGCATCCATGAGCTATGGTATGGACTAAATGCTCACTATAACCGTAATCTTCAACATAAAATATAGCCACTAATGTCTCTGTTTTTGCTTGTTCTAAACTCCAGTTTTGATACCTTCCAAGCCATTCAGAAACATAGTTTTGTAATAAAGGGCCATGTCCCGTGGCAACTGTTGCTATTTCTAACTTTTCAATCCGTTTTAAAGCTGTCAAAACAGACCGGGCATTAGGCCCCATGAGGCAATCATAGTAATATTTAAAATCTTCCTCTATTAAAGTAATATTTTCATCATAGGTATGGTCATCACAGTAATGCATTCCAAACACATCACAAGTGTAGAGAGTGGAAGTCTTATGGTCATAAGTCAAGATTGTGTCAGGCCAGTGTAAATTAGGTGCAGAGATAAATTCTAATTCGTGTCCGTTACCTAAATCTAATCGCTCTCCACTTTTCACCTGCATTGATTTAAAAGGCTGGTGAACCATATTTTCCAGAAATTGAATAGCTATTTAGCACCAACAACAGTAATGGAAGGAGCTAACTGTAAAATATCTTTTACTAAGCCACTATGGTCTGGTTCCGTGTGGCTAATAATTAAGTAATCTATCTTAGCTGGATCAATTAATCCCGCCACTACCTCAAGATATAGATCCTCAAACTTGCGGTGAGATGTGTCAACTAAAGCAACTTTTTCTCCTTGAATTAAGAAAGAATTATAGGTTGTGCCATTACGTAAACCAAACTCAATATCAAAACGTTCTCTATCCCAGTCGAGACAACGGATAGCTGTGGTTTGAGGAGCAATTTCAACAGTTTGAATCGTCAAACGTCCTGGATTGGGGATAACTTGAGTAACCTGTGTGACTGCAATCATATTTTTCTCCAACAAAATATTATCTGGAGCAAGTGTTATGTTTCTTATATTTACCTGAAATACTCAATTAGTAAAATGCCAATTTCTAAAGCTAATCATTAGAAAGAGTTATTCTTTATTTTGATTGAGCTACCATTGACGTAATTCAATGTTTATCATTAGTTTTATCTTCAATAATGAACGTGAGAGAATGTCAACTATAAGTTATGATTTTTACGGATGTCGTTAATATTTCTTCCTCCTCCTCTACAGCAAATCAATAGCGAAATTGCCCGGAACGCTGATGTTGATTTGTATGTGCTGCGCCTCGATCTGATGCACCCGTGGGTTAACGGCAATAAGTGGTTCAAGCTGAAATACAACCTTTTGGAGGCCAAGGAGAAATTCACGACGCTGCTTACTTTTGGCGGCGCTTATTCTAATCACATCTATGCAACTGCGGCAGCTGGTAATCTTTTTGGATTCCGTACCATTGGTGTAATTCGTGGTGAGGAGAGGCTACCATTGAATCCCACGCTGAGTTTTGCTGTACAGCAGGGTATGCAGCTTGTGTATCTGAACCGCGAGATGTATCGACAGCGCAACACACCAGCCCTACAAGAATATCTGCAACAACGCTTTGGCGAGGTTTTTATCATTCCCGAAGGTGGAAGTAATTTAAACGGTGTGCGCGGTTGCACAGAGATAGTTAGTAATGCAATTGCATTTGATCATCATATATGCGTAGCTTGCGGTACAGCCACCACACTGGCGGGGATTGCGCTTTCGTTGCATGAAGGACAAAGAGCGATCGCATTTCCCGTACTGAAAAATGGCGCATTTCTTGCACAAGAAATCGAAACTTTATTGACAAATTACCTCGGCTCTGGTTTACCCGCACCATATAATTCTCCCGCTTCTTGGGAATTGGTGTGTGATTACCACTTTGGCGGCTATGCAAAAGTGAACGATGAGTTACTACTATTCAGCCAACAGTTCACACAGGAACATGGCGTACCCCTTGATTACGTATATACCGCCAAAATGTTTTACGGAGTGATGGATTTACTAAAGCAAGGATTTTTTAGTAAAGGCGACTCCTTACTGCTGGTACACACAGGCGGCTTACAAGGCAACGTTGGCATGGAAGAAAGGTTGCAGAGATTTTCTAAAATCTGAGTTGCCACTTAATTAAATATCAGTTACCTTTGTATGGAATTTTACTCAAACGAGTGAAATTGACACGCCAATCTTAAATGGTCAAAACCCGATGCGCTTCCAGAAAATGCCCTAACCATTTTTATTGAAGAAAGGGTAAACCTCTTATTAGAGGCTTTGAGGCTGAAGTTAGACGGGATTGAATTTAAGGTTTTTGATATGGGCGATCGCACAGAGAATATCCATTTATAGAAAAGCGATTTTTCAAAAAAGAGGTATTGCTGGTTTTCATGCTTACCGTTTATTTTGTAAACTTTGAATAGTAGCGATCGCATGCTTCGCCACAATATCAATCTCCTCTTCTGTATTAAACCTGCCAATGCCAAACCTTATTGAGGCATAAGCTAGCTGTTGTGGGTGTCCCAATGCTGTGAGAACATAGGAAGGTGCAGTATGTGCCGACGAGCAAGCAGAACCAGAAGATATTGCCATCACTGGCTGCAATCCTAGCAAAAGTGCCGCTCCATCCACTCCCTCAACACTGATACTCAAGTTTCCCGCCAATCGTTTTTCAGCATTTCCGTTGAGATGAATTCCTTCAACTTGCGAAAGCTGTTCCCACAATCTTTGTCTTAATTGGGTGAGGCGTTGGTTTTCTGTTGTTTGTTCAGCTAAAGCGATTTCTACAGCTTTGCCAAAGCCGACGATTTGCGGTGTATATAATGTACCAGAACGCATCCCCCGTTCATGTCCGCCGCCGTGCTGCTGGGGAGCCAGTTGTACTCTGCGATCGCGTCTGCGGACGTATAACGCTCCAATGCCTTTGGGGCCATATACTTTATGTGCTGTTAGCGACATCAAGTCAATTTCATCGCTTGCACATCTAAGGGAACTTTACCAATAGCTTGGGCAGCATCGGTGTGGAAAATAATGTTGTGTTCATGGCACATTTCCCCAATTTCTGCCAATGGCTGTAACACGCCAATTTCGTTATTTGCAGCCATCACCGATACTAAGATTGTCTCAGGACGGAAAGCTTTTTTTAACTCAGTTAAATCAATCAATCCATCTTTTTGGACAGGGAGAATAGTAATTTCAAAACCGAGAGTTTTTAAATAATTACAAGGGTCAATTACTGCACCATGTTCAGTAGCAACAGTAATAATATGTTGACCTTTTTTAAAATAAGCTTCGGCAACACCTTTAATAGCTAAATTATTTGCTTCTGTTGCACCACTGGTAAAAATAATTTCTGCTGGTGTGGCATTGATTGCTGCTGCTAAAATTTCTCGCGTTTGCTTAATAGCAGCTTCTGTTTCCCAACCATAAACATGACTAATACTTGCTGGGTTGCCAAATTTCTCTGTGAAATAGGGGATCATTGCTGCCAGTACCCGTTCATCTACGGGTGTAGTAGCGTGACAATCAAGGTATATAGGACGAATAAACATAATTATTAACTCAAACTTTGACTCAATTTTTTTAATATGCTTAGAACTTGATACAGTTCACTTTTTCGTTTCAACAGCGTAAACTCATCAGACAAGTCATACTTGGGTATATTTTGTTTAGTCAGTTTTACAAAAATGAAATGACTACCATTTGTTACTAATCCAAAAGTAGGTTTGTCTTGATTAGGATTAGCCAACATATAAACAAGTGCTTGAGGTACGGCTTCTAAAAGAGAAAAGCTAGACCTTTTAGATTCAATTACTAACAACCAGAATTGTTCTTGAATAACTAAAACATCAATTCTACCTCTAATTATTTCTCCTTCATCTTCCGCAGAAATTCTTATTGATTCTTCGCCTCTCATATAAAAAGGCTCATCATAAAATCCAGCTAAATTGAGTAAAGAAGATAAAACTACTAATTTCACCGTTTCTTCTGACAAAGGAGGACGCTTAACTAAGCGGAGAAAATGAAGTTTTATTTTGTCTAAATCTTGCTTTTCTAAATCTGTAATTTCCGGTAAATTTTCAAACCATTCTGTGAAAAATGCCTCATCTTCGGCTAGTTGTAGACTAAATCTTTCTTCCAAATAAGCAAGTCCGACATTTTGTGCTTGGATAAATTGAACCATAATTTATGCAACTTTATATACTATCTAAACAAAACCTATAGGACTCATATTTGATTTTTGAAAAAACTCCGTACACTCAAAAAGTCTTTTTTCCTACTCCCCACTCCCAGCCTACGCAAATAATTTCAGTAATCAAACCGGATTTCTATAGTTCTGTTTGGCATAACCCTAACAATTCTTCTGGTGAGTAGACTCTTTGACTTGTATCATATACAACACAAGACCATTTTTTGGCAAACTGACACGCAAACTCTAGGGCTAGTTGTTCACTTCCTGAAGTTTTGCTGACATCAAGTAGAATGTGAGTTTGAGGTTTAGCTGTAAGCTTCTGGGTTATAAGTTCAATTTCATCAGGATTAAAATTTTTTAATTCAGTGTTATCTAAAACAATCCAAACATGAGTATTGTCTCTAGAAATACGTCCATCATATACATTATCTGGATGTAGTAATACTCCAGAATATTGCAGAAAACTCAAAAATTCTCCCGGTTTAATCTCAGCACTAGAAATTAGGGAAATGGGTTCTGGCATCACTTATGCTCCTAGTATGGATAATAATTCTAATAATTCATCTTGACTGGAAACTACATAACTGCCTGTAGCGATGATATCTTGAGCCGGAGTAAATTTATAATTGGGTGCATAGAGAATAACTGGCTTGTTCAAGGGATTCAAGTCAGAGTTTGATATCAACTTTTGAACTTGCTTTAGCTTCCGAGCAGTTTGGGTTGTTACTTCGATGATAGCGTTGCTGGTTTCCACATCGATTTCACCGACTTCGCCATTTAGTCCCACTGTTTTATTAAAACTAACTAAATTAAACCCTGCCTGGATGATAGCATTGGCAACTTTGCCTTCCAGAACTTTTTGAGGATTGACTGAGTTCAATGCATCGGCGATCGCTTGCTCAAATAAGCTGCTCACATCCTGCTTTATTACTATATGATTTACGTAACATTGCTGTAACTATACCTGCATTCAGCCGCGTTATGTGGCTGCTAATTCCCGTAATTTAGTTAAAACTGCCAGAGCATGACCTTTGGTTTTCACATTTGGCCAAGCATAAGCAATAATTTTATCAGGTGAAATTAAGAAAGTTGAGCGAACAACACCCATATATTCTTTGCCCATAAATTTTTTCAATCGCCAAGCGCCGTAGGCTTCGATCAAAATATGTTCTGGGTCACTTAAAAGGGTGATTGACAAGTTATGTTTGCTGATAAATTTACAATGAGATTTACCCAAATCTGGGCTTACGCCTAAGATTTTCGCTCCCAGTTCGCTGAATTCTTGATACAACTCGGTGAAATCTTTCGCTTCGGTGGTACAACCGGGCGTGTCATCTTTGGGGTAGAAGTAGAGGACAACCCACTGACTGCTGAGGTCATCGAGAGTAACTAAATTGTCATTTTGGTCACGGGTGGAGAAATCTGGCGCTGGTTGTCCAACTTGGGGAATGTTGCTCATGGTAGGGGTGTGAGAGATTGCGTAAGCGAAGCCGTCGTAGACATCGCTTTAGAATTGTACATAAGTTGAGCGATCGCTATTATTTATCACTGTCTAAAATTATTGTTTTATCCCCTTTAACCAGTTATCAGTTACCAGTTATCAGTTATCAGTCAAGAGTGATGTGTTTATATATGCTCTAACAAATTTCCGCCCAACAATTTGTAATTAGACACAAGGAGAAAACGATGAGACAATTTACCCTGTTTACGCTACTGTATCTAGCAACGGGAGTTTGTCTAATGGCGATCGCGCTTCAGTATCCTGAGATAACTCCAAACCTGAAAGCAACTCTCTTATTGAACGCCGGACTGTTATATCTTGTTGCTGTACTCAGTACCTTTAGGTTTTGGCGTCAAGCCGCACGCCAAAGCCAAGGTAGACTGCACCAACAGGCAGCTTGGAAACAGAATTTTGTTGCGATCGCACCCTGGCTTGTAATTGCATTGACGCTCGTCACATCACTCTCTAATCTGCTGGCTAACAATTGGACGACTGAAGCCCTCATGAAAGCATCTTCAGGGCTACCACTTATCTTGCTCAGTGCAGAACAACTCTTTATCAGAAGCCAGTTTCGGCAATAAATCCACAGACAAATCATACATCTTTAAAGTTCTCCCATCCGGTTGAGAGCGATGGTTGTGGCAACCCCTACGATGTATGCTTATATTTATCCGTCATAATAATCACTTAATCTACAAGTATTTTTATTTATTCTCACCCTTCAAAGTTCAAATGTCTAAAGATATGCAACGCGAATTTACCAACCGCGATGAGTTGGTAGCCTACCTCCGCGAACAATTCCCAAGTGTAGCAGAACGCGATGACCACATCAGCGAAACTGTGGGGGGACGCCAAGCAGCAGAAAAGGCACTGCAAAAAGTTGATCCAGTAAGCTACGCCAAAACACGTAATTTCTTCACAGGTGCAGTCACGCGTCTTTCGCCTTATATCCGTTATGGCGTTTTGAGTTTGCGAGAAATTCGAGATTATGTCCTTGAACGGGTACAGCACCAAAATGATGCTACAAAATTAATTAACGAGTTAGGTTGGCGCGATTACTGGCAACGGTTATATGTCAAGTTAGGGGATAAAATCTGGAAAGACCAGGAAGAGTACAAAACTGGTTACACTGTGGCTGAATATGCAGCCGAATTGCCGCAAGATATCAGACAGGGAACCACAGGTAGAGTTTGCATCGACGGTTTTAGCCATGATTTAAAAGAAACTGGCTATCTACATAACCACGCCCGAATGTGGCTAGCAGCTTACATTGTCCATTGGCAGCGTATTCGTTGGCAAGCAGGAGCCAAGTGGTTTCTCGAACACCTTTTAGATGGTGATCCTGCTAGTAATAATATGTCGTGGCAGTGGGTTGCCAGTACGTTTAGTCAGAAACCTTATTTTTTCAACCGTGAAAATTTAGAACGCTACACCAAAGGCATTTATTGCCAGAAATGTCCGCTTTACGGTCATTGTGATTTTGAAGGCAGCTATGAAGAATTAGAACAGCGACTTTTTCCCAAAGGGGAATTTAGCAAACAAGCCAATAGCCAAAGTTGGCAGCGTGGAAAGAAAGGTAAAAAGTGAAGAATGAATAAACCAATTGTTTGGGTACATGGAGACTGCCTCAGTCCAAATAATCCGGCATTACAAAAATACCCTGATGCCCCAGCTATCTGGGTTTGGGACGAGGCTTTGATAGAAGAATGGCAATTGAGTCTTAAACGTCTCGCTTTCATCTACGAATGTTTGCTAGAGTTACCCGTTGTTATTCGTCGTGGCGATGTGGCACAAGAAATTTTAGCTTTTGCTCAAGAACATGATGCCAATTTAGTTGTCACAGCCAATAGTCCCAGTCCCCGGTTTGATGATATCTGTAATCAAATGCAGCCTTCTATAACAGTGGAAGTGCTAGAGGTAGAACCATTTTTTGACTATGACGGCTATATTGACCTGAAACGGTTCTCGCGCTATTGGAAAGTGGCTCAAAATTATGTTTGAGTTGCGATCGCATCCAAAAATGCTTTAGTTAATCTTACTGAAAAGATTCTGGATTTTAAAAAATAAACAGGAGTCAGGAGTCAGAATACAGGAGTCAGAATACTCCACCCATGAAGGGATGGAGTTTTAATTAGGAGGAATATTTTAATTCTTTTCGCGCCACTTGCGGGCAAGGTTTTAAGCCAATATTCAGACGCTCTCTACGAGACGCTAAAAGCGTAGCTTGCTTCCCTGTAAGGGTACGCGTACTCGCTCTAAGCGAAGCATCCCGAAGGGTATACGCTGCGCTATCCGCTTTTTCGGTCAGAATACCCAACTGAATTCTGACTCCTGACTCCTGAATTCTGTTAGATAAGCTAATTACAATGATTGTTGCAACGATTTAAACGTTTCTTATACATGAAGAAGCATTTGTTGCAAAGGATCAAGCAATTGCAGCAACTGTTTATATCTTTCTTAGAAAAACTTAAGTCTTTCTTATACATGGAGAAGCATTTGTTGCAAAGTATGAAGCAATTGCAGCAACTGTTTATATCTTTCTTAGAAAAACTTAAGTCTTTCTTATACATGGAGAAGTATTTGTTGCAAACGTTTTAATTTTGACAACTACTGTTTAATTTTAAAAAGTAGGCATAGGGATTATTGTTGCTAATGACTGTCAGTGAAACAGTTTGGCGCGATCGCAATACACTGCACCAAAGCTATGATCGGCATGGATCTCAATCACTAGATCAACCACTGTTGCATCTTTTACCAACGGCTTAATAAATAATTCTGGGTGAAGCGATCGCCAAAAATAATTGACAAATTGCTCTATCTCTGCATTACTCATCCCCGATTTACCCGCAGCAATCATCTGCTGTTCAGCTTGTTTGCGCCACTCCAACGAACAGCGATAATCAGTTGGATATAGCACAATTAAGCTGTCTAATCGCTCCCACAGTGGTAAATAATTGTGGAGGCGAAAATTTATATCACGGGCAAATGCTTTATCTTCATCTGTGACAATTGGGGGTGGTGCAGTATCAAATAAATCTGGGTCGATTGGTCGCACACCCACAAACCAACCTTCAAATAGTACAATATCTACACCTGTTACTATATCTGAAGTCGTGCGATCGCCAGCGCCTCCAAAAGCAGATTTATCAAAGCGCGGAAACATCACTGAGCTTTGCAACTGGCGGATTTGATCTAGTACATTTAAACCTAAATCTACATCGTGGGTTCCTGGTGGGCCGCGCCAAATCAAGCGGGGATCTTCTTGTGTTAAAAGTAAGCGATCGCTGTAAGTTTTATATAAGTCATCCAAAGATAAACTCCCAGTCCGGTATCCCAATTGATTGAGAATCAAGCTGAGAATTTTGCACATTGTGGTTTTACCAGTGCCTTGTCCTCCCAATATTCCTTGAATCAGAGGGCGTTTTAACTGTTGGCGCTGCGATGCTAGCTTGATTCCCAACGGCAGCCACAAGTCCCATAACACCTGTAACATCTTGTGGGGTTCGAGTTGAAAAGTAGTTTGGCAGAATTGGCTAAAAGCTGGGAAGACAGATTTTAGTAAATGCGATCGCTCTTTTATCACCTCATTGACATTTTCCGGCGTAATCCCAAAAGCTTTAGCCCGTAACCGATCTGCCAGCGCTGCTTCTATTGCTTGCTGCTGCCAAGTTTCCCCCACTCCATCCGTTGCCAAAATTTCGTCCAGCCACAAATTCATAACTTACCTCTCCCTGCCCCCTGCCTCTTCTCACGATCCCAGTTTAAAGGCTTCGAGAAACAGGCCGTAGATGAAACCAACTTTGAGCAGATTTAGTGATTCTACGAAGAGCGATCGCTTGGCGAAAAAGTTCTGACTGTAAAATATCCTACTAGTTACTTCCGTTAATACTACTAAAAAACCAGCGACAAAAATATCTAATTCTGCCCGTTGACCGGCTGTAGTGGACGTTACGTTTGCCAGAAAAAAACCGAACAAAAAACTCATGATTAGCAACGATAGCCGCCGCCAAGGATTTAAAAACCATTGCCCCAAGCGTGTAGCAATGGCATCGAATAAGTTATTGAGACGAGTGTTTTGCATTACAAGGGCTTCTGGGGAAAAGTCATGATATCTTGAGATATATCTATCTTAAGAATGATATTGATTTTAGTATCAGCTTGTTTGTTAATATTGTAGATATCTACTGGAATTCCAGTGTTCATTCAAATTTGCCTATTTTATCATCTTCAAGAGAAGTACATTTTCTTAGAGGATGTTTAGAAAATATAAATATTTAGTTTGATCCCCACAAGCAAGCCTAAAAAAGGGGGAAATTGAAGAAGAATTCAGAACTCAAAATCCAGGAGTCAGAATAAATAAGTCGGGGATTCAGACCCGCGACTGATAGCGTAGCGTTAGCGAGTCATACACAAAACATTGCTGAATTCTGACTCCTGACTCCTGAATTCTGTTCGATAACTCAAAGTGCCTGTTTTTAAAGGGAGCTATTTTGTTACACGGGTTTCCTAACTTGTATCCCTATAGTGAAGCAAGCTACGCCTATCGTCTCCCAACAAGAGAAGGGATTAGCGTGGATTTAGGAGAATATTTAAACATTTGCTACCAAGAATTTTCTAAGCATCCTGTTAAAAGGTGGCTTTTGATCACAATACATTTCCTGTTCCTAATTTTAGGAAAGTCTATATTAGGCTAACTTTTGTGATTGACTTTTGGGATAATAGGCTACTATTTGGTCAAGCCTAAACAAAATATTTATTTCTAATAACTATCAATATGAAATCTTTAGTGTATCGTAACCTCGGTGTTACAGCTTGTTGCTTGGGACTGCTTGTTGCGCTGGTGGGATGCTTGGGAGTTAGCGTATCCTTTGAGTCTACAAACCCAGATACATCTTCACAACTGCCAACAAAAACTCAAGAGTGGGAGATAACTTCGTCTACACCTGTTTTACCTGATAAAGATATTTCTGCTAGTCTATCGAGAGCAACTACCCCAGTCAATCAAATAGAACATAGCAGCCAAGAGAATACTCATCCTGTCTTAGCAAATCGTGATAAATCAGCTAGCAAATCCAAGGATCAAGGGACTTTGCGAATGAGCAATCAAACAAATCAGCCTGTGCGGTTGGCTTTATTGGCGCGAGAGTCGGTATCAAAAGGATCTAGTACTAAACAGACTAATTATGATCTACCAGCACATTGGGATTTTGCTCCCCAAGAAGGTAGTGAGAAAGGACTGATTTTATCCCTACCTCAGAATAATTTAAAGCTGGAGAAGGGAGATATTTTAGTTGCTTTTGCACAAGATGGTTCTCGTCGTTATTGGGGGCCCTATGTTGTCGGCGAAACTCAATTACCTAAATGGAATTCTCAAAACAGAGAATGGCAACTAGTGCTGAGTCCATAGTGCATATTTACTAGTACTGAAGAACTAATAGTCGTGTAGAGTACTGAGGAGAGGAAAATTGTTGAATTGAAACTCCCAAGAACAAAAGATAGATAACCAACGACTATTGATTAGTGAATGTTGACTATTGACAAATGAGAATGAAATTGAGTGTTAAGCACACTGTTGATCAGTGGTTCAACGAAATAGCAAAGAATCCAGCCTTGAGTTTAACTGTATCGATTTTGTGGTTGATAGTAGTTGGCTGGATAGCTTTTGGGTGGAATTTGGGCAATATTGGCTTGATTGATGAGACAGAGCCGCTTTTTGCCGAAGCATCCCGGCAGATGTTCGTCACAGGTGATTGGATTACCCCATTTTTCAATGGTGACACTCGTTTCGATAAACCTGCTTTAATTTACTGGTGTCAAGCGATCGCATATTACATGATCGGGGTGAATGAATGGGCAGTACGTCTTCCTTCAGCGATCGCAGCTTTTGGCTTAGTTTGTTTAGCTTTTTACACCATACAGTGGTATTTGGCTAAAGAAGACGAATTACAGCAAGTCTCACATCCTACTCGCCGCTACTTAATATCTTTTATCGCAGCAGCGCTGATGGCACTCAATCCCGAAACCATTATTTGGGCGAGAGTGGGTGTCTCTGATATGTTGCTCACCGGATGCATAGGATCAGCTTTGTTATGTTTCTTTTTAGGATATGCGAGGGAGCAAGGAGCAGGGGGAGCAGGGGGAGAAAGAATAACCAATGCGCCATCACGCCAGTTGCTTCAACGGAGGGAACCTCCGCAACGCACTGGCTCCCCAATGCCCCATAACCTATTCCCGAATAAGTGGTATTTAGCTTTTTATGTCTTGATTGCTGGCGCAATTTTAACTAAAGGGCCAGTGGGAATTGTTTTACCAGGGCTAATTGTTGCCGTATTTTTGCTTTATGTGGGAAAATTTCGAGAGGTGTTGCGGGAAATGCGCCTTCTCGTGGGTGTATTGATACTTTTAGGTTTATCAGTGCCTTGGTATGTTTTAGTAATTTGGCGTAATGGCTGGAATTATATTAATGCCTTTTTTGGTTATCACAACCTGGAACGCTTTACAGAGGTAGTTAATGGCCATTCAGCACCTTGGTATTTTTACTTTTTAGTAGTGCTGTTGGGTTTTGCACCTTACTCAGTGTATTTACCAGCCTCCATAATTAGACTAAAGTTTTGGCAGCGATCGCATTGGCGATCTGTTGAACGTTTTCAGCAATTTGGCTTATTTGCTTGGTTCTGGTTTGCTAGCATCTTTGGCTTTTTCAGCATTGCTGTCACCAAACTTCCTAGCTATGTATTGCCTTTAATGCCAGCAGCAGCAATCCTGGTAGCCCTGTTGTGTAACGACCTTTTTCCAGATACGGAAACACAGCAAAAAACTCCTGTTTCCGCCACTCCGTCCATCTCCTCGTCTTTTCTGCGAATAAGTGGCTGGTTAAATGTAGTATTTTTATCAGTTTTGGCAACAGCATTGTTTAACATAACCCAGATATTAGGTACTGATCCAGCTATAAGTAACTTTCACGAACTAATTCAAAAATCTGGTTTACCAGTAATCGCAGGTTTAATGTGGCTGGTTTGTGCCATTTTGGTTGCGGGTTTCTTACTCACTCGCCGTTGGAACTACATTATTAGTATTAATTTAATCGGGTTTGTGGCGTTTCTAATTTTTGTTTTAACGCCTGCTTCGTTCTTTATTGATCGAGAACGTCAATTACCCTTAAGGGAATTATCTGGGGTCATTCTAGAAGCAAAAGAACCCAACGAAGAATTGATTATGCTTGGTTTCAAAAAGCCTAGTGTGGTATTTTACAGCCACATCCACGTAAATTATTTAAGATTTCCCAAAGAGGCTATAGAGCATATTGAAAACCAAGCTGCTAAAGGGCTACAACCTCGTTCACTGCTGCTATTGGCTGAACAAAAAAGTTTTTACAAATGGAATTACAACCAGACGATTACAAGAGTATATCCACCAAGGGAGCTTATAACTTGGTTCGAGTTCCTTTTAATAAAAAGAAGAGTGAAAAAATAGATATATCGTAATTGGGAATTGGGAATTGGGAATTGGGCATTGGGAATTGGGCATTGGGCATTGGGAATTGGGAATTGGGAATTGAGCATTGGTATTTTTCCCCCTGCTCCCTGCCACCTGCCCCATGCCCCATGCCCCATTCCCAATTAACATTTGCCATTGTAACCATTGACAGCTAAAGCTTGATTAATCTGGCTTAATAGGTCTTCCATTGATATTGATCGCGGTAATATTTGGGTAGCGATCGCACCAACAACAGTTTCTATTGATTCCAAATCATTCTTCTTCTGCTTGTCTTCCTTATAAACCCCAGGCTGGAAATTGCTTTCTGGGCGATTTAATCGTTGATTGAGTACCAAAATTGGTGGCAACTTTAACGGCGAATCTCCCAATGTTTTTACTGCTTTGAGTACATCTTTGTGGATAGCAGATTCTCCTAAACAAATTAGCAGTAAGTCAACACTTTGGTGGCGAATCTGTTGTAACACTTCTGCCCAACAGGGACTCATTGCCGCTTTAAAGCCTGCTGTTTGTAGGTATTGAATTAAAGCTTGGAACCATTCAGATCCCCGTTCAGCAGTTTCAGTACTAATTGAGCAATTTTTTGCTGTCCGATAACCCTTAACTTGCTTGCGTCTTATCTGGGGAAAATCACGCAGCATTGTCAAATCCACGACCAAAATGTTAGGAGGACAGCAAATACCAGAAGCGATTTGCAGTACTGATAGTAAAGCATCTGTTTTCTCGGCGCGACTGTTGTTATCTTTAGCAAATGGTGTTAAGTAAGGAAATACAGATAGCCCCGGTATCTTAGAAGCGATTAAAGTAGTTGCGACATCGCAAGTAACCAGTGGTATAGCCGCTAAACGTGAATGCCCAATTAGTTGCTTTAAATAAATTTGGGCGGTGGTACTTTCGACATCTAGCAAAATGACATCAAACTGCCACACCCGCGCCAAAAGTTCTGCCTGATCTAGATCATCTACTTCAATCACCCGATGTTCTCGAAGTGAGGGGTGCGGATTGACTGATTCCAACTGGGGATTCACTAACCGGAGAATTCGCAGTGGGGTTTTAGTTGGGATAATTGCGCTGTTGTTTAACCCTAGCTGGGGAACTGCTTGTACAGTACATAATTTTTCGAGAACTGGTGCTAATACCTGATGCTCTACTGGCAAGCTTAAAAAACCATCGGCTCGGTGAGCAAATGCTTGCTCCTTTTCGGCTCCCGTTGCGGTAACAATTACAGATATATGACGGGTTGCAGTGTCAGATTTTAGTAAAGTTAGCACATCCCAGCCTGATAGCAGGGGTAGCAACGGATTCAAAAATATCGCTATTGGTTGCAAGCGCCGAGCTTTTTCGACTGCTTCTGTCCCCGATCGCGCAATCACTACCCGATATCCTAAACTTTTGAGTTGTTCGGTCAAGTCTTCAATATATCGGGCTACTGCTTCGACTACCAACACCAACCTTTGCGAACTAGCAGGATGATGCTGTGTGGTTGTAGTAACTTGCTGACGATCTGTTGTGGGAATTTCCCGTGTAGGTTGATATCGTGTTTCTTCATCTTCTCTGATTCCCATATCAGGTTCAGAAAAGCCTGTTTTTGGCGGACTGGGCGGCAGAAGTAGGGTAAACTGACTACCTTTTCCTTCACGCGATAAGAAACTGACATCTCCTCCGTGGAGACGCGCTAAAGCCCTAGTTAATACCAGCCCCAAACCAGTGCCTTCAAATTGGCGGGTAAGGGGATTTTCTAGTTGTTGGAATTTTTGAAATATTAAGTGTTGTTGATGTTCAGGAATGCCAATGCCTGTATCCCAAACTGTAAAGGCAATCCATCCTTCCCAACGACTTACCCGCAACCCAATTTCGCCAGATATTTCGGTGAATTTAAAGGCGTTGGAAAGTAGGTGTACTAGCATCTGGCGTAAGCGCAACTCATCTGCCACCATCTGATCTAAGCCGAGTTCAATGGAAAGGCAGAATTGAGGAGCAGATGAACGAGCATTTGCAGGTGGTGAGGCAGATGTAGTTTTAGTAGTTTGAGTGTGGATAGCTTTGGCTTCCGCTAGGGCGCGATCGCACACGGCACTAATTTTCACCGGAGTCAGCGTCAACTCCATTTGTCCCGTTTCCATGCGGGTCAAATCTAAAATATCATTCACTACACTCATCAGGTGGCGTCCACTTTGATGAATCAGTCCTGCATAACGGGCTTGACGCTCGTTAAGTTCTCCCAACTGCTGATCTACGAGCAAGCGCGATAACCCCAAAACGGCAGTTAGGGGAGTTTGAGTTCATGACTAATACAAGCTAAAACTCGTCCTTCAACCGATTTAGTTGAATTAAATCGGCATTCTTTGCTGCTAGTTCTTTGCAAAGCTGCTGCTGTTCGGTAACATCAGTAGCTAAAATCAACCACAAATCATTGCTGAGTGCAACTTCTGATTCAGCACTCATCGCTTTCAACTCAGGACTATCTAAGGGAATTTTGGCAAATTGCCAGATTCTCTCCTGACCATTTTGCACTTCGACAACGCAGGTACAAGTACCCACTTGACTATCTAAATAGCATCGGCTGTATACAGCATCACCAGATGCTTCTTGCTGAGTCAGTTCTTGTTCAGCACCATATTCATCCCTACCGCTAGGATGAACCTTGATTGCTCGTTGGCTGACATATTCTGATTTTTCGGAGGGTTTAGGAACAAGTATTGCTTCCACTTGTTGCCTGACTCCTTCTGGATCTTTCAAGGCTCCTAATTGCTGCCACCAGGCGGGATTTCGTGCTAACACCTCGCCAGTACCCGTTTGCAACATCAAAGGCCAAGGCAGTCTCTCGAGCAAGTGTACCAGTGGCTGGTGTCCTAAACAATTGGGGTCATTTGTCCCAGCATTATACTCATGGCGGCGATCGCCAGACGAACTGCGGATGCCTGAACTTTGTAACCCAACGATGCGTTCCTGAGCCAGCGATCGCAACAGGCGTGAACTATCCAGCAGTCCCAAATATCTGCCATCAGAGTCAATCAGCGTCCAATCTAAGTTTTGGTATTTTTCGGTTTGTGGATAGCACAAGTGCAAGCTCAATCGCTCTACAGGCTCAGAAGCTAATATTGTCTGTATTGGCTCAATCAGACCTTGACCCCAAGTAGAGAGCGATTGCTGTAAATTTAAATTTTTATTGTCACTACGTGCTAATAATTTTGGGATTAAACGGGCAGAATACAGCAATCCGATCGGACATTTTTGTTGATTCACTATTACCAAGCGATCGCACTGCTCATGCTCAAAAATATCCAACACCACTGCCAGAGAACTTGTTTGCGGGCAGCTAGGTACGGTTGCCTGAAAGTTATAAAGCGGGTAATCTAGCATTAACATAGGGCTTTTGGGGTCATTCTTCCTGTGGAACCCTCCGGCATTTCCATCTGCCAGTTGATGGTCTTTTCGCCTGAAGTCATATCCTCTAAGAAGACTCATATAAGCAACTCTGGTTATTTCAACGCCATTAAAACAACGGGATTTCCCTTCATAGGCACTTGCTTGCGGACGAGTGCATTTTTTCAAAAGGCGACGTTTCTCATTTCTAACAACTAACCTCACCAGTGTCTTACTGGTATTTAAACTCCTCATCGATAGCGACAGCTAAAACAATTATGGCGCTAAAGATTCGCTTTAGAACCTTGAGGAATTATAATGATTTAGAATGCGACAATCCTTTAAGTTCGTTTAAGTATCTTATCAAGGAGCAACATAAAAAAATCTATCTATTTATTTACATACATAAGATGTGTAAGTAATAAGTTAGCAACTGTGTTTTGCTATGCGGATAAATACTTGATGGACGATCTAAAGACTTACTAAGTCCTACCACTCAGTTGCTGCACTGGGTTGTTGAGTGGCTAGCACTCTCTGTTAACACAGAGCGTTGTTTTGCGGTGTAATCACCAGTATACTGCAAACCCAGTATTACCCTAGAAGCGTTAGCCAAACTTATCCGCCACCTTTCTTGGTCAGGGCGATTAAGGAGAGATATTTAAGAATAAATGTTATTACCGATATTGATTCTGCAACCTGATGTTAAAAAATGCTTAAATAATCCAGTTGACTTAGCCAACCACAAAGGTTTGATTACGTGGGTGTGCAAATTTATGGACGCAATTATTGCCCAATTTCGCTACCTACCTGTTGCTGCAACCACCTCTGGAGAAACCAACTCTTTACCCCATTGGCTGCAAGAAAATCAAAGTAGGGCATACACTAACAAATACCTCTATGTATTTGTCAGTCAGATGCAAAAAAGCCAACAGTATTTTCAGGAGATGACTCCGCCCGAAAGACAAGAATTATTAAAACAGCTTAAATCAGATTATAGCTTAATTCTTATAGATTATTTTACTACAGATAAATCACTAAAAGATAAAATTGATAAATTTATCAATACTATATTTTATGCTAATATTCCTGTGCCCCAAATAATCGAAATTCACATGGAGGTAATTGAAGATTTTTCTAACCAGCTAAAATTAGAAGGAAGGAGCAATGAAGCATTACTTGATTACCGCCTAACGTTGATAGATATCCTAGCTCATCTGTGCGAAGTCTATAGGAGTTCAATTTCTAAATAAATTGAATTTAGCAATATTTCACTTCTAACAAGCTACTGTCATTAGTTACTGTCAATGTGCGTTCTCATCTTGTATTCTTATGCTCATGACTAGACATTAATTATATGAAAAAACCCAAAAAAGCCTACGTTCTCAAGCTTTACGTAGCAGGAAACACCCCTACTTCAGTCCGGGCATTAAAAACACTCAAAGATATTTTAGAACAGGAGTTTGAAGGTGTTTATGCTTTAAAAGTGATCGATGTGTTGAAAAGCCCACAACTGGCAGAAGAAGATAAAATATTGGCGACACCAACATTATCTAAAATTTTGCCTCCACCTGTTCGCAAAATCATCGGCGATCTTTCCGATAGAGAAAGAGTACTGATTGGATTAGATTTGCTTTACGAAGAACTGAGTGAAGAAGATTTTGAAGAGTGAAGTTTTAATTATAATAAAATTAAGTTCGCGGCAAATTTAGTCATAAAAAATAGGTTTTAATACCAATTTATTATCAAGCAATGAATGAAAACGAGCAATTAGAATCAAAACAACTACCGAAAATTGTGGGTGTAGAAAAAATTCGGACGATGATCGAGGGTTTTGACGATATTAGTCATGGTGGTTTACCAATTGGTAGAACTACCTTAATTAGCGGCACTTCCGGTACAGGCAAAACTTTATTCTCTCTTCAATTTCTTTATAACGGTATTACCTACTTTGATGAAGCTGGAGTATTTGTTACCTTTGAAGAATCACCGAGTGATATTATTAAAAATGCCAATATTTTTGGTTGGAACTTGCCACGCCTAATCGAAGAAGGCAAGTTATTTATTCTTGATGCATCTCCCGATCCTGAAGGTCAAGATATCGTTGGTAATTTTGACCTTTCTGCACTTATTGAGCGTTTGCAATATGCCATCCGCAAATATAAAGCTAGACGAATTTCAATTGACTCAATAACAGCAGTATTTCAGCAGTATGAAGCAATGGGAGTAGTGCGACGCGAGATATTTCGCCTAGTAGCACGTCTTAAACTACTGAGTGTCACCACTGTAATTACCACTGAACGCGGTGAAGAATATGGGCCCGTTGCCTCTTTTGGAGTTGAAGAATTTGTTTCCGATAATGTAGTAATTGTTCGCAATGTTTTAGAAGGAGAACGTCGCCGTCGCACAATTGAAATTCTCAAATTGCGTGGCACAACTCACATGAAAGGCGAATATCCCTTCACCATTACGAACGAAGGAGTTAACATCTTTCCATTAGGAGCAATGCGGTTGACTCAACGTTCTTCTAATGTCAGGGTATCTTCTGGGGTCAAAACCTTAGATGAAATGTGTGGTGGTGGTTTCTTTAAAGATTCAATTATTTTAGCCACAGGAGCCACAGGTACTGGTAAAACCCTGTTAGTAAGTAAATTTATTCAAGATAGCTGCCTCAATGGAGAACAAGCAATATTATTTGCTTATGAAGAATCACGCGCCCAACTGTCTCGTAATGCTTCCTCTTGGGGAATCGATTTTGAAGAATTAGAGGAGCAAGGTTTACTCAAAATCATCTGTACTTATCCCGAATCAACTGGTTTAGAAGACCACTTACAAATTATTAAATCAGAAATAGCTGTGTTTAAACCAGCCCGCATTGCCATTGATTCCTTATCAGCACTAGCTAGAGGAGTTAGTAATAATGCATTTCGGCAGTTTGTAATTGGTGTAACAGGTTATGCTAAACAAGAAGAAATTACTGGTTTCTTTACCAACACAACTGACCAATTTCTGGGAGCGCATTCCATTACTGACTCTCATATTTCCACGATAACCGACACAATTCTGATGTTGCAGTACGTAGAAATTCGCGGAGAAATGTCGCGGGCAATTAACGTATTTAAAATGAGAGGCTCTTGGCATGATAAGGGCATTCGTGAGTATAATATTACTGCTGACGGGCCCGATATCAAAGATTCTTTCCGAAACTACGAACGGATTATCAGCGGTGCTCCTACTCGCGTTAGTATCGATGAAAAGGCGGAACTTTCTCGCATTGTTAGACGTTTTGAAGACAAACAGAGTTCCGAACCCTAAATTTAGTATCGTAGTATATTCTTTCCTAAGTTTAGTATCGTGCTATATTCTGTGGTGAAGAAAGGTTTTCTGCCGCTAGATTGATTTTCGTGTGAGGGGATGCGGTGAAAGGACAGCAATTATTTTATAGCTTCTTACCTGGTGTAACGGCAGCAGTCTTAACAACTCAGCCTGCTTGGGCTGGTACTGCGAAACTCACTGGGGTACAACTGGCGTCTTCTCCTAGTGTTTTGACTTCTAATTATGGTCAAGACTTAGTTGTGGATACCATGAATACACAACTGCCTAATGGTGCTGTTAGTGTTCCAACTCTAGAACCTACTTTTGGTTTTACTAAACTGAGTGTGAAGCCTTTAAGTAATAACAGTATTCCAGTATTCACGGCTGAAAATACTGGTGTGCGAATAAAACAACTGCTTAAGAAAGATAAAGGTAGATTTTCCGGTTTGGCACTTAACTCTAATTCTTCCCAACAGTTAGATGTCAGCCGTTCCGCTCAAAATAATCAAAAACAGAGTAATTCAAACCCAAATGGGCAGAAACTAAAGAACGTAGTAGTTCCCGACTACACTTCAAAAACCCCTTCTGTCCAAAAAGAAATTTTGTCTTTGTCTTCTGCACAGCAGCCAGTAGGTCAAAAGACAAATACTGTTACTCAGTTGCAAACATTTTTACAAACTTCAGCCACAGGTGGAGCAGCAAAACTGTTGTCAGCGCAGAGGTGTCCACAGGAATTGGGAAAAAGCAAAACTGACTCCTTGGCTGTGCTACTGACTTCAAATAACTGCTTACAACAAAATGCGATTGGTCGGTTGGCTCAGAGTAATACTACGATTCCAACAGATTCGACACCAACTCCGACTGCGCCGGAAACCGTCACTCCTGTACCAGCAGATTCAGTGCAACCTTCTACTGTGCCGAGAAACGTAACTCCTGCGGCTTCAGGGCCAGTACAAATTCCCGATAATTTGATTCCTAACTCAAATCCCCTACAATTTCCTACCCAACCGGAGGAAGTGAGACTTCAGGGAAATGAGGCGATTACTTTGGCACAAGCTCTGGAGCTAGCACGGCGTAACAACCGGGATTTACAGGTGTCTCTCTTGGAGCTAGAACGCAGTCGTTCTGCTCTACGCGAGGCGCAAGCTGCTTTATTGCCTAGTCTTGATGTCAGTACAGATATTACTCGCAGTCGCTCTGCTGCTGGTCAGCTTCAGTTGGAACAAACAGAACGACAGACGGGTATACCACAGTCAGGAAATGAAGCTAGTACATCTTTTAGTGGTCAAGCACAACTTTCGTATAACATCTATACTTCTGGGAGAGTGCAAGCTGACATCAGAGCAAATGAAGAACAGGTACGTTCCAATGAGTTGGCTGTAGAAGCTCAGTCTGAGACAATCCGTTTGGATGTTGCTACAGACTACTACAATCTGCAACAAAGAGATGAACAAGTACGCATTGCCCAATCGGCTGTGCTGAACTCTGAGGCTAGTTTGCGTGATGCAGAAGCTTTAGAACGAGCTGGGGTTGGTACGCGCTTCGATGTGTTGCGATCGCAGGTGAATTTAGCAAATGCTCAACAAGATTTGACTAATGCTAGATCCCTACAAGCAATTGCCCGTCGTCAATTAGCAACTCGGATAAGTTTGCCGCAAGGGATAAATATTAGTGCCGCAGACCCTGTACAATTAGCTGGTCTTTGGAACCCAACCCTAGAACAAAGTATTGTGCTGGCTTTTCAAAATCGTCCAGAACTACAACAGCAGTTGGCACAACGTAATATCAGCGAACAACGGCGTAGGCAGGCTCTTGGGGAGCTTGGGCCTCAAGTTAGTTTGGTAGCCAGCTACAGCCTACTAGACCAGTTTGATGATAGTGTCAGCGTTACTGATGGTTATTCATTAGGAGTTAGAGCAACCCTAAATTTGTATGATGGAGGAGCCGCCAGAGCAAGGGCAGATCAGCAGCAAGCTAACATTGCGATCGCAGAAACTCAATTTGCTCAACAGCGCAACCAAATTCGGTTTGAAGTAGAACAATCCTATTCTACCCAGCAATCTAGTTTGGAGAATGTTCAAACCGCAAATACCGCTTTAGAACAAGCTAGGGAAGCTCTACGTTTAGCACGTTTGCGATTCCAAGCTGGTGTAGGTACTCAAACTGATGTCATTAACTCTGAAAACGACCTTACAAGAGCTGAAGGTAATCGAGTCACAGCAATTTTGGATTACAACCGTGCTTTAGCTCAGTTACAACGGTCTGTTACCCTCAGAGCATTACGCTAGTGCCCCTTTGGGGAAGTCAAAAGTCAAAAGTCATACATTCAAAAGTCACCATGCTTTAATTTTGGGCTTTCTGGCTGTAATGAAATGGGAAGTTGATTTCCGCCGACCTGTACTTTCAATTAAAAATTCTAAAAGCCTCATTTTTCAATAATTACATTGAATAATGAGGCTTTTAGCATCGGTGCAACGCAGTAGCTCAAGCTTCAAAGAGGGATTTTGGATTCTGAAAGCGCCCGGAAAAACCTATTTGTAACAGGAATTTTGTGAAATGATGTAGCATAACTGAGTGTCCGTAGTTTACAGCCGTAGGCATCGCTCGCCTTTTCAAAGACTCATGACTAAAGTAACATCTCAAGAAATTGCACAGTTTCGCTCTCAATTGGCAGATGATCCTAGCGATATGGAAGCGCTAGATTTGATTGAAGACTGTGATGGAGATTTAGAAGATGCGGCGATGACGCTAGCTATCCGGGCGGGACAGCAACCAGAAAGAGCAAATTCCGAGTGGTTAGATGCCTTAGCTAGAAAATGGCGTGCGGTGATTTGCGAACAACAATATCGGGAAGATTTGCTTACTACTTCACCTCAAAAGATGATGGAACGTCTAAAAGCAACGCCGACGTTTCCGAAAATTTTGGCAACACCAGTTTTAATTTATGTCCTCAAGCAAGGCGTGAACAATTTTTGTGAGCCACTAGATTCGCTAAAGTGATCAGATGTACATTTGACTTGGGCGATGCCTGCGACGGGCTATGCCTACGCTATTTGCAGTTAAATTCAACAGGTCGCGCCAATGCAAGATTGATTCGACCAGGACTGATACGCTGTTAATTAAGGCAAAACTTTTTTTGGACAAATTGTTAAATCATGAATTACCTTGTTGCCGTATTACCAGACCGCATTCAAGCCGAAGCTGCTTACCTAGCTTTAGAAGAAGAAGGCATAAACAGTACTATCTTGGGGAAAGGATATAAAACAGCTGACGAGTTTGGCTTAATTGACCCCAAAGACCAAGCCAAAAAGCAAGCGCAACTAATGGCAACTTGGCTGATACCATTCGGCTTTTTTGCAGGTTTTACCTTCAGCCTGATCACTGGTTTAGATACTTTTGCCTGGGCAGGTGAAGTTGGAAATCACATCGTTGGCGGACTGCTGGGGGCTGCTAGTGGTGCTATGGGTGGTGTGTTTGTTGGTGGTGGAGTCGGTTTACTCGTGGGTAGTGGTGATGCTTTACCCTACCGCAACCGCTTAGATGCAGGTAAATACTTAGTTGCCGTTCAAGGTTCTGAAACTCTAACTCGACAAGCAACCCGAATATTACGTCAGTTTGATCCAGAAAATATCCAAGGTTATGCTGACACAAGTAGCGTTTAATCAATGAATCATAGTTTACACATTACAACACAGAGACTTGAGCTACTTCCCTGTTGTTTGGAAGTAGCGCAAGCGGTGATTGCAAGAAATAAATTAGAAGTAGAGAGGCTTTTAGGGGTAAGGGTTCCTGATGATTGGTATGGATCTGAGGTATTAGATATTTTTCCAATGTATGCTCAGATGCTAATAGATGATCCTTCCCAGTTGGGTTGGGGTGTCTGGTTAATGATTCACATTGGGGATTCTGCTTTAATTGGCGATTTGGGTTTTATTGGCAAACCCGATCAGACAGGAACTGTAGAAATGGGTTATGAGGTGCTATCAGCTTATCGCCAGCAAGGATTTGCTTTTGAAGCAGTAGAAGCATTGGTCGATTTTGCCTTTACTCAGCCAGAACTCAAGAGAATTATCGCTCATTCTCCAGAGGATCATGTTGCCTCAATTCGCATTTTGGAAAAACTGAGAATGCAACAAATTGCTAGGGATGAAAACCTGCTGAAATGGGAATTAAAGTTAGAATCAAGATAGTTTTAGCAGATTAATTCTCAATTCATAACTCATAATTTTTAAGAATGTTGCCACGAGAAGAACTTTTAAAAGGTGTTGAAAATCGAGATAGTGTAGCTCGTGCAATCGATCAAGCGGAGCAAGCCATCAAAACTTGGGAAGTAGTTTTGACTGATTTTCTGTCTCCGCCAGAATTGGTAGAAATTCAACGGGTGTTTAACCGATTGACAGAAGTGCAATTAGTTGCTTGGGGCGGATATCCACAAGCTGAACGCCAAAGAATAGCGATCGCTCGTTCAGAACTTCCCTTAGATCAATCTCAAGTCAGCCTTGTCGCCGTGGAAATTGCTGGTAATTTCCTGTTTGATACCGCCTCTCACCGCGACTTTTTAGGCGCAATGTTGGGGACGGGAATTGTTCGGGAAAAAACGGGGGATGTGATTGTCTTGGGAGAACGAGGGGCGCAGGCGATTGTCGCACCAGAGTTGGTGGAATTTTTGGAAATGAGTTTGAAACAGGTGCGATCGGTTCCTGTAAAAACTCAGCGAATTGAGTTAAGTGAATTAAGGGTTCGGGAACCCAAGAAAAAAGAATTAACTACTGTAGAGGCTTCTTTGCGATTAGATGCGATCGCATCTGCTGGTTTTGGTATGTCTCGCAGCAAAATGGTTGATTTCATCGATGCTGGTGATGTTCGTGTCAATTGGAAGGAAATTACCCAAGCTAGTTCTCAAGTCAAATCAGGTGACTTAATCGCTATTCGCTCTAAAGGACGTTTAGAAGTTGGGGAAATCGCCGTTACTAAAAAAGACCGTTACCGAGTTCAATTAACTAGGTATATGTAATAAACGAAAAGTGAGGAATTAAAAGTTAGGAGTAAGGAGTTTTTAATACACTACTTTCTTTAACTCCAAAGTCCTAACTCTTAAATATATACTTATGCTTTAAAGTGTTTTGCCAGCATATTCAGCAAAAGTTTGCGCGGTACAAGCCGAGATAATTTACTTCTAATTTGAGTGGTAGTATCAGAACTAATTACAGTTGGGTAGCCTTTTTCCAAAGCTTCTAAAGATTCCCAAACTACTTTTTCACAAGAATATACTTTATCTGTACTGCTTGCCAGGGCTGGGGGAAAATTAGCTTCTGCAAAAAAATTTGTTTCTATTGGCCCTGGACAAGTGACTAAAATACGGACACCATATTGACGGTTTTCTGCCCATAGAGCTTCACTAAAGCTGAGAATAAAAGCTTTACTGGCAGCATAAACAGAAAGGTATGGTATCGGTTGAAATGCAGTAATAGAGGATACGTTAATAATACTTCCAGAACGACGTTGCCGCATCAATGGTAAAAATTTATGGGTTAAATCTACCAATGCTAAAATGTTTAATTGTACAATTTTAACTTGTTTTTCTCCATTCCCTTCAGCAAAGTCACCATAATAACCAAAACCAGCATTATTAATTAATAAGTCAATAGTTAATTCCTTTGCTTTTGTAGCATTAAATACACTAGCAGCAGCATTCAGTTCTGTAAGGTCTTTGACTATAACATCTACTTGAATTTTGTGTTGTTCTTGTAGTTGTTTAGCTAATTGAATTAGCTTCTCTTCCGAACGAGCAACGAGTACAAGATTTGTCTTGCGTGCAGCGAGTTCTTGGGCAAAGGCTTTACCAATACCACTAGAGGCACCAGTAATTAAAGCAGTTGGCATTCTACATATTCAGATAGATTTTAATCACCATTAAAATCTTAGCTATACTGGCTATAAGTTTTAACTACCAAAAGTGATATACCCAAAAGAATAAAAGCAGTCTTTATTACTAAAGTATTAATAGAGAAAGCTTCCACGCATAATTTCTTCTTCCTTAAGACTTGACTTTTGGAAACGATGTGAATTCTCCAAATACACCAATATGAGAAACTATTAAGTCTTCTTCATCTGTATATTGAATAGACGAGTCGATTTTTTGTGGTAATACTCTGTCTTTGCACAACCACTCAAATACAAATCTAGAGTCCAAATGCTTAAGGTTAGAAAATATTTGCTTCCATTGGCTTCGTCGAATTCGATTTCCCCACCTTGATTGTAATTCTCTCGAATAGGCTTCCTGTGAATAAACAAAAAAATCAAATGGTCTTTCACTTACATTTTTATGATCCAGTAAATGAATGAGATGGAACATAAAACCATCTTCAGAGAGGCTACTTTCAAGATTTTTTAGAAGTGGTATCACATCATCAACTGGCACATGCTCCAATACAGATTTGGAGAAGATGAAATCTATTTTGTCTTTAGTAGGGATTTTTTGAGATAAATCAATTGGAGCAATGTATTCTATGCCCAACTCTTTTAAGGTTTCTACAGATATTTTTTTTAATGAAAGCAGCTTTTTTAAACGTAAGTGGATAATCTCACGATCTTCAAATGTAGATAAACTATCTAAAATACTCCAACCTACAGACTTAGACACAGCTTGAAAAATATTTTCGGGTTGTAATAACGGGTAGAGATCCGTTGCATAAACTTTTTTTGCTCCCATAAGGTAAAATACTAACGAATGAGTCAGTAACCATCCACTTCCAATTTCAAGACAGATTTTATCACGCAGGACATATTTTCCTTTACCAGACTGAAGCAGATAGAGAGCAACTTCATTCGCACAAATATCAAGCCTTTTGCCCGCAACAGCTAGCTTGTGTGAATGTATTTTATTATATAAAATTTGATATAATCCGAATGACCTAATAATCGATTTAGCTTGTTCATTAAGAAGATTTTTTAAAAAAAACTTCATTTTGTATACCTATTTTAAATTAACTTATTGGGAATTTAAAGACAAGACTATTAAATTTATCAATGAGATCACTTTCTGTATAATAAAACTTTTTTCACTTGGGCGAATTTCTATGGAACGCTGATTTTCGGCGATTGACTCTACAAACGACGAAGAGAAGATTTCACGAATAATTTAGAATTACTATAATTACCATTTTTCAGACCAATAGATAATTTCTGAGGCTGAACTATTAATAGCGACACCGTAGCTATCTCCATGATTCCACTTGAAGCCAGGTCTACCTTTGTCATCTGTGTTTAATACTAATATTTCATAAGTAGCTGGAAAAGATTCCGTTGGAGAGTCACTAGTGTAGAAGAAAGTTGTCGGCACACCGTTAGGTTGGTTTATGTGGTTGTTTGTGTTACCACCTCTATATTTTTGCTTGGCAATGCTTCTGTATTGTGAAAGTAATTTTTCTATCTTGTTTGGTGGCTGTTTCAACCTAATTTGAAAAAATTCGGGAGAGTAAGCAATACGAACGTCTTTGGCATCAGTGGGAATGTCATTAGGAAAATGTTTTACTTGGTCATTATCAGACCATAGCTGATTACGAATTTTTTTGTAACGTGATGTATCAGTTATTATTTTCGGTTCGCTAGTACTACTAAAATTCGTTTTCATAAAAAAACTTCCCCCGACAATACTAAGACTAGCAAGGGCTAATAAAAATTGCGATCGCTTCATCAAGTTAAGTGCTGTCTAACGTTCATAGTGATATACCTAACTAATAAACTAAATTGGTACTATTGCGGATATGACATCAGAGATATTAACAGAAACTTTGTGTATACCGATGGAATTCGGGGTAATTGTAAAATTACTATAAAGCTGGTTAATGATTACTTAGTTAAAAACCGTAGGCTATCCTCATTAATACTAGTACTAGCGTTGTAGCTAACGAGATCAATTCTACAGCCATCCATTTTTTTAATTCTTCCTGATGCAGCAAGAACTAAGACGGATATATAAATAGTAGATGCACCTTAATTAAATCATAGCTTTCAGCTTTTAGCTGAGGGCTTTTTTTTGTTGACAATATTCTTATTCTGCAAAATAAATTTGGATGTAAATCTAATTTGCCCGGATATAGCAATTAATAAAGCGGATATATAAATAGTAGATGCACCTTAATTAAATCATAGCTTTCAACTTTTAGTTGAAGGCTTTTTTATTGCTGATATTTTCTGAGTTTTGTAGAAAATAATTTTGTATAAAACTCAGATATTCCCGGATATAGCAATTAGTAAAGCGGATTAATAAATGGTAGATGCACCCTAATAAATTACAGCCCTCAGCTTTTAGTTGGGGGCTTTTTTATCTAAATATAGATGGCAGTAAACTTGGAGCTAACCACATTGCATAACCAAGAAATCCAAATAGTAAGGTAATCAGGGTAGTAATGCCGTAGCTGATGCAAATTAATAGACCGTCTGATTCGATGGTAGCAACAGTTAAAAGTAAAATACCTATAGTGGGAATGGGATTTGTAAAGGGAATTGGTAATATTAGTAATACTGTTAATAAAGAGATGCAAAACCCATTAATTCGCCAAATTAAAGGATTAGAGGCTATTTTTGGCAATCGGGGACGGGCGATTTTTTGGAAAACTTTGGTAACACGTCCCAAATTTTGCAAAAGTAACTGGGCGAAGGGACGAGGAAATTTGTAGTTAGCAATTCTTTTCGGTAGCCAAGGCGATCGCTTCCCTAAAACCATTTGCACTGACAACAGTAAGCAAGCACCACCAAAAGGGCCAGCTAATCCCGGTGGCATAGGAAATAGAAAGGGCAAAACTAATAATGTAATTACTAGGCTGAACCCTCGTTCTGAAGTTTCTGCCAGAATATCACCTAGAGTCAATGGTTCTTTAGCTAGGCGTTGCAACAGGGACTTTATATCTTGAGAAAATCTCAGATGCATTTGGCGTTAGTTGATGCAAATTCCCAATTTGTAATAGAGGGAGATGGAGGAGAATAACTCTTAACTGTTAACTCTTAACTCCTAATTCCTGAGTTGTGGGGGTACTAAAACAGCTATTGCTTTAGGTATAACCCGAAAATGAGCAGGTGTGTAGGTAGTGATTTCACCATCTGTATTGATAGGGCGTGGTTTACGAGTATGCACCTTTATTTCTTGACCTTGAAGAGAACGTACATTCTCCCAATGTATATGTCGCCCTTGTCGCATTGCGGGTAGCAATAATATAATCTGCCACCAGTGTTTTATCTCCAAGCTATAAAGGTCTAGCCTTTGATCATCTATTGTGGCATCGTCAGCTACTGCCATACCACCACCGTAATAGCGACCGTTACCCACAGCAATTTGTACTGTTTTTACGCGAACTGATTGACCGTTAATCACAATCTCCGCAGTAAAAGGTCTAGCTTCCCAAAGTACTTGTAATGCAGTAGTAGCATAAGCAAATATTCCCCAACGACGTTTGACTTCTTTGGTAAGCCGTTGGGTAATTTTTACACTCAATCCCAGGCTGGCAACATTAAAATAGTGCTTGCCATTTACCCACCCCAAGTCTATGCGGTGCAAATTTCTATATGCGATAATTTTGCAAGCTTCGTTGAGTGAATTCGGGATTCCCAAAGTTCTTGCTAAATCGTTGGCAGTTCCCAGAGGCAAGATTCCTAAGGGCAACTGAGTATCAACTAAAGCATCTACTGCGGCATTGAGAGTGCCATCTCCTCCGCCAATAATTACTAAGTCAATTTGATGCTGATAGCGGAGTATGACTTCAGCAAGATGTTTGGGGTCTTCTGTAAACTCCTCAATTAAATCAAAGTCAAGTTCCTTCAAATATTGAATCGCTTCCGACAGACCCTTTTGCCCTTGGCGGGCATGACGATTTACTAACAGCAGTGCGCGGGAACTCATGGTTAGTACCTTTTGTAGTTGAATATCAATTATTCACATCTATATATTCTGCTTTAAGTTGACTACAAAAAAATGTTTAGGCTGTTATAAACTTTATAAACAATTTCTATTGTTAGCATTTAGTAGATTCTCACTACTAAGTTTATAAATTTTTTATTTAGTTTAGTTCTATTAGTTTTCATTATACTGATTCTAAGAAAATAAAGTTCTTACTCTCTAAATAACTACAATTTAGATATTTTTTATAAAATAGAAAATTACTTAAATATAGCGGTTTCCGTATGAATAAGGTAAAGAAAGAAATAATTAACTACAAATAAATATAGTAGGGGTAAGCTAATCGGTATTCAAATTGCATAATTAGGGCGGACAAGATGCCCACCCCACAGGATATTGAGAAAATTTAGCTTATACATCTGTGTGCCTCTATTGGTGTAGCTCTGAATAGATTGAAAATTGTCTACGCTAATGCGATCGCACCTTGAAAACGGCTTTTTCGTTTAAATCCCTATCTTCATTTGAATTTCGCTATTATGACCCTTTCGGGCCGGTGCCGCCACCAATAAGTGCTTGAAACACGTCCTTTAGTAAAAATAAAAATGCCGCAACTAATAATATGATCATTAAATTAGCAAGGGCGGCAAAAGGAGAGATTATAAACAAAACTAGAAGCGCAAATATAAAAATTTTCAGTAATGTCTTATTCATCTTTTTTCCTCTTTAATAACAGGTTGTACTTTATACAAATAGTTGATTCATCAACAATCTGTCACCTGCCCTCTGTTAGATTTAACCTGTCCGCGCTTACTTTTGTAGTCAAGGCGCTTTCTTTGAGAACTGCGAGTCGGTTTGGTAGGTTTGCGTTTTATTGTGACTACAACTGCGCTTTGAATGAGTTCTTGAAGTCGTTTTAAAGCTGACTCCCGATTGTTCTCTTGACTTCGGTGTTCCTGTGCTTTGATGACAACAACTCCGTCCTGAGTGATGCGTCGATCATTTAGCTTTAAAAGCTGTTCTTTATAATAATCGGGTAATGATGAGGCTGCAATATCGAAGCGCAAGTGAATCGCCGTGGAAACCTTATTTACATTCTGACCTCCTGCTCCTTGCGAGCGAATCGCAGTAAGTTCAATATCAGTCTGTGGGATAATAACTTTGTTGGAAATTTGCAGCATGACTCACAAGGTAAAAAGGAACATTTAAATTTCGAATAAAAATCCTTTACTCGGTTTCTTCGGCAAAATTTATTACTACGTCTTGGTCTTCATTGTTGTTCAAATTCACTTCCAAAGTCTGTCCTTGGATTGTCACTTGATCGCCCGGTACTAGTCGCCGTCCTCGTCGGGTTTCCAGCATACCATTTACTTGGACATCGCCACCTTGAATCATCAGCTTGGCTTGACCTCCAGTTGGTACTATACCCATCAACTTTAAAAACTGATTTAATTTAATTGTGTTGTCTCTGATTTTTTTCATACTAAATAAAACTACATTACCTTAATTGTATCGTGGCGGGCGTTATCAAGGTAAAGGGTGAATCTGTGGCGCTACATTAATCCATACTAAATTAAATTAAACATCAAGTTCTTTGTCGAGTTGAAATGGATATTCTTGAAGAGAAGCCTAACCCCAAACAGATATGCTGATTTTGAAAGCTGCTCAGTCTATCAATCGGAAGATGAATTTATACTCAAAATTCAGTAATTTTAAGTATAAATAGAAATCGGCTGAGTTTAAGTAAGCTTTGTATCTTTACAAAAGCATAGCGATCGCTATGAAAAAAACTGTTATGTCAGTTTATTATCTATAATGTTGATCGGCAAAACTGCCAGATGTAGGTGAACAAACTAGTCTGGAAGGTTCTTTAAGTCTGTTCAGGGGACTGGATCTATGATTAAGCTCGGTTTATTGGTACAGTCCCAGAATAACTATTTGGGTATCGGAAAAGTTACAGAAATATCTGATGCCAACGCGGTGGTTGAGTATTTCTGCTCCATAGGGCAACGTCTTCAAAAAACTTTACCTTTAAATTCTCTCTCTCAAGTCAAGCTTGAACCCCAGGCTCGATGCTATATTAAGTCTCAAACTCAGGATAAATGGATAGTTGGCAGAGTTTTTATCTGGGATGAAGATACAGAGATGTATCAAATTGATTTACCAGATAAGAAAACTGCGATCGCTACTGAAGAAGATATTTACGTTCGTTGCAATTTACCCAACACAGACCCCATCGAAACTCTGGGGATGAAGGGTCACGAAACGCCCTATTTCCACGATAAAAGATTGGCTTTCGTCAAATCGTTGATTAAGCAACGCGCTGTGAGTCGCGGGATGACGGGATTGATTTCGGCAAATATTAATCTTTATCCTCACCAAGTTGAAGTAGTTCGGCGGGTACTGGAAGACCCAATTCAACGCTACTTACTAGCAGACGAGGTGGGACTCGGAAAAACCATCGAAGCGGGTGCGATTCTACGTCAATTTCTTCTGGATGAACCGAAAAAAAATGCGGTGGTATTAGTTCCGCAATATTTGCTCAAGCAGTGGCGGACTGAGTTAGAAAACAAGTTTTACATCTCCCATTTTGGCAAACGGGTAGCGGTGCTGGCAGTTGAAGATATCCATAAAATCAACCTGAAAGCGAAGATAGGCTGCTTAATTTTAGATGAAGCCCATCATATTGCAGCAATGGCGACTTCTAAGGATGCAACAGTGCGCCAGCGTTTTCAGACTTGCAAAGAAATTGCTCATAAAAGCGATCGCTTACTTTTATTATCTGCCACTCCTGTTCTCAATCATGAGCAAGATTTTCTGGCTATGTTGCACTTGCTCGACCCAACAACCTATAAAATTGGTGACATAGCAGGTTTTCGCGCCAAAATTGCCAGCCGTCAGGAAATTGGTAAAGTTCTGCTTTCTTTTAAAGAAGATGCAGAACCTCTGGTTCTCAAAAGTAACTTGCAGCAACTACGAAGTCTCTTTGCTGAGGATGAGTATTTACTGAAGCTGGCCGATGATTTAGAAAATTTACCAGCAAATTCTACCGAACAAGAGCAAATCGTCCAAGCGATTCGCGTCCATGTCAGCGATACCTATCGACTACACCGCCGAATGCTTCGCAACCGTCGCGCTGCGGTGGAAGATGTGATATTTGACCGCAATTTTACGCCCAAAGAAGAGTATGATTTAGATGAGCGATCGCTTGATATTCACGAACTACTCAATCAATGGCGTAGTGTTGCTCCTGATGAAAAAGAATATCAGCGAATTTTTCTGTTGTTATTCTTAGCTGCTGGTACTTGGTTA
Source organism: Nostoc cf. commune SO-36 (assembly GCF_023734775.1). Classification (NCBI taxonomy): domain Bacteria; kingdom Bacillati; phylum Cyanobacteriota; class Cyanophyceae; order Nostocales; family Nostocaceae; genus Nostoc; species Nostoc commune. The sequence goes on along the minus strand of NZ_AP025732.1, from coordinate 6,282,736 downwards.
GGCATTTTAGAGCAGGTAATTACCGCCCGATTAACTGGTAAACCTCATGCTAAACTCATCCAGGAGTTTAAAGAAGATGATATTCGCCTATTAACTACAACCCCCAAATTCTCAGGCGAAGAAGAGATTCTGCAATCCTGCTTAAAAATTATTCGTCAACCTCAAGAAGACGGACAACGGACAGAAAGTTTGAAAACCTTGCTGCTGAATCAGTTAGGTACATACTTCAAAATTCCCGCAAACGTTCGCAAGAATCAAAAGGAATTCATCACCAGGATACAGCAAAGAATTAAAAGACCAATTACTGGCGATATTCTGCCCAAATTTATTGTATTTACCAGTTTTGTGCAAACTTGTGGCGAAATTGTCCGGTATTTATCTGATAGCTTTGGTGCAGAGACAGTAGCCAGCCATCAATTTGGGGAATCACCAGATAAAGTAGAGGAAGGCTTAAATAGGTTCCAGAATAACCCCAACTGCTTTATTTTAGTATGCGATCGCTCTGGAGAAGAAGGGCGTAACCTCCAGTTTGCCGATTGGTTAATTCATTTTGACCTTCCTTGGTCGCCTAATCAATTAGAGCAGAGAATTGGCAGACTTGACCGCATTGGCAGCAAAATTGGCATCCAATCCTGTGCCTTGATTGGCCCCTATTTAGAAGATAGCCCTCACAACGCTTGGTATAAAGTCTTAAAAGATGGGTTTGGTATTTTCCAACAATCAATTGCCAGCCTACAGTTTTATGTAGATGAGAAACTTGCAGAATTAGAAACAGTTTTGTTTCAATCAAGTGCTGTTGGACTATTGGAGATGATTCCGCAAATTCAAGAGCAAATTGAAACGGAAATAGTAAAAATTAGCGAACAAAATACTTTAGATGAAATTGACGCTAATGATGAAATCGCAACCCAATATTTTCAAGATTTAGATAATTATGATGCTTGCCATCTAGAAATTAAACGGGCAATTGAAGGCTGGATTTGCGACGCACTAGGATTTAAGGCGCTCAATAACCCAGATTCATCAGAAATGCGACGTTATCAACCAACAACGCGTACCTTAGTTCCCATAAATGAGCTAAAAAACCGTTTTGCGGAGAGTTATTTAGACCAATTTGGTACTTATAACCGCAGGGTAGCAAATCAGAATTCTGGTGTTAAACTCTTTCGCATTGGTGAAGGGTTCGTAGAATCACTCTGGAACTATATAAACTGGGATGATCGAGGTGAAGCCTTTGCGCTGTGGCGCACTGATGCTTCTTGGGATGCAAAAGAAGGTAAGGAGTGGTTCGGTTTCCAATGCAATTATGTAGTTGAAGCAAATTTAAGAATTGCTAAACAAGTTTTAGTGGATAACAAACTAGATAATTCTCAATTCAAAAACTTGCAGAGGCGTGTTGATGCTCTATTTCCACCAATTATAGAAACTATCTATGTTGATGGTCGTAAGGAGCCAATACGTGTTGTTGAAGATAAAGCGCTCTTAAGTATTTTACAACGTCCATACAAAGATAAAAACAATAATCAAGGACGAGATTACAATTTGGCAAAAGAGCGCTTAGGAATTATTGACGATTTTGTTGACCCTAGTAAATGGCAAAATTTTTGCTATCAAGTGCGTAATACTTCTTCAGAATTACTCGCCAACCGTCCCGATTTTATTGAGTTATGCCAAAGTTGTGCTAAGGTTGCCGAAAAGAAATTAGCCAATAGAGTCGAACAATTACGTCTACGTCTAAATCAGCAAAGTTGGGATCAGGCATTAGCGGAAGAATTGAAGATAGAAACTGCTTTAAATGCAGCGATTTTAGAAGGAATTCGTCAGCCGCTTCTGAGGCTTGATTCTGTCGGTTTCATTATTGTATCAGGGCGATCGCTTGGGCAATTTGAGTGAGCTTATGTGCAGTTAAATAATGTTGGTCACTTTACTAACCCCATCCCTTAAACGGTGTGGGGTTTTTTAGGGCTATTAAATCTTGTACTCGTGCTAAGGGACTTCCAAATAAAAAAACATCCCGAATTTTCTTGTGGGATGGGTGTCCCCACCGGTCCTGGATTTAGGGCGGACGAGACGCTGCGCGTAGCTTGCTTCTCCGTAGGAGTATGCGGTTCGTTTTTCTTCCTTGTACTTTAAATATGATTTAGCGCATCTTCATACAGAATTGATATGAGTATTTTTATTTATTTGGAAGTCCCTTACCCCCTCTACGTCTTTGTGGTAGCCTGTGGCAAGCTGCTACGCGTTTACGAGAATCCTTAATTCTCCTCCTTACCCTCTTGCGAATTCTTAATTAGTTGATACACTTGTTCTTCATTAGCCCAGTGAACCAGCGCCTATGGTGCATATCAAGCGCGTGGAACTTACCAACTTCAAATCCTTCGGTGGCACTACCTCAGTCCCTTTGCTACCGGGGTGTACTGTCATATCTGGGCCAAATGGTTCAGGTAAATCTAATATTCTCGATGCACTGCTATTTTGCCTAGGACTCTCCAGTTCTAAGGGAATGCGAGCCGATCGCTTGCCGGATTTGGTAAATAACACTCAAACGGCTAAAGGACGTGCTTCTATTGAGGCTAGCGTCACAGTAACGTTTGATTTGTCGGATGAAATCTCGTACAAAGACACAAAGGCACACAGGGAGGAAGCAGGGGAGGCAGAGGATGCAGGGGAAGAAAATCCAAAATCCAAAATCCAAAATCCAAAATCGGCAGAGTGGAGTGTTACTAGAAGGCTGCGAGTTACTCACCAAGGTAGTTACACGTCGAATTATTATATCAATGGTGAAGCTTGCACGCTGACAGAGTTGCATGGACAACTAAGTAACCTACGGGTTTATCCTGAAGGCTACAACGTGGTGCTGCAAGGGGATGTCACCAGCATTATCTCGATGAATGCGCGGGAACGGCGGGAAATTATTGATGAATTGGCGGGGGTGGCGGCGTTCGATCGCAAAATCATCCAAGCCAAATCAACTTTAGATGAGGTGAAGGAAAAAGAAGATAGCTGTCGGATTATTGAGACAGAATTAACTGCACAACGCGATCGCCTTTCCCAAGATCGTGCTAAAGCTGAGAAATATCAAAAACTCCGCACGGAATTTCTAGCAAAACAATCGTGGGAAGCTGTTTTATCATGGCGATCGCTACAAGCACAACAAGAAAAGTTAGTTCACGAAATTCAAACAGGCGATCGCAATTCTACCGAACTCACTACCCAACTTACAAACCTAAATTCCCAAATCGTTCAAAAAACAGATCAACTTGAACAACTCAACGCCCATGTAAAAGCATTGGGAGAAGAGGAACTTTTGGCGGTACAATCTACCCTCGCCACCCAAGAAGCAGAACGAAAACAACTCCAACGCCAGCTAACTGAATTAGAAACAGCTTCTCAAGAAACTGCCAAACGTCTAGCTCAAACTCAACAAGATATTCAAAAACACCGTCATTCCCTAGAAGAAATTGCCGAAACCCAGCTTGTAGAGACAGGATTTATCGCGTCTTCCCAGCAACAAAGGAACGAAGCACAGCAAGCTTTAGAAAGTTCCCGCGAAGCAGCCGCAGAAATAGCTTCAGCTTCGGAAGCGTGGGTGCAGCAACAAACGGCATTTAACCGTCAAATTGAAACTCTGCTGCAAACTCTGGAACCGCAACGCACCGAAAAAGCACAACTCACAGAACGCAATAATCAATTACAACAGTTAATCCAAGAACAAACCCAGTTAATTGAACGCGACGAACCGCTATTAGCCCAAAAACAAACTGAGTGTAATCAAATTGAAACGGAATTTAACGCCTCTAGCGAACCCATCCAGAATTTAGCTCAAAATCTCTCAGCTACAGAACAAGAACTGCAAATCCAACAGGAAACTCAAAAGCGGTTACTTTTTGAACAACGAGAAAAACAACGCCAGTTGGATAAAATAGAGGCGCAAGCGCAAGCACAGCAAGAAGTTCAAGGAACCCAAGCTAGTAAAGTAATTTTACAATCGGGAATGCCTGGACTTTGTGGCTTAGTTGTGCAGTTGGGAAAGGTGGAACCTCGTCATCAACTAGCCTTAGAAATGGCTGCTGGTGGACGCTTGGGACATATAGTGGTGGAAGATGATAGTGTAGCCGCCGCAGGGATTGAATTGCTCAAACAGAAGCGTGCAGGGAGAGCAACTTTTTTACCACTGAATAAAATTCACGCTCCCAAATTTACTCAAGATGCGACGCTGCGTTTTGCTAGCGGCTTCGTTAACTACGCTGTTAACTTAGTCGATTGCGATCGCCGTTACAAAGATGTATTTAGCTATGTTTTTGGCAACACTGTCGTATTTTCCAGCCTTGAGGCGGCGCGGAAAAATTTAGGATTATATCGCATCGTTACCTTAGACGGGGAACTCTTAGAAACCAGTGGCGCAATGACTGGTGGTAGTAACACCCAGCGTTCGTCCTTGCGGTTTGGCAATGCGGAAGCGGCGGAATCTGATGAGGCGATCGCTTTAAAAACTCGCTTGGTGGATATTGAGCGAGTTTTAGAGCGTTGTACAGAAGCGATCGCTACTTTGTCAGCCAGAACCAAAAAACTGACGCAAGAACTCACAGAAGCGCGTCAGGCGCGGCGCGAACAGCAGTTGCAATTAGAACAGTTGCAAAAAGATATTAAGAATTTGACAGCGCAATTAGAGGGGACGCGATCGCAACTCGCCCAAAACAACGAAAAGTTAGCCACTGCTCAATCCCGTCTGGAAATTTTAGAGCGGGAATTACCGGGACAAGAAAACCATCTGCAACAATTACGACATGATTTAGCAGAGTTGGAAGCATCCCAAACCCCCAGCGAATGGCAACAAATCCAGGCAACAATTAAAATTCAAGAGCAACAATTACAAACAACGGGAGACAGCGTTACGGGAAGCTGAACAAAAATTAAAAAATTTGGAAAATCAGCAACAGCGTTTGCAAGAGAAAATTCAAGAAGGGGAGGAGCGAATTGCCCAATATCATCGTGAGCAAGAGACGCGAAAAAATCAACTAACTTCTCTGGGCACTCAACACTCAGAACTCAGCACTCTAATTACCGAAACACGGGCAACGCTGAGTCTTATGGAACAAAATTTGGGAGAAGAAAAACAAAAACGCGACGCTACAGAACTGGAAGTGCGATCGCATCTTTTGCGCCAACAACAATTGCAATGGGAAATCCAAAAACTCCAAGAAACCCAAGAGAAGCGGCGGGAGGAACTAATTGCACTGCAAAGCCAGTTGCGGGATATGGGAGCAGAATTACCAAATCCGTTACCGGAAGTTCCACATCAGGTAGATTTGGAGGAATTGCAGAAAGAATTGCGATCGCTTACCAAACGCTTACAGGCAATGGAACCTGTTAATATGCTGGCGTTGGAAGAATACGAACGCACTCAAAACCGTCTCCAAGAACTGACGCAAAAATTAGAGACACTAGAAGGAGAACGCACCGAACTACTTTTGCGGATTGAAAACTTTACCACATTGCGGCAACTTGCCTTTAAAGAAGCGTTCGATGCAGTTAACGAAAACTTTCAATCGATTTTTGCCATCCTTTCCGACGGCGACGGCTTCTTACAACTCGAAAATCCCGAAGATCCCTTTAGCAGTGGGCTAAATTTAGTAGCTCATCCCAAAGGTAAACCTGTACAGCGCCTAGCTTCCATGTCTGGGGGAGAAAAATCACTTACAGCCTTGAGCTTTATCTTTGCCCTGCAACGCTACCGCCCATCGCCCTTTTACGCCTTTGATGAAGTGGATATGTTCTTAGATGGAGCAAACGTAGAACGATTAGCTAGAATGATTAAGCAACAGTCACAACAAGCGCAATTTATAGTTGTGAGTTTGCGTCGTCCGATGATAGAATCAGCCGAACGCACAATTGGCGTTACTCAAGCACGAGGAGCCTACACTCAAGTTTTGGGGATTAAGTTACAATCATCCAATACATCTGCTTGAGTTTTTGTTAATAATAGTGTATAGATAAACCACGTAATGTGCGAGTTTCTCTCAAACCTAACCCCCAAACCCTTCCATACCAGGGAAAGAGAGCAAAAATCAAAACCTCTCTCTCTGTGGACAAGAGGTTTGGAGAGGGGTTCTAAGAATAAGTTGCACATCGCGTTAAACCGGATTCGAGATCAGGACTCGGTATAGAATGACCTCCGAACAGATAATTAGACGTTCCGATATATTAAACACTCAGGTGATTACCCGCGACAACGGCAAGCGGCTAGGCATCATCAGTCAAGTCTGGGTTGATATTGATCAAAGAGAGGTTGTGGCTCTTGGTTTGCGAGACAGCCTGATCTCCATTTCGGGCATACCGCGCTATATGTACCTCAACAACATCAGCCAGATTGGTGATGTCATCTTAGTTATGATAACGAAGATGTCATTGAAGATATTGAAGTTGAATCTCTCAGCAATCTGATTAACTGGGAAGTAATTACAGAAACAGGTGAAGTACTAGGCAAAGTTCGGGGTTTCAAGTTCAACGGTGAAACCGGGAAGCTTAACTCCATAGTCATTGCTTCTTTAGGATTACCCCAAATTCCCGATCAATTTCTGAGTACTTATGAGTTCTCAGTAGATGAAATTGTCAGCACTGGCCCCAATCGGTTGATTGTGTTTGAGGGAGCCGAAGAACGGGTAAATCAGTTGACAACTGGTTTACTAGAGCGTTTAGGTATCGGCAAAGCACCGTGGGAACGCGATGCAGAAGAAGAATACGGCTATACTCCACCCCGCCAAGTTGCGCCAGCCAATCAACTGCCTAGTGGAGTGCCGTTGCAACCACCCAGGCAAAAAGTTCGCGCCCCCGAACCCGTTAGCGCGCGAAGAAGAATGGACAGAAGACTATGTGGAAGAAGAAAGGCCACAGCGTCAGGTAATGAAGGCGCGGCAGTATGAATCTATTCAATACGAAGAAGACGAGGAAGAAGATAACTGGAGCGAAGCAACAGGCAGCGACAGGTATCAACAACCGCAGCCGCTAAAGTATAGATGCCACAGCCCTATAGCAAGCCTTATGTTGATGAATACGATGATTATGACGACGATAGAGGGCGATGCTTGGGAAGATGCGCCGAAGCCAGTGAATATTCCCAAGAAAGTCAAGGAAAGACAGCCAGAATACGAAGAAGAAGGCGGATATTAAGTCCACCCTCAATCCCCTCCTCGCCAGCGAGGAGGGTTTTTTTATCCTAAACAGAATTCAGGATTCAGAAGTCAACGCCAAAGGCATAGTAAACATTTCTTTGTGAGCCTGCGCCAAACCCTTTTAACTTCATACAGAATTGATATTAAAGCAAATCTGCTGACTCGTGTTAGCGCAGCCCATTCTGACTTCTGAATTCTTCTTCAAAAGCCACCGTTAGGAGTTTCTGTAGTGGCAGGTTGGTTAGTATCAGGAAGTTTTTGTTGAGTATTTTTCTGACTATCTTGATTTTCTAATTTAGGTAGTGCCTGTTTTGCCAGATTTTCAGCTGCTTGTTTAAATAATGGTTCTATTTTGTTTCGCCAATATTGAGTATTAGGCAACTTTTCTGGATGGTTTCTATAATCTAAAACTTTATCCCATTTACCATCATCTATTGCTTTATTGATCTCATTAGATAACGCCTCCGCCTTAGCCCAATCTTCCTGCCACTGGGCAATCATTTTGCCAGTCTCTTGGATACCAGAAGCAGCATTTGCCGGAATCGTTCTTAAAAGTGCGATCGCTCCAACTATATCTCCTGAGTCATATTTCTGCCTTGCTTGTTCTATAATATTGGCACTGTTATCAGTAGGCTGCGATCGCTCTGTTTTCTCAGCGTCGTCAGTTGAACCCTCCACCTTTTCTGGTAATGGAGTTACTACATCCCTAGATTTTGGTTTTGCCTTGGGAGTCGGTCGAGTAGCAATTAAGCTACTATCATTTACTGTCTTAATTGCAATACCTTTGTCGCGCAGGCAAGATACCCATTCTCCATTATTGGCTATCACATCCGAGTGTGCCCAAGCCAAGCGTCCAGAGTTAAGTTTAACTTCTATCCAACCCCGTTTTGTTTGTTTGCCAGTCACCTCAAAATTGGTACTATCGCTAACTTTTTGCAAAATATTATCAGAATTAATCGAACTAGGTTCAGAACGAATATTAGAATTTCCGGCAATAACAGCCGAGCATTTGTTTGCCAAGCCAGTATCGTTACCTGTAAGATTTAAAGCGAAATTTTTCACATTTGGATATACATTTGCTACCAAAGCAGCCGCACCACCAGCCAATAATATGCCAATTAATAACGGCCATGGGTCGGATTTATGAGAGTCTTGACGCGCAGGTTTAGCGGGGACAGGATTTGCTGGTGCGACTGCAATCGTTTGCAGCCGAGATACTTGAGGTCTAGATTTAGTGGATTCTTTAGGTGTCGAAAGCACAGGTACAGGATTAATCGCGTCTTGACATGCTTGCAGTGCTTCCGTGGCGTTTTGGTAGCGGTCTTTGAAGTGATAACGTACCATCTTAGATAACACTGCCGCTAGCCGATGGTTCACGGTTACTGAATGCCGCCAGATGATTTCCCCCGTTTCCGGGTCTTCTTGCAATTCTGTTGGCTGTAATCCTGTTAATGCTTGAATGGCAATAATGCCAAGGGAATAGATATCACTGTTGGGGCGGGGTTTACCTTGCCCTTGTTCCGTGGGCATATAGCCAGGAGTGCCAATCACTACTGTAGCAGAGGGCTGTCCGCCCACTGTTACCAGTTGTGTACGCAGTTGTTTCACTGCCCCAAAGTCCACTAAAACTAACTTATTATCTGAAGCACGACGGATGATATTATCCGGTTTGATGTCGCGGTGAATCACACCTTGGCGATGGACAAATTCGAGAATTTGCAGAACTTCTTGCAATAGTTGAATGACTTGGCTTTCACTCCAGCGCTGACTAGATATAAGTTCCTCAGCTAGGGTATGTCCTTCAATATATTCTTGTACTAAATAAAATTCTTGGTTTTCGTCAAAATATGCCAGCAGCCTGGGTATTTGGTCATGATTGCCCAGTTTTTCTAAAGTTTCGGCTTCGCTGTTAAACAAGCGTTTAGCAGTATCAAAAACTCTGGGGTCAGTTCCGGGTTTGAGGTGCTTGACAACGCAGAGAGGATTGCCGGGCCGCCTAGTATCTTGGGCAATGTAGGTTTGACCAAATCCTCCCATTGCGAGGACTCGAATTACTTGGTAACGATGGTCTAGTAGCTTGCCTATCATATTCCCTCCCCAGAGTTATTACCTAATTTTCCAGCTGGTAATAAATATCTCCAAATTTTCTTCAATGAAATCCGCTATCTTGAGAAAAGATTTAGATTAAAAACGCAGCTTTTTAATAAACGCAGACTGTTTATTTTTCTTTATAGTGCCCCTGTTTACTACCGATGCCACCTAAAATAACAAACTCACTTGCATGGCAGCAGGCTGAAATCCTCATGCAACCTGCTTTCATTCGCGTTATCGACAATATCCGCAAGCAGCTTGATGAATCTTCCTGGACGGGAACTTACCACGATGTCTTGATTTGGCCGCCTAGCACCACTGATGAAATCAAAGCACTGGTGACTGAGTTATTGCAAGCAATGGAAACTGCAACACCCCAAGAAGCAGATGAAATCAGAGGAACTCTGGCTCGTCTGCCGATGCCCCATCCAGGATATCATCTACGTTTGCAGCGTCAACAGCAAGAAGCCAGTATCGATTTATGGGAACTGTGTTATCAGGTGTGTTTTTTTGAATACAGCCCACAGAAGGAAGCTGCTGATATTGATACTAGTTTAATTGATGAACTGGGTGAAGTGGATTGGCTGCGTTTGGATGCTAAGGCAAAAGAGTTAGTTGAGCAGGCGTTTGCTAACTTGCCAGAGAGTTGAGAGAATTACGTTGCGATCGCACTTTTAGTAAATGTGCCAAATAAGCGATGTCTGGCAACAAAAAGCATAGCTCTCTACGCAAGTCAAATAAATAGCTTAATGAACCACTCCACGCATTTATAATGCGTGGTTTCAGGCAATCCCAGTAGCTTTTCGCCCAGTATTGGCTATCTGGCTACTAACCCCTGAATCAATGGAGACGCACTCAAAAGAAGGATCAAACTTCTTGCTTTCGGACTCGCCTACTCGACTTGTGCGTTGTTGATATAGCTCCCATGCCTCCATTAAGATTGGTTCCAACCTCTTCCACTCAACTTGAGCAGAATGCAATAAGAGCGTATCTCGATCAACGTATCTTGCCAGAAACGCACTGAACAAATCCCGGTGCATCCTAATCCCTGTTACGTCGTAATGAACACGATCTGACAGGGATTTTTTGTAGCGAGTACCATCTAGATGTGTTTGGGATAACGCTGTTTTCTGACAAGAAAACTTAATAACTAACCCATCAGCATTTTCAGCTTTACGAATCAGTTCTGACATGAAAAACCCAGGACTTTTCGCACCTATAGCTTTTCCGTACCGTTTTTGCCATCCTTTGACAGAAACGTTCTCTGTCTTGATGTGCTTGCCATGCCGTAGTATCTCATTAACTAATCTACGATTTTGAGATTTAATATAGGCAGTTTTGCGTCTTTCTAATTCACGTTTCTTACGTGCTAAACGCAAGTATTTTTGAGATTTGCTCCATTTACATTTACCTTTTTTGATAGTACCTTTCTTTTTGACGACTTTATTACCCTTCTTCGCCAAAGAATCAGGATTATAGTTATCAGGATTAGCGGTACGTCTTGAGCGTTCCATTGAGCGCTGAATAGCCTTTATTTCACGCTCAAATGTAGGAAAACTCTCAGCAAAAGGCAACAGTCCCGCTTGATTTTCTGCAACGAGCGCTACATTAGAAACGTTTAGATCAACCCCGATTGCTCCACTAGAAATATAGTTTTGTGGTTTAACGAATGCTTGTCCTTCACAGACCAACTGTGCAAACCATCTGCGTTTACCGTTTAATTCTCTCCACAGTATGCGTACATATTTGATTAGAGAGTTTAAACCATGAGACAGGATTAAATCATCTTCAGGAACAATGGCATCAAGGACAAAATTACCCCAAACTAATTGGTTGTCTTTCCACCTGATTCCTGTTTTATTACTCTTACCCTCTATTGACCGAAAACGTCTTGGGACTTTGTATCTCACCGATGAGGCGATACCAAACAACACTTTTTCACTAGCAGCAAATGCTCTAGTTGCTAACTTCTGCACAGCAGTAGAATCAATTTTAAGTGCAATCCATTTGGATTCTTTGGCTACTATTGCTGCATAGGAATGAAGGTCATATTCTGAATACCGATACTGTTTCCTTGCTTCCTTGAATGTGTCTGTTCTTGATTTGCCCTTTGGCATCTTTTTCGCTTTTTTATAGGCATCAGAGTTTTTCAATAACTCCATCCGTTTAATTGCTTCATTTAAACAGTTGTTATAAAGTTGTCTACCCGCTTGGAATCTTGCTAACAATTCTCTTTCTTGTTCGCCAGAAACTTTGAGCTTTACTTCTGTTATAAATGATAGAGTTTTACTCTTAGCCAAATAAAATCACCTCCTTTGTACTGTCGATATTGGTACAGTATCAAAGAAGGTGATTATTGTCAATTTGTTATTATTTTTCATAGCTGAATAAATTCAGCTATTCGCTTATATCCCCCACTTAAAAGACGTATGAACTACAAAACTTATTGGTTTTGTAGTTCATACTTGGGGGCTTTACGCATCACACTCGTAAACATGAGGATGAATCGTAAACTTAAGAATACTGACCTCCTAAAATCAACCTGTCCCGTTCTTCTAAGCGCTCTGATTGATTAAATTGGAGAATTTCAACAGTTACTCGCCCAACTGATGTCAATGGTGCAATCTCTGCTCCATTCATCTGAAAGTGATCGCTCCATTTTTGAGTCCTTGGATTGAAAAAGGGTGTTAGTTTCCCTGTTTCAGGATCGATTGACCCTAAATCAGTACCCTTTGCACGATTACAGTATGGACAGGCGAGAGCTAGATTTTCTGCTTCAGTAGTGCCACGATGTTTTTCGGCAATAATATGTTCCATTTCAAAACTAAATAGTGCAGCTCTTTGAGGAAATAAGCAGTACTCACACCTGTGGTTCGCTCGTTCAATTACGAGTTTCCGCAACTGGGCTGATACATAGGTCATGGATTTTGGCGTAATTGCTCGAAGACATGAGCTTTTGCCATACGCACAAGATGTTCTATGGTCAGATAGCGTTCTAGTTCAGCTTCACCTTTGCCTGAAAGTGTTCCTGCTTTACTTTGTGCTAGTAAATCACTTACACGACTTTGGAATTCCGGTGAGGGTCGGATTGCCAGAATTTGTTCTGATGTCGGCTGACTAGCTAACAATCCAATAATCTCTTTCTCGTCGAGAAAATTGCCAGACTGTTCGCTCAATAACTCTTGAAGACCGCGTTCTACTATCTCTTGTAAACGGTCTTGGAACGGCTGTAATTGCTGTCCTAGCTCCTCAGATACCTCAACAGTGATTTGCATCATCTAGCTCTGTTGTTTTTTAAATCAATCTATTAGCTATAAGTCTAGCTACAAATCAATCTATTAGTTGAATTTTATAAGTATCGTGTATAACTAGTTACTACAAGCATCTTGCTAGGTTACTAAGTGCTTCAGTATTTAGATTTACTGTTAAGTTTGTGTTATTTAAATTACCTTTATTCGATAGTTTCGAGGCGAAAACGCTTAAATGCTCTAGCTGCTTCCGGAATTAGCTCAATGTACCAATACCCATTCGTTTCATCTACAAACCAATTAACTATTGCAAGTGCTGGTTGCTCAAATTCACCATCTTTTCCTCCAAAAAATTTGCAAAAACTTGCACCTAAATGACCAATTTGCCCAGAAGAGTCACCATCATATCCCGCAGCTTCAGATAACTCCCAAGTACGTAATCTGCGATTATCTTTCATAAAATAACAATGTTGATACAACTTATTTAAGATGGCTTTATGTCCTAGAGTTAATCCCTCATAAATTGAGTGGAACGCCTCCAGATATTTGTCTTCTGAAGGAATATAACGTTCAGTATCTTTCAACACTTTATTTTTCCCCTTGCGATTTGCCAGAATACCAACATCAACGTTATAACAAATATATTAGTACTAAATATTACTTTAAATATTTTTTTAGATTGATGATCCGTTAAGATTTTATTAGACTTGTATCAAGTCCTCTTGATTAATCATGTTTTCCACATCTGTGCAAAAATCTACCAACAAAGAGTAACAGATAAATTAGGAACAAAAAATGTCTAATAAAACAAACTACACCGAAGCTTGCAATAATTTTGAAAAAATTTACGAAGAGGCAATTAGCACTCGTGAACCTGTAGTTGTTAATCGTGAAGGTGCAGAAAGTGTATCCGTCATACCTACTGCGGAACTTAACAGCATCATAGAGACAGCATATTTGTTCCAGTCACCTGAGAATGCAGCACGTCTTTTAGATGCTTTACAACGTGTTAAGGCTAAGACTAATATGCCCCAAACTATAGACGAGTTGCGTAAAGAGTTCTCGCTGTACGAAGAAGAGTAAATAAATTCAATGTCGGATAATTTAGAACCAGAAGCACCTCCACAATCTAAAGATTATCAAGAGGATAATTTAGAACGCAACCTCGTTTTTGACCGGAGATTTCTGGAAGACCTTACCTACTGGGTAGAGACAAATAGAAAAACTGCACTCCGCGTCTTATCTTTAGTTGAAGAGATTAGGCGGAATCCCTTTCAAGGGACAGGCAATCCTGAAAGATTGAGATACTATGATGCAAATATATGGTCACGCCGAATCACTCAAACTGATCGGATTGTTTACGTGGTAAGCGATGACCGAATTGAGTTTATTCAGGCGCGATACAATTATAGCGATCGCTAATTTCAATGGAATCTTGAAGAAAACCGGAGATGCATTGAAGCCGCAAACGCTTATTTGTTAATATTTCCAGTGCGACAACATTGAAACAGGGCAACTTCTCATCACCATGCCAACATCTACAATTGACGATAAAGACGCAGCAGCTATCCAAGCTGCCAAAGTTGGGGTTGCTATATGCGATCGCACCGCCTGGGGACGTATCAAAGTAGCTGGCGACGATCGCCTCAATTTCTTACACAACCAAAGTACTAACAATTTCCAAATACTCAAGCCAGGACAAGGTTGTGATACAGTTTTTGTCACTTCCACAGCTAGGACAATTGATTTAGCAACCGCCTACGTTAGAGAAGATGCAGTAATCCTGCTAGTTTCACCCAACCGCCGCCAATTTCTCATGGAATGGCTGGATAAATATATTTTCTTTGCCGACAAGGTGGAATTATCTGATATCACAGAAGACACTAACACCTTCAGCCTGATTGGCCCAGGAAGCGACGCTGTTTTAGAAAAGTTAGGTATTGGCGAACTCATCGGACAACCTTACGGAAGTCATAAAGTATACACTATTGCTTCTGCCGAGAGTGTACGGATTGCTGTGGGTAGTGGGTTAGCTGCACCCGGATACACCTTAACTTTCCCCAATACTGACAAAGAAACGGTGTGGAATAAATTGTTAGAAGTTGGGGCGGTAGAAATGAGCGATCGCGCTTGGGATGCTTTGCGAATCTTACAAGGCCGCCCCGCCCCAGATGCGGAACTCACGGATGATTACAATCCTCTGGAAGTTGGCTTGTGGCAAACAATTTCTTTTACTAAAGGTTGCTATATTGGGCAAGAAACTATCGCCCGATTAAACACATATAAAGGTGTAAAACAACACCTTTTGGGTATTCGACTCAGTGCCCCTGTGGAAGTTGGAAGTGCGATCGCAGTTGGAGATGAAAAGGTCGGCAAACTTACCAGCTACACCCAAACGGCTGATGGTTATTTTGGACTAGGTTACATTCGCACCAAAGCGGGTGGCGTGGGGTTGAAAGTTAAAGTGGGAGAAACTGAGGGTGAAGTCATAGAAATCCCGTTTGTTTCTCATGAGTACCCATAACTAATTCAAGTCAAAATATCTTCTTTATTCCTAGCGCCGTAACAAAATTCATCTACCCAAGAAGCTATACTACGGGCATTTGTGGTTGGTAAATTTGCTTTGCTGTTAACATCTTCTGGTTGAATATTCGGTTGTTTACCGTTGCTTTTAACCTCAGTAGTAATTGCTAGCAATCGCCCTGGTTTACCATTACTATTAATCTCAGTAGTAATTGCCAATGATGCGCTCACAGGGATTCGGACAGGTGGCGCGTTACTTTTAACCTCAGTAGCTAATGCCACAGATGGCATAGTTTCGGCTTTGCTGTTAACCTCACTAGTCATTGTCGCCGATCCTCGTGAAGGTAACTGACCAGAGTGCCAGCGTACTGGTTGATGTTCCCTTAGCAAACCAGAGGATGGCGTTTTTGCCGGAGTATCTGGAGCAATTTTAGTTGCAGCTACTACCAACTCAGGTTTGCGTGTGCGAACTACTTCAGTCATAGCTGTAATCGATGGCACAAGTTCATCGGCGCGTGCCAAATTGGAATTTAGAGTCTTGGCAAGAGAATGAGAGGCAATATTGCTGGCAGTTACAACCGATGACAGATGTTTATCCTCAGAATTCTCATCTGGCAACTCGCTTTCAACTTGGCTTATAACTGAATGCTCTGATTTTATTAAACCTAACTCTTGATCAGGATTGAAGTTAAGACCTAAAGCAGCAACTATTTTATCTGGATCATTATTCAGATCCAGCATAAAAGCAAGTATTTCATCAAACTGGGGTTCTAAAACAGACAGTGTTGCCAAAATAAAACCGGACAAAGGACGGCGCAGACCATCGTAAGTGCCCCAAATTCGCATTTTGACCAGCCAGGAAATATTTTGCTCGTAGTGACTCAGCCATTTTTGTTTTAAGGATTGACGCAGCTGTTGGATATTCATGGGATGCCTTACTTCAGTCAACAATATTGCAGAGATTGATATTGAAAATTTGGCTTTATTTCTGGGGATGAAACCGATAATAGAGCATCTGTTGGACTCTTTGACCACCTAACAAATGATTTTCTATCAGTAGAGATACTTCATTGGGTTGAACGCCGCTATACCAGACCATATCGGGTAATACCAGCACCATCGGCCCATTGCCGCATTCTCCTAAACAGCTGCTAGCCGTTACCGTTACACCAGGGATTGGCAAAGTTGTAAAAGCTGCTAAAACCTTGGCTGCACCTTGCTTTTTGCAAGTACGATTTTGACAAACCCGCACACATTTATGAGAAGAGGGTTGGTCTATTGTCGAGAAGTTTGATGGTTGAGTTATGTTTGTCATTTTTAACGAACCGCAGAGACGCAGAGGACACAGAGAAGAAGAGAGGCAGGGGAGGCAGAAGAAATATTGATTCATGCCCAATTCCCAATTCCCAATTCCCCATAACTAATCTATTGAAAGTCCTTTTGAGGCTAGCCATTCAGGGTTGAATATCCGCGACTGATAGCGGGAACCACTATCACATAAGATAGTGACAATGGTATGTCCTGGCCCCAACTGCTTCGCTATGGCAACAGCTGCGCCGATATTAATACCCGTTGAGCCGCCCATTAACAACCCATCTTTTCTTAGCAGTTGGTAAACTACCCGTAAAGCTTCTTGGTCATCGATTTGAATGGCATCATCAGCAGGTGCGCCTTCCCATATTGGCTGTGACACGACCATTACCAATGCCCTTCGGTGATGGAATTTCCTTCTGTATTGAGTTCGCCGGTTTTGACATAGCTATAAAGTGCGCTACCCAGTGGATCGGCAAGAACGCATTTAATCGCTGGATTTTGTTCTTTCAAGTACAACGCGACACCAGCATAAGTACCACCAGTACCAGTTGCAGTTGTCCATGCATCTATTTTACCATCTGTCTGTTTCCAAATTTCTAGCCCTGTGGTTTCATAGTGGGCGCGGCGGTTGGCTAAGTTATCAAACTGATTTGCCCAAATAGCGTTTTCCAACTCAGCAGCGACTCTGCCAGATAGTTTGACGTAGTTATTTGGGTCTTTGTAGGGTACGGCGGGGACGCGACGGACTTCTGCACCTAATGCTATCAGCGCGTCTATTTTTTCTTGTGACTGAGTATCAGGAATAATAATTAGGCATTTGTAGCCTTTGGCGTTGCAAATATGTGCTAGTCCAATGCCAGTATTACCAGCAGTTCCTTCTACAACAGTGCCACCGGGTTTGAGTAAACCTTTCTTTTCTGCATCTTCGATGATGTAAAGTGCGGCGCGGTCTTTGACGGAACCACCAGGATTGAGAAATTCAGCTTTAGCGAGGATTTCACATCCTGTTTCTTCACTGAAACTGTTTAAGCGAATCAAGGGCGTGTTGCCAACAGCGCCAACGAACCCATTTTTAATATCCATTTTGACTATACCTGTGTGAGTATCTATAAAAATTTTGGCTTATCGGGGCGGCATAATTTACAACTGATTTGCCTAAAATCCTATATCGCATTTACCCACTCAGCAATCCAATAATAATCATAGTTGCCTGAGCGATCGCATCTGGCAGTGTGATATTGAGAAATTGCATAAGCTGGTTATATTGTCACCAATTAATTAGTGAAGGTTGAAAACCTCGCCCCTGGTGGGCGAAACAGTCTTTGTATCGCAAGGTAGGTAAAAACCCCACCCCTATTGTCGGGCTTAGTTTAATTGCGAATTGCGAATTGCGAATTGCGAATTGGTTTTATACGTTGTAGTTCGGCTTGGGAGCGCTCATGATATTGGTCCTCTATATCTACAGCAGCATATAAAGGCCCAGTGTCAGCAATTACGGCTCTCAAGGTGTGTTTGGTGGCAATGACTGCAAAAACGTTTGTTCAGCTAGAATTTTATTGTGATTTACTGACGTATCTTTAAATCCGCTTCCCTTGGGTGCAGGAGTTAGGCGTAAACCTTGCTTTTGTGGAGGTAAATAACCACGTTGGCTGAGGAATTCTTCGAGGGCATTTTCTACGATAGCGTTAGCAGGTAAGGAAACTTCTTGATCGCCAATGTAAGCACTGAGAGCATTAGCGATCGCATCTGGCAGTGTAATATTGAGGGATTGCATAAGCTGGTTATATTGTCACCAATTAATTTAAGATTAACGCGATTCCCCACTCGGCAATCCAATAATAATCATAGTTACCTAAGCGATCGCATCTGGCAGAGTGATATTGAAGGGCTGCATAAGCTGGTTACATTGTGAGCGATTAATTTAAGAGTAACGCGATCGCATTTCCCCTTCACCAAGCCGACAAATAATCATACTGTGCAACAATAGCTGTAGCTTAGTCGGAGTAAAAACTATGGACTGGCAACAGTACATTCATTCAGACCCCAAAATTCTGCTGGGTAAGCCGACTGTCAAAGGAACTCGTTTATCTGTAGAGTTCTTATTGGGTTTGTTTGCAGCAGGATGGACAGAACAACAAGTGGTAGAAAACTATCCTACTCTAACTCCAGAAGCATTAAGGGCAGTATTTGTTTTTACAGCAGAGTGTATGCGTGAAGAATCTTTTCTATAAGTATGCAATAAGCTTAAAAAAATTATTCAGATTGCATAAATTGTATTTTACACAACCGAGGACAAAGCGATGACCATTATCACAATAGATGATGAACTAATTAATGAAATTATCGCAGTCAGTCACTATAAAAATCCACAGGAAGCAGTCATTAAAATATTATCTAATTACTTGCAGCAGCAAAAAAAAGAACAGCAAAAAAAAGAACTGCCTTTATTTGAGCGACTACGTTTTATAGACGACGAATCTGCTGAAGATGATATCGCCTCGTTGTTTGAACGTGATAGAGACACAGGTAGGAATTTTGAACTATGACTTATCTAATAGACACCTGTGTAATGTTTGAGTTTGTTAAAAAAGCTCCCAACCCCAAGTTAGTCAATGGTTTAATCAGCAACCGATTGAACAACTATTTTTAAGTAGTATTACTATCGCTGAAATAAAAAAAGGGATTTATAAGATCCAAGACTCACAACCTGAACGATATCAAAAACTAAAAATATGGCTGCAAAGAGTAAAAATTGAATTCACTTCTCATATTTTACCGCTAACCGATGATATTTTAGATAATTGGGCAAAATTTTCTGCAAATGCCGAATTGAAAGGTAAAAAATTAGCTGTAATGGATAGTCTAATTGCCGCAACAGCACATCATAAATTAACTTTAGTTACCCGTAATGTTGATGATTTTAAACTGACACCAGTTAAAATTATGAATCCTTATAGTCTTGTGTAAATTATGACCCCCCAACTCGGTATTGAGCCGAGATATTTGCACTCCCTTACTCCCCCACAACCTGACTGCGCTCAAACACCCACCCATCGCCGACAATCTCCTCTAGACGTTGATTAAGTCGGGGGAAGAAATAATCTGGATCATTTAGCCGTTGCTGAACATACCAATTACCAAACGCTTCCTCTGTTTCAATTCCTTGGGCACTTGCCGCCCCTGATATAATCTTGAAACTATGCTCTTGGAGTTCCTCTAACTGGGGATGACCTTCACCTCGGTAGTTGCAAAAGAACATTGCCGTTGTTCCTAGCAAAGCTTCTAGTTCATCGCCTTGAGGCACTCTATTATATAAAGCACCGATTAACCGAATGGTTTGGGATAAAGGGGCTTGAATCCTCAGCGTTAACCACATTGCTTGAGCTAGATAAACCAAACCGTTGCTTTCATCCGTTAAGCCTAAATTACTCAGAACTGTTACCAAATCACTGTATGCACTTATTTGTGAAAGTGTGGAAACAACTTGTTCGTAGAGTGCGATCGCTTTTGGGATGTCCCCTTGGTCGGCGATTACCAGTGCCATGTTGTTGAGGGTAGTGGCTTTACCTTTGACATCGCCAATCTGCTCAGTTATTTCCAAGGATTGCTCCCAGAGTGCGATCGCTTTTGGGATGTCCCCTTGTTGGTAAATTACTTGTGCCATGTTGACCCAGGGTAGTGGCTTTACCTTGTGACATTGCCAATCTGCTCAGTTATTTCCAAGGATTGCTCCCAAGAGTGCGAACTCGCTTTTGGGATGTCCCCTTGTTGGGCGAATACCCCTGCCATGTTGTTGAGGGTAGTGGCTTTACCTTGACATCGCCAATCTGCTCATCTATTTCCAAGCATTGGCTCCCAGAGTGCGATCGCTTTTGGGATGTCCCCTTGTTGGTAAATTACTTGTGCCATGTTGCCCAGGGTAGTGGCTTTACCTTTGACATCGCCAATCTGCTCAGTTATTTCCAAGGATTGCTCCCAGAGTGCGATCGCTTTTGGGATGTCCCCTTGTTGGGCGATTACCCCTGCCATGTTGTTGAGGGTAGCGGCTTTACCAAAGACATTGCCAATCTGCTCGTTTATTTCCAAGTCTTGCTCCCAGAGTGCGATCGCTTTTGGGATGTCCCCTTGTTGGTAAATTACCTGTGCCATTTTGTTGAGGGTAGTGGCTTTACCAAAGACATTGCCAATCTGCTCGTTTATTTCCAAGGATTGCTCCCAGAGTGCGATCGCTTTTGGGATGTCCCCTTGTTGGGCGAATACCCCTGCCATGTTGTTGAGGGTAGCGGCTTTACCAAAGACATTGCCAATCTGCTCGTTTATTTCCAAGGATTGCTCCCAGAGTGCGATCGCTTTTGGGATGTCCCCTTGGTCGGCAATTACCTGTGCCATATTGTTGAGGGTAGCGGCTTTACCAAAGACATCGCCAATCTGCTCAGTTATTTCCAAGGATTGCTCCCAGAGTGCGATCGCTTTTGGGATGTCCCCTTGGTCGGCGAATTGCAGTGCCATGTTGTTGAAGGTAGTGGCTTTACCTTTGACATCGCCAATCTGCTCCTTTATTTCCAAGGATTGCTCCCAGAGTGCGATCGCTTTTGGGAGCAATCCTTGTTGGGCGAATACCCCTGCCATGTTGTTGAGGGTAGTGGCTTTACCTTTGACATCGCCAATCTGCTCATCTATTTCCAAGGATTGCTCCCAGAGTGCGATCGCTTTTGGGATGTCCCCTTGTTGGGCGAATACCCCTGCCATGTTGTTGAGGGTAGCGGCTTTACGCTTTGACATCGCCAATCTGCTCAAATATTTTTTCAAGTCTTGCTCCCGAGAGTAGCGAGTCGCGTTTTGGGATGTCTCCTTGGTCGGCAATTAACCTGTGCCATGTTGTATGAGGGTAGTGGCTTTACCTTTGACATCGCCAATCTGCTCATACTATTCTCCAAGGATTGCTCCCAGAGTGCGATCGCTTTTTGGGATGTCCCCTTGGTCGGCAATTACCTGTGCCATGTTGTTGAGGGTAGCGGCTTTACCAAAGACATCGCCAATCTGCTCAAATATTTCCACAAGGATTGCTCCCAGAGTGCGGATCGCTTTTGGGATGTCCCCTTGTTGGTAAATTACCTGTGCCATGTTGCCCAGGGTAGTGGCTTTACCTTTGACATCGCCAATCTGCTCATCTATTTCCAAGGATTGGCTCCCAGAGTGCGATCGCTTTTGGGATGTCCCCTTGTTGGGCGATTACTCCTGCCATGTTGTTAGGGTAGCCGCTTTTCTTATTAATTCCTCTTCAGGGCAAAAGTCTAAAGCTTGCTGATAATGAGTAACAGCCTCTTGCACAAAACCCAAAACCGCTTCAGCACGGGCAATGGTTCCCAAGATGCGGTAGTCTTGAAAAACTGCCAGAACTTGCTTACACAAATCAAAAGCTTCCACAAAGCGGGAATTGCTCACCCAATTGTTTGCAATCCTATGCCCAATGCTGACAGCAATTTCCTGTTCTCATTGCCAGTAATCCCAAGCGCACAATTTCCAGTCCTTCTACTTCCGTGCGGTTGTCATTTTCCTCCCACCAAACTTGATGGATTTGCCTAACCGCTTGCTGTTGCGGTTGCTTGCCATTCTTCCTGAATCAACACTGTTTCTAGCAACGATTCTAAAATTGTCGTCACCCGATAATTAGCTGACTGAGTGGGGTGAGTGGTGGCAGACTCAACTAAGCTGAGGCTGACAAACTTTTGCAGAAAAGCAACAGAGGGGGAGATGGCGTTAATGATTTCAACAGTAACGGGCAATTGAAACACACTTAACCGTGCAAGAAACTTTTGTTCTTCCGGTTCTAAAGCATCCAGCAGAGTTTGTGCCAAGATATTTTCGCGGAATTTCTGCTCAGTTGCCTCCAGCCGATTCAATAATTCATCCGCCCCTATTCCTGGTTGCTGAATCACCTCTAACAACCACTTCAGCAACCGGGGATTACCATCAGCAATGTGGATAATCCTCTGAGTTTTTAACTGTTGCCTAACTTCTTTATCTAAGGGAAAGCAGATTTTATCAATATCACTGCTGCTCATCCCTGCCAAAGATTCCAAATGCAGACGATGAGGTGGCAAAGTATCTTCTTTCAAATAGCGACAGGTGACAATCAGGCGACTTTCTGCCCCGTTTTCCTCCAATGCCGCACAAATCGCCCCTAAAATCTCGTAAGCTTCCGCCGTCATCCGCAGTGAGCCATCTTTAACGGGGATATTTTGCTCAAAGTCATCCAGCACCAACAGCAAGGGTTGGTTGTGTTTTTTTTCTATTGCTGCAAAAAAGTTTTGCAACCGTCCTTTCAGAGACACCTTTGGTTCGTTCAAAAGTGCGGGCACATCTGCAAACCGCTCAAACTTATTAGAAAGCTTAGTCAGCAAACCTATCTCATCCAAAGGCCCAATCAACACAACTCGCGCAAAATTATCACGCTGCATCTGCACCCGCGTACATAACCGCGCCGCCAGAGTACTTTTCCCCAGTCCCCCCATCCCGGCAATAAACACGCCGATTTGGTCGCTGGTTTCTTGCAAAGCCTTGAGACATCGTTGCAAAGGTCGTCTGCGTCCGACAAATTCAAAGCGACTGGCAACTTTAACTAGATTATTCTCATCCAGAAATTCTTGCTCTGGCGCTGTAAACGTCAGCCTTTCACGATTTTTTGTTCTCAGAGGTGTCACCAGTTGGTTAATAGGGCGCGTATCCCGATACATCCGCAACAGATGCCAGTCGGTGCATTCTTCGTCAATCATCTTCTGCTGCGCCGCTTTGACTGCTTCTTCAACAGTTGCCCCTGTCGCCAAAGCTTGATAAAGTGCCTGTGCTGCTACAATACCCGTGCGGTCATACACCGGACGCGCCCAACCTAAAACTATACCTGCCCCAGCTTTCACCAACGCTTGCGCCATCGATGGTACTGTCCCTTTATTAGCAACCTGTCCCGTATGACAGCCAGAGAGAAAAGTTACACGCGGCCAGCGTCCCCGAAAGGCTCTAGCTAAATCATTGACGGTAGTAAGTTGTATATTCCCCACTTCATCCTCAGTGATAAAGCAAGGTGTATTATCTGGGAGTGTTGCACCTTTTGGCAGCAAAAAGCTGTAATTTTTGGTGTAAATTATCCCGTGTCCCGTGAGGTGAAAGACATCAAAATAGTCTTCTGGATAGGATTTCACCAAATTAGCCAACTCTGCAATCGAGCCGCTTTCCTCAACAATCAACGCCAAGGGTTGATCCTTAGTTGCTTGCAAAATATTCGCTTCTTCCTGCTCAAACCCTAGTGGCGGAACTCTCGGATCTTCGGGTGAAGTCGCCATAAACAGCAAGCGCAAGGGGCGATTTTGCACGCCAATGATTTGGGTTTGACGCTGCTGCACAGAACGCACTGGTAAAACGGAGATATTTTGACGTTGCAGTAAAAACCCTGCACCATCATGTAGCAATTCCCAAGGCAAATGTGCCAAACCCAAGGCCACCCCTTCTGTTTCTGGGTTCAACCCCTGCGCTTCGCTGGTTTTAATCAAATCTAGATTAATCGTTTGCTCATCCGCCTCATCCAGCGCCTTTCTCAACCAACCTTCTTTACCATCCAGCCATTGATAAAGTTGCCGTCCCAACTGGGTGAGATAGGGTAAATAATCTCGTTGTTGAGCATAGTAATTTTGCTCAGACAAATCAATGAGTGCTGCCAACTCCGTTTTATCCAGGCGACGTGAGCCATAATCACAGCGCAATTCAAAAGTTTGCTGTTGACTGAGGGCGAAGGTAAAATTTAGGGGCATGGCTGACAGCAAGAGTTTCCACAGTAACCTTCACCGTATTATCTCCTTTTTCCCGAAATTCTCGTCAATAAGCTAGTACTAATCGCATGACTGGCGAAGATACTGCACTGATGCGATCGCAGTTCAACTATAATAGGACTTACGCAAAAAGTGCTAAAAACCTTAATTTGTCGAACCGCCAAGAACGCCAAGAACGCCAAGAATCGTAGAGTTTGCGTAAGTCCTATATAAAATCTGGACAGATGGTGGCAAACCTTATTCGTTCAGAACGCAAGTCCATTCTGCCAGAACGCAAGTCTATTCTGTCAGAACGCAAGTCCATTCTGTCACAACACAAGTTCATTCTGTCAGAACGCAAGTCCATTCTGTCAGAACACAAGTCCATTCTGTCAGAACACAAGTCCATTCTGTCAGAACACAAGTCCATTCTGTCAGAACACAAGTCCATTCTGTCAGAACGCAAGTCCATTCTGTCAGAACACAAGTTTATTCTCAACGTTTTCTTGTCTAGCATCGTGCAATTACTGAGCTAGCAATCTAATCTTATTAAAAAAAACACCTATTTTTGCAAACTTTACTGAACCGCTACATTGTCCCATTGAGACACTCTAGAAAGATAAAGTTTAGTAAAAAGCATAGATTGATGCCACGCAAACAAAGAAGCTCTTCCGTGCTAGAAAAAACCGAAAAGAGAGTAATCGGATTTAAATCGATTGATTCCAGTCTTGACTTTGGTAATTCTATGAGTTTAGACAATTTAATCCAGTTAACTGGACAACTCCGCAACCAGATAGACCAGTATAATATGATGCTAACTGCCCTTGATTCGGCAAAGGCAAAAATAGAAACCCTTGAAAAGAGCATTTGCGAAACCTCAGAACGCTTAGTTAGTGGTGTGGTGTTGAAGTATGGCAAAGATAGCCGGGAATACGAAATGACAGGCGGGGTACGCAAAAGCGATCGCATTCGTAAAGCCACCATTACCCGGTTAAAAACCACCGCAGACTCAAGAGCGGCTGCTACACAGACAATGTAATGAGCGATAAGTAGGCATCATTACACCTAATACGGTTTGGATAAGATCCCCCCGCCTGCAGCGACCCCCTTTTTAAGGGGGTAAAGATCAAATCGAAATAGTAATTTTACTGGGGTTTTAAAATATTTACGTGAGTTACGATACAGCATGATTAACGAGTAAATGCTGACATCTTTTCTTAGTCTTAGACGGAGCAGATATCGATGACATCTGAAAGTGTAGGCGAAGCCCGCCGTAGGCATCGCCAAAAAGAACTTGAACACCGAGAACGCACATTACGAGAACGAGAAGTTGAATTACGACTTCGGGAAATGGAAACTGATATCCATGCTACCGACGCGGCTTTTCATCAAACCGTGAAGCATCAACCAGATCAGAAACCTTGGATGAAAAAACTAATTCTGGGTGGAAAGCTGTTTGCTCTTGGTGTGGTAACGCTAGTTGCAGTAAGAATAGCCTCAGTATTGGCTGGGTTTATTATTGTTGGTGCGCTGGGATGGATGTCTTACAAACTATTTTTGGAATCTAAAAAAACCAATCTTTAATTAAGGTGTAATTTTTATGAGTTATCAGGCAACAACTGATAGATTTATCCAAGATTTAGAGCGGGTTGCTCAAGTGCGATCGGAGATGTCTGTATGTTTAAGTAAACTGGCTGAAACAATTAATCAAGCTGAGTTGGCTGGAGATTCTTCATCAGGAAAGCTCAGTTTAGAGCGAGATATTGAAGATATTACAATAGCTAGTAAAAACCTCCGCCAAGGTGTATTTCGCCTTTTGGTATTGGGCGATATGAAGCGGGGAAAAAGTACCTTTCTTAACGCTTTGATTGGTGAAAATTTATTACCGAGCGATGTTAACCCTTGTACAGCAGTTTTAACAGTTTTACGCTATGGGCCAGAAAAGAAAGTCACCATTCATTTTAATGATGGAAAAAGCCCACAACAGCTAGATTTTCAAAACTTTAAATATAAATATACCATTGACCCGGCTGAAGCTAAAAAACTAGAGCAGGAGAAAAAACAAGCCTTTCCTGATGTTGATTATGCAGTAGTTGAGTATCCTTTAACGCTACTAGAAAAGGGAATTGAAATTGTCGATAGTCCAGGATTGAATGATACAGAAGCGCGAAACGAATTATCTTTGGGTTATGTAAATAACTGCCATGCAATTTTGTTTGTGATGAGAGCTTCTCAACCTTGTACCTTGGGTGAGCGTCGCTACCTAGAAAACTATATCAAAGGTCGGGGTTTGACGGTTTTCTTTTTAGTTAACGCTTGGGATCAGGTGCGGGAATCATTGATTGATCCTGATGATGTCGAAGAATTACAAGCATCGGAGAATAGATTACGGCAAGTATTTAACGCCAATTTAGCAGAATATTGTACTGTAGAAGGTCAGAATATTTATGACGAAAGGGTGTTTGAGCTTTCGTCAATTCAAGCACTCAGACGACGGTTGAAGAACCCGCAAGCTGATTTAGACGGGACTGGCTTTCCGAAGTTTATGGAAGCCCTTAATACATTTCTTACCAGAGAACGTGCGATCGCAGAACTTCGTCAAGTCAGAACCTTAGCAAGACAAGCTTGTAACCATACCCGTGAAGCAGTTGCAAGGCGGATACCATTACTCGATCAAGATGTAAATGAATTAAAAAAACGGATTGATTCAGTGGAACCAGAGTTTAACAAACTCACAGGTATTCGAGACGAATTTCAAAAAGAAATTATCAATACCAGAGATACTCAAGCAAGAACTATTTCTGAATCTTTCCGCAGCTACGTTTTAAACTTAGGTAATACCTTTGAAAACGATTTCTTACGCTATCAGCCAGAATTAAATCTGTTTGATTTTCTCAGTCGTGGTAAACGAGAAGCATTTAACACCGCACTGCAAAAAGCCTTTGAGCAATATATTACCGACAAATCTGCGGCTTGGACATTAACTGCTGAAAAAGATATTAACGCAGCTTTTAAAGAACTTTCTCGCAGTGCTGCACAATATGGCGCATCTTACAATCAAATCACAGACCAAATTACAGAAAAGCTCACCGGACAAGACGTAAAGGTACATACCACTACTACAGCTGAAGAAGATAACTCTCCCGGTTGGGCAAAATGGGCAATGGGATTGTTATCACTGTCTAAAGGAAATCTTGCTGGTTTTGCATTAGCCGGCGCTGGATTTGATTGGAAAAATATCTTGTTAAACTACTTCACTGTAATTGGTATTGGCGGCATAATTACAGCAGTGACAGGTGTTTTCCTTGGCCCAATCGGGTTTGCATTGCTAGGTTTAGGAGTCGGATTTTTACAAGCAGATCAAGCGCGTAAAGAGTTAGTTAAAACAGCGAAGAAAGAGTTAGTAAAACATCTACCACAAATTGCACACGAGCAATCTCAGGTTGTATACAGTGCCGTGAAAGAGTGTTTTGATTCTTACGAAAGAGAAGTGGGTAAGCGGATTAACGATGATATTATCTCTCGCAAATCTGAATTAGATAATTTAGTCAAGCAAAAAACAAACCCGTGAAATCAATCGTGAGGGTGAGTTTAACCGCTTAAAAAAATTGCAAGAAGATGTAATATCTCAGTTGCAAAAAATCGAGGCGGCTTATAGCAATCTATTAGCTTACTATAGTTGATTACTTTTGTTTCCAGCTTCTAGCTGGGAATGACCTATTGGGAGGCTCTACCTTCCAATAGTATAAATCAATACGTTTCAGTTAAGCATCTCTTTCTTCTCTCTGTGTTCTCTGCGCCTCTGTGGTTAGTTAAAAAAACTAACTTTGACAAAGAGTTTTAGCCTTAACTGAACCGTATTGAAGTATAAGTAGATAAACATAAATAAATTAAAGTTTGTATAGCAGTTCTAAATCATTTGTAAGAATAAATTAACCGCAGAGACGCAGAGAGCGCAGAGAGAGGAATCAAAGATTTATTTTCACCACTCATTTAGGATTGTTGTAGTAACGGTATTTAGTCTTAATAACGTTTACTATCAGTGATTAATTGCTCATTACGAACTAGGATTTTATTGGATGTTGAATTATGCTTAACTACTTCAGAAAGTGAGGCAGTAGCCCTAATGATTTGCATTACCACGCGGAGCCTGGGAACGAAGAACTATGCAACAACAGTATGAAGGTTATAAGGATTTAGCAGATTCTCTCAAATCTGCATCTGGTTTACTGAATTTAGAACGCAAATCACAACTGCATCAAGATATAATTACCATTTGCAATCATTTAGTTAATCCTAGCTTCCGCATTGCGGTATTTGGCCCTTTTAATCATGGCAAGTCTACCTTATTAAATGCCATGCTAGGAAATCGTACCTTACCAATTGATTTAATCCCCACTACAGGCGCATCGATTTCTGTCAAGTATGGCTCTGATGTGCAAACTCGCATCATGTTGGTAGATGGTACAGAAATCTATCGCAGTGGCACAGAAATTCTACAGCAATTTGCAATTCTTGATGGTAATAGGCAGATGCGAAAAGATGTAGCATCTGTGGAAGTTTTTTGTCCGCATCCCTTCTTAGAAACGGGAGTAGAATTTCTTGATTTACCGGGGACTAATGATAGAGATGAACAAGATAATTTAGTCCGGGAACAACTTTTAGGTGCAGATTTAGTTATCCAATTACTAGATGCACGCAAGTTAATGACTTTAGGTGAGCGGGAAAACTTACGAGATTGGCTATTAGATCGCGGTATTAAAACAGTTATATTTGTTGCTAATTTTCTTAACTTACTTGAACTCGACGAGCAAAAACAAGTCCAAAATCGTCTGCTGTTTGTCGCAGAAAGCTTTCGAGCCGAATTACCTCCAGGTTTTAGTAATTTATATCGCGTTGATGCTTTACCTGCTTTAAGAGCTAGATTAAAAGGTGATGTTGCTGCTGCCAATAGTAGCGGGTTAGCGGCTTTTGAAACAGCTTTGCAAAATATTGTGGGGATTTTGCAACCAAATCGTGGTAGTGTGCGTTTACCAAGAGTGGAAGCGATCGCTTCTCAAATCCAATACTCATTAAAAGCTAAAATTGATCCACTTGCTCTTGAAATAAAATCTTTTGATGATAAACAAAATAGTAAAATTGAAATTAAACAAAAAGCAGCTAACTTAATTTATAAAGGTTTCACTACCAGCATCCAAGAATTACGCGATTGGCTAGAGTTACCCAAGCTATTTACAAAATATCAAGCTGATGCGGCAGTTGCATTGGCAGAAAATAAATTTAAAGATTGGCAAACAAATACTCTTAAAAAAGACCTGAATCAATTACAATTATCTGCTGTAAAATGGCTTTATCAAGCTTACGAGTTTTTCCAAGAAGAACGACCGCAAGATTTAATAATCCCCTTTCCTAGCGAACCACAAGTAATATTACCATCAAAGCCAGGCAATACTGATGATTTGAGCGAACCTGGTTCCATCGCAGTTGGTGGTGGTATTGGTTGGTTATTAGGCGGCCCAGTTGGTGCTGCTGTCGTTGGAAGTATTTCTTATTTGTTAAACAAGAATATTCAAAAACAAGACGAACAATTAGCAAAGGAATCTTATCATCAGGAAGTTGCTAAACTTTGTATAACTGCAATTGAAGATTATTTATCTGTCTTCAGCAGTCAAGGGTTATCTATTTTGACGGAATATGAACAGAAAGCAGAAAAAGTAATTTGTTTTGAATTTAGTCAAGAACCGCTAGAAATTACTAAAAAACGTGAAAGTTTACAACAGTTGCAAAACGGTTTTAATCAGTTATTGCAAGAGTTAGAGAAAGTAAAAATATCCTCAAATTATCAACCTTATAAAGAAATACCTAAATATAGCAACACCAATAGAAAATATTCACCACAGCCAGAGAGAGTTCAAACTTCCCCTAAGAAAGATCCTGGTGTTAAGCAACAACAGGAAAATACTGCTAAGAATACTCAGACAAAGGTAAAATCTGTTTCTCCACCGCCAAAAGCTTCTCCTTCTCCACGGAAAGAAGAGGTGGAGGCGAAATTTCGTGATTGGGAACTCAATGAAGAAATAGCGCGGATGAAAGCAGAGATGCGTAGCCCTAATGCTTCTCGTCAGACATCGCCTAGTTCTCAAACTGGCAAACAGCAAAATTCAACTCAAAGTAACAAAACACCCAACCAACCCAAAAGCCAGACGGAAAAAGATAAGATTACCCGCGCCTATAGCATTTTAGGATTGCAAGCTTATGCTTCTCAGGCTGAGGTAAAGCAGGCTTATCGAACTTTAGTTAAAAAATGGCATCCAGATTTGTTTGTGAATCAACCGCAACTGTTAAAACAAGCACAAGAGAAAATGCACTTAGTTAATGAAGCTTACACAACTTTGAGTGATAAATGAACAACAAGAACCTTTACTTATCAAGGAAGTAGGGGTTCTTTAGATTTCATCCTAATTTCATTTCTGGCTGCAAAACTAAGAAGTAAATATAGAATTAGGAAACTGTTAGGTGAGATTTATGCAACTGCTATCTTTGAGAAATGGCTTTTTGGCGTTAACCTTGAGTGCGATCGCTTCAGCCAGTGCGTTAATTACAGGCTGTAGCAATACTGCTTCCCAGAACCAAAGCCAAACGCCAAAAGAAACCACCACTAATGCTAACGACAAGCAGATGATGAACCACGGTGGCATGAATCACAGCATGGGAATGGATTTAGGCCCAGCCGATGCTAATTTTGATTTACGATTTCTCGACGCTATGACACCGCACCATCAAGGGGCTGTGGAAATGGCTAAAGAAGCGCAGGTGAAATCAAAACGTCCTGAAATCAAAAAATTAGCAGACAATATCATCAAATCGCAAAACCAAGAAATCACTCAGATGAAGCAGTGGCGACAAGCTTGGTATCCCAAGGCGGGAGATAAACCAATGGCTTACAACAGCCAAATGGGCCACATGATGGAAATGTCGTCTGATCAAATGAAAGGCATGATGATGAGTCAAGACTTAGGTGCAGCTGATACGGAATTTGATTTGCGCTTTATCAATGCGATGATTCCTCACCACGAAGGGGCTGTAACTATGGCAAAAGATGTCTTGAATAAGTCTAAGCGCCCTGAAACCAAGCAATTAGCCCAAGAAATTATTAAGGCACAAAATACAGAGATTAAGCAAATGCAGGAGTGGCGAAAAACTTGGTATAACAAGTGATAATATTGCCAAAAATATATCTTTAATATTCAATATTGAGGCTCAGAACTTCAACATCCGAGAACCAAGGGTGAACTATGGTCAGCACAATTCGCAATTCGCAATGACGCTCGCGGACTCGCTACCGCTACGCTAACGCAATTCGCAATTAATGCCCACGGATAAATCCGGAGGCTTGAACCCTGCATTGTTTTAAACTTATCTATCCATAAATGAATTTAGGGGCTTGTACCATCAAGGAAGAATTGGTCAAGTATACCACCAAGTTATCTGCAACCCTTTATATACAGGCTCCTTTACGAAAACAATTAAGAGATATTGCTTATGTAATTCTAAGAGTGCGACAGGAAATTAAGGATACATTATTTAGCGATCGCAGATATTGAAAAGGTACGTAATTCTTGTACTAATAGTTAAAATATTTTTAATTTTTATACTGTTTTAGATAATAAATTTAATAAGTTTAAATTTATTCACAATCCGTTAGAATAATTAAAGATCAAAAATATAAAATTAATAAAAAATCCTATAGTCTAATTTGGCTGTATTTCTAATGGATTAAGTGGTAGAAAATATTTCAATTAGCTACTCTATCTCAGGAGATATTTTGAGTAAATTCAGCCCAGAGAAAGAGCAATTAAATATATTGAGTCCGTTAAATTGCTATTAATATCGTCAGTCAGGAATAATTATGGTTAACAATTTAGTAGGCGGCATCATTCCCCAGAACCACCAATAGAAGCACAATCTGATGCTCATGTGCTGAAGTCTCGTCTAGAATGGGGCGAACCAGCTTTTACAATACTGGATGTGCGCGATCGCAATACCTTCAACGAAGGACACATTATGGGATCAATGGCAATGCCAGTAGATGAATTGGTAAAGCGTGCAGTACCTTCTTTGGATAAAAGCCGTGATATTTATGTTTACGGTGCTAATGAAGAAGAAAGTGCCCAAGCTGCACAGCAACTGCGTTCTAATGGATTTGAGCATGTCTCTCAACTCAAAGGTGGCCTTGCAGCATGGAAGGCGATCGGTGGCCCAACAGAAGGTATTGTTGAATCCAGAACTCCCCCAGGTGCAGATGAATACAATGTAGTAGATCGACTAAAAGCTCATCAAGAACATCAACCAAAGGATGGCATTAGCGCGACGGAAGCCATTAAAAAAGGAGCTAGTAACCTCAAAGAAGGCATTCAAGAAGGAGCTAGTAACCTTAAAGAAGGCATTCAAGAAGGAGCCAGTAATCTCAAAGAAGGGATTCAAGAGGGAGCCAGCAACCTTAAAGAAGGTGGTAATGAATCTCAAACTCCTAGAAATACTGATGATTCCAATATTGGATCTTAGGCAAAAATAATTTACCATCAGAGATTGTAGTAAGGACTTTAGTGCTTAGAAAATAAGAAAGAAAGTCCTCACTACAAACTTGCTTTTCTATGAATTTCAACTTGACAGATTACTAAGGTGGATCGAGTAGGAATAAAAATTTATTTTCCCTACTCCTTAAGGTTTACCGAAGAAGAATTCAGGAGTCAGGAGCCAGAATTCAGAATTGAATTCTGTGCGACTGGTGGAGGAATCATGGTCTAAAGCCCCCGACTTCAGTCGTGGAGGAGAAAAAAGTATTCCTTGCTTGAAAAACCCCTGACTTCTCTACGAGACGCTAAAAGCGAACAGACATTGGGTATTCTGACTCCTGAATTCTGACTTCTGACTCCTTTTCATTAATTGATCAGTGTTCAAACAAATCTTTAAATTGCAACAAATCTAACGAAACTATCGTTGGTAGGAATTCAAAACATTCTTGAGCAATTTGCCAACGTTCTTCTCGCTTCAACATTTCTATAAGCTTTTGCTGCACACTAAGTAAGTAGCGCACATCATTGGCAGCATAACTTAATTGAGCTTCAGATAAACTATCGGCGTTACCCCAATCAGAACTTTGAGAACTTTTATCCAGTTCCACTTGCTCTAACTCTTGCACCACATCTTTGAGTCCGTGGCGATTTGTGTAAGTACGGGCTAACTTACTAGCAATTTTAGTACAAAAAACAGGCTTAACCTGAATCCCTAGATTGGCTCGCAAAGTGGCAAGGTCAAAGCGAGCAAAGTGAAACACTTTTACGACATTCGCCGCTTCTAAGAGTTTTTTTAAGTTTGGGGCATCAGCTTGTCCTTTAGCTATGCGGATTGCAGTCACTTTCCCTTCAAAGTTGCACAACTGGACGAGACACAAGCGATCGCGCAGTGGCAATAATCCCATCGTTTCTGTATCAACTGCGATCGCTGTAGATTCTAAATATTGGCTAAGGGCTGCGTCACTAAGGTCGCGATCGCTCACCTGAAAATCTTGTAATATCATCAATTCTTCAAAAATAATAGCAGTGTCCACCAAACAAAAGTCTTGTCAGACACTACATTATTATTGTGCAAAAAAATCAGAAATTAAATCTACCTAGTACGACTAGTGCGAAAAAAAATTTGTGTCAGGTAGACTTCGCCTTGATTATTCGTAGCAACGCCAATTCCAGTAAGGTTGTAATTTCCTTTAAGATTCTTTAAATGTCCCGGACTCTTGATCCAACCAGTAACAGCTTCCTCGACGGGGTTGCTATATCCCCGATTGAAAGCAACATTTTCCGCAGCACTGTTGTAGCGAATAGGGACAGCTTTGACTCGCCCTTCAAATCCCTGATGGCTAAATGGGGTTTTACCTTTAGCCATATTTTGACTATGAATTCTTGCCTGTCTAGTCACATTTGCATTTAGGGTCAACTTTGGTAGCCCTTTAGAAGCCCGATATCGATTAATTTGCTCAAATACTGATTTTTCTAACTCAGTAGTTTTAAAAGTAGGAGTTGATATTGCAACCTGACTAGAAAAAAGTGACAACAGCTTATTACGGGTGGATGTATTCGTAGAAGTATGATTTGGTATCGGAACAGTCGTTAATCCACTAGCAAGGACAAGCGCACTTAAAGCGATGCCAAAAGCAGTTTGTCGGAACATGGAGAATTGCGTAATGTGTAGAGATATAAGACTTATACTCTACCTCATTGTTCCGAAGATATATACTAGAATACTATTAAGTAATGATGAATTTCGGCAATTTGGCTATATCCTTTATAAAGAACACAAATAATCGTGACTTCAATCGGTCAGCTTCATAAAAATCACGGTTAATTTTGCTAAGAATTTAAGATTTTCATGAATTCATAAAAAAATAATCTAGTAGGGGCGCATGGTTATGCACCCTACTAGTAAGCCACTAATAAGGAATTTGAGAAAAAAGCCTAAATTTCACCAAACCAATTATCGAAGAAAAATTTGTGTTAAAAAGACTTTGCCTTTACTAGTGGTAGCAATACCAATTCCTGTCTTCTCATAATTGCCTTTGATATTGGTAAGATGCCCTGGACTCTTGAGCCAGCCTTGAACAGCTGTCGTCGCCGGATCAGTATATCCCTGGTTGTAAGCGACATTTTTCGGCAGCTGCATTGTATGTAATACCGATTGCTTTAACACGTTCTGTAAATCCAGTATGTCCAAAGGCAACTGTACCATTAGCCATATTCTTGCTGTGAATTCTGGCTTGAGTATCGATGTCAGAATTGCGAGTTAGCTTTGCTAGTCCTTGGGAAACTCTGTAGTTATTAATTTGCGTGAAAACCGATTGTTCTATAGCACTACTGTCGATACTAGATGCTGCAATTTCAACGGTAGTATTTGAGAGATGTGAAGATATCGGCATAAAAGTCGAATTTGTTACAGGAGTAGCGATCGCACTGCTACTGAGAATAATAGTAACTAAAGCAACGCCACCAATTGTTGTTTTTATCATTTCTTTAACGTAACTTTTTTGACAATCTAACTATACTGATGTCAATGTGACAACTTGCTTGTAAGTCTATATATTTCTATTTATACCGTTTTTTGTTCAAAAACTACTAATAAGCTTTTAAATGCTCGATATTACGAAAAAATTGCTCCGTTGGTAAAAAACCGCCCTCTGAGTAAGTGGGTGTGAATAATCAAAGCTTTGTAGTAAGGGGTTCAGCCGTTAAAATAAGACTGAAACTGCTTACACAAGCTAGTTTAATTACCTTTACATTGCTTAATATAGTTTTATTTATTCTTGCCCATTTAATTAGAGCTAGGATTATTCTTTCCACAAAATGGTATCAATTTCTTCAATAAAGCCTCTAAGTAACTAGATTTAGTTAAGGGTTTTTACTTACTAATACATCGTCATACAGACAAGAAAAAGTAAATTAATATACTTTTTTTAGCTAGCGACTGATGAAGCTTTTGCGTAATTATACGTGAAAATTGTGGAGAATTTCATGCAGCAAAATATGAGAAACTACTAAGTCAAATAGACATGGTAGTGAAACCCTTGTAGAGACGTAGCAATACTA
This sequence comes from Nostoc cf. commune SO-36, assembly GCF_023734775.1. Taxonomy (NCBI): domain Bacteria; kingdom Bacillati; phylum Cyanobacteriota; class Cyanophyceae; order Nostocales; family Nostocaceae; genus Nostoc; species Nostoc commune. The sequence continues at coordinate 6,246,950 of NZ_AP025732.1, read as the reverse complement.
CATCTTTACAAGGGTTTCGGCTAACGAATAATTAATTTTTGGAGATGTTATTTTACGTAGATTTATGCTGGATCTAATAACTTGGCTACCGTTTGTACATCCTTATCACCACGTCCAGAGCAGTTAATTACAATCCGAGGGCTGTCGGTTAGCTGAGGACAAAGGGTTTCAAGGTAAGCGATCGCATGGGCTGTTTCCAATGCCGGGATAATTCCCTCCAATTTCGACAATCGCTGGAATGCAGCCATTGCCTCTGCATCCGTCACACTATAGTATTCAGCGCGACCAATATCCTTTAAATAGCTATGTTCTGGGCCTACACCAGGATAATCTAACCCGGCACTAATTGAGTGTGCCTCAATAATTTGCCCATCTTCATCTTGCAGCAGATAGCTCATTGCTCCGTGCAATACACCAACTCGTCCTTTTGTCAATGTTGCTGCGTGTTTTTCGGTATTGACACCTTCTCCGGCTGCCTCAACCCCAATGAACCGTATAGAAGACTCATTTATAAATTCATAAAATAATCCCATCGCATTGGAACCACCACCGACACAAGCTAAGAGAATATCAGGCAATACACCCCACTTTTCCATTGCTTGGGCGCGAGTTTCTTGACCGATTACTGCATGAAAATCACGTACCATCATTGGGTAAGGATGGGGCCCTGCTACCGAACCTAGGATATAGTGAGTCGTTTCCACATTTGTCACCCAATCCCGGATTGCTTCAGAAGTGGCATCCTTCAAAGTTCCCGTTCCCGCCTCCACTGGACGCACTTCTGCGCCCATCAGCCGCATTCTGAACACATTTAAAGATTGGCGTTCCATATCATGAACGCCCATGTAAATTACGCATTCCAAGCCAAAACGAGCGCAAACTGTAGCTGTAGCAACTCCGTGTTGTCCAGCACCCGTTTCGGCGATAATTCGCTGTTTACCCATGCGTTTCGCCAGCAATACCTGACCAAGGGCATTATTGATTTTGTGAGCGCCAGTATGATTTAAATCCTCACGTTTTAAGTAAATTTGCGGCCCCGTGCGATCGGGTCGGGCATAATGAGCAGTCAGGCGTTCAGCGAAATACAATGGTGTAGCACGTCCCACATAGTCCCGTAACAACTGCTGTAATTCTGCTTGAAAACCGGGGTCATTGCGGTATTGCTGATAAGCTGTTTCTAATTCAGCAAGGGCAGGCATGAGGGTTTCCGGTACATACTTACCGCCAAAGCGTCCAAAGCGACCTAGCGTATCTGGAACCTGAGCAGTTGAACTTGGAGAGAGGGGAGTGATAGTCACAAGCTGTTTTCGATGAGGAAAAGGATTTAATTATTATAGAAAGTCTGGGGCATATCTGGGGACTTGGGAAGAAACAAGGGAGCAGGGAGTAAGGGAGAAAAGTTTTCTCTCCGTACAGTCCCTCATTTCTAAAAATGGCGTGTTTCAGTCGCGGTCAAATCTCCTTTCTGTTACGGTGATAACTGTTTACTTATTTAATACCCAATCCCCAATCATTTTGAATCCCTGGCAATGGATTTGTGATGTTAGCCTAGAAATTGATATCCCAGCAGAATGGTTGCGTAGAAGTTTTCACTGCCTTTGAAATTTTTATTAACAGACATTTTATGCCTTCTTCAAATCCCAAATCTTCCGACAAAAGCTTTGTCTACCGCGAATTTGGCAACGACAATGCCGCCACAGAAAGACCAGTTCCAGAACTGCCCCCACAACAACAAAATCTCAAAGTACAAGCTTCCCGCAAAGGACGCAAAGGCAAAACCGTCACTGTGATTAGTGGTTTTCAAGCCAAACCCGAAACCTTGGCAGATTTGGTAAAACAGTTGAAAAGTCAGTGCGGCACAGGTGGGACAATTAAAGATAACGAAATTGAAATTCAGGGCGAACACAAGCAGAAAATTGTTGATATTTTGACCAAGCTAGGTTACAAAGCTAAAATTAGCGGGGGCTAATGTTAAGTGTGGTTTAGCGCATCTCAACTGTTATCTAGATTGAGTAAGAAAATGTTATCTTTGAGAAGTACAAATATGCTTGAACAGTGGTGAATAAGTTCGCCAACAAGCTGTATTTTGTGAGATGAACAGGAGGTTCAAATGGATTTAGTTCGGATTCTGTGTGCCGTTTTCGTGCCGCCTTTAGGAGTTTTTTTACAAGTAGGTTTTGGTATAGACTTTTGGATTAATATAGTTTTGACGCTTTTCGGTTACATTCCTGGGATTATTCATGCAGTGTGGATAATTTCTAAGAAGTAATTTTCTTGGGGGTAGGTTAGAGGCTCTGCATCCAGTAATAAATTGAGCCAGAGCCTCTATAAATGCATTACAAAAAATTCTTAAAAAAAAGTATTGGTTTATCTAAACAGAATTCAGGAGTCAGGAGTCAGAATTCAGTATGAATTCTGTACGAGTGGCGGATAGCGCAGCGTAAAGCCTGCGGCATGGCTTCGCTTAGAGCGAGTACTCGATCGTCTGAATAAACGGGTTTAAAACCCCCACCAAATTTTCAATTTGGTGGTCTTAAAGACGCTCGATAGCACAGCGTTAGCGACGCAGGAGCGTCTGACTCCTGAATTCTGACTCCTGAATTCTTCTTCAAAAATTGGACTGAGAAATTACAATATTTCGGGGAGAATAACTAATTATTTGATTCTAAATAAAAATTGTCAAGACAAAATTATATAAAGTCTCTAATGCAGGCTTTTGTGTGTCACTAAATACCCGATTAACTCTCATTTTTTAACATGGCATAGAGTCTAAACTCTAGAAGCAAGGGACAGATATGCAATTGCCATTGTACAGTTGATACCTTCAAATCTTTAATTAATCCAGTGCGTATATCTAGTACCCAGCCATGAACCATAGGTGCTTTTCGCTCATGGAGTACCTGACGCATGATAGAAGTTTGGTAAAGATTTTTCACTTGCGCCACAACATTGATTTCCGCTAAACGATTCAGACGTTCTTCTCTTGTTGGTAAAACATCAATTTCTTCTTGTTTCTCTAAATACAGTTCCCGAATCGGATTTACCCAGTTGTCAAGGATTCCGATGGTTCTCCCTTCTAAGGCGGCCTTAATTCCTCCGCAATCGTAATGACCGCAAACAATAATGTGTTCTACTTTTAGGTGTAAAATTGCGTATTCTAAAACGGCTAAAAAGTTTATATCCGTTAGAGAAATTTGATTGGCAATATTACGATGTACAAATAACTCTCCTGGTTCTGTACGGGTAAACCTTGTTAATGCTAGACGACTATCAGAACACCCGATGTATAGGAAAGGTGGTGTTTGTCCGCCAGATAATTCTTCAAAGTAATTTGGGTCTATAGCTAGTTTTTCGGCAACCCAAGCTTGATTATTTTTGAAGAGTTCATCAATGCTGTTATATTTCATCTTTCGTCAAATTGGAGAGGGAATATCGCGGTTATCGTTTGAATGCAATGCACTCTGACCTCTTTCCCTTGTAGAGAAGTAACTGGGTGTTCGGCCTGTATTTGACTAAACTGAGAACCGCTATATCATCAATATTTTAGCTTATCTAGGACTTACGCAAAATATCTCTCAAACTCTGATTTCTCCGTGTACTCTGCGCCTCTGTGGTAGCCTGCGGCAAGCCGAAGCGTCTACGTTATTTCGTAACTCTTGCGTAAGCCCTATTATCTAAAATTTCCTCTCCATCAAGATGAACTTTTTCCATCTATATTTTATTTTTATAAAAATGACATTTTTTTATACAAGACTTTTCTAATGATGGTAAGCTAACTTAACAAAGATGCCAAATCGGAGGTTGAGATATTAAGTTATCAGCTTCAATCGGAGGTAACAACTTTGTTACCATTATGATGGTTGATTGACCAACGGTGATCAATAGTCACAGAAGAAAACTCGCAAATTTCTTCTAGTCGCTTTTGCTGTACAGCAGCTTTACGGAGAGTAATAATTAGCTGATTCACCTGATGCCGTAAATCTGGATTATCATTTACTGCTAACATGGTTTGTCTTTCTAAAAGTTGAAGTATAAGTTCGTAGTGAATAGGTGAAGGTAGAGGAATTTGCTCCATGAAGTTAAGTTTTGATTTCATATTGGGGATTTCGTATTAGTCAAAGTTTTTCTCTTGTTAATGAATTGTTACATAAGAAATAACTAGTTGCTTATGGCTTTTCTTTGATTAGCAATGAAGATTTGGCAAAGTATTGATGATATTTGATAGCAAATTGCTGCGTATCTACGCATAGTATGCCCAATTAGCCAACTATTGTGTACAGTTAGTTGCCCCCTCTAGGCGAAGAGGCGCAGGGGGGAGGTGTTTTCAGAAATCCTTCGGTAATAAATGGGCGATCGCAGCGCCGGGATCTGGTTGTTTTACCAAAGATTCTCCAATGAGTACAGCAGATGCACCTGCTGTCAGCACCAAGCTCAAATCATCAGGGTTATGTAGTCCTGACTCGCTGACAACAAGGATGTTTTTCTCCTGCAATTGGCTACCCCTTGCAGCTAAAAGTTGGCAAGTAGTTTGCAGGTTAACGGAGAAATCTTCCAAATTGCGATTATTGATTCCGACTAAGCAAACCCCATCTAAGGCTAACACACGGTCAAGTTCTACCAAGCTATGAACTTCAATCAAGGCCGCCATTTTCAGGTTGTTAGCAATTTTGAGAAAGTATTGCAAATCTTGATCGCTCAAGATAGCTGCAATCAACAAAATAGCATCTGCACCCCGAACACGCGCCAAGTACATTTGGTAAGGATAGATTATAAACTCTTTGCATAGTAAAGGCAAATCTACGGCAACCCGAACTTTGGCTAAGTTGTCAAAACTACCTTGAAAGAACTTGACATCTGTTAGCACAGAAAGACAAGTAGCACCACCTTGCTGATAAGATAGGGCGATCGCTACTGGGTCAAAATCTTCTCGGAAAACGCCTTTGCTTGGTGAAGCTTTTTTAACTTCGGCAATCAACGCTGGCTTTGTCTTACCTTGGCGCAAGGCGGCGACAAAATCACGGGTTGGCGGCGCGGAAAGTGCTTGATGTTGCAATTCCCGTAAAGGCATCTTTTCCCGCATCTGCTCAACTTCTACTTCTTTCTGCCAGACAATTTCCTCCAAAATGTTGTTTGGTGCTGAATCAGGTATGGCAGACTGGTAACGCAATATCGATACATCAATAGCTGGGTTAGGTGAACGACGGCGGATTTGCATAATTTGTCATTGGGCATTGGGCATTGGGCATTGGTCATTGGTCATTGGTCATTTGCCCTTGTTTATTGACAAAGGACAAATGACAGAGGACAAATGACTAAATTGCGGCTCGTTTATAAGCTTCGTCTAGTACTTCCGAAAGTGTCGGGTGCGCGTGAACTAGATGTGCGAGACTTTGGACAGATTGACGGTTTGCGATCGCAGCTGACGCTTCATGAATTAAGTCTGAGGCGTGCAGTCCAAAAATGTGAACGCCTAAGACTTCTCCGGTGTCTTTGCGGTATATCACTTTGGCAATACCGTCGGCTTCATTTTCTGCCAACGCTTTGGAATTTCCTTTGAAGTAACTCCTACTTGTGGCAATTTCAAACCCTTCGGTTTGTCCCAATTCCTTAGCTGCTGTTTCTGTTAAACCCACATAGCTGACTTCTGGGTGGGTAAAAGCTGCTGCGGGGATGCTGCGATAGTCTACTATTCTTTCCCTCCCAACTATATTTTCTACGGCGATGATGCCTTGAGCAGAAGCCGCGTGTGCCAACATCATCTTCCCATTAGCGTCGCCAATTGCCCACAGATTTGGTACTACTTCACCAGCTGATAGCACTGCCATGCGATCGTCAACGGGAATAAAATTCCGCCGATCAACTTCCACACCCACAGATTCTAAACCGAGATTTTTGGTCGCTGGGATACGTCCTGTAGCCACCAAGCAAGCATCTACTTCGATGACCTCTACATCTTCTTTGGTTTTGAAATTTGCTAACTCAATCACCACAGGCGAACCTGGGATGACTTTTTTGGCGTATATCCCCACTTTGGTTTCAATATCGCGGGGAGTAATCAACACGCGTTCGGCAAGTTTGGCAATATCGCGGTCAAATCCTGGCATTAACTGATCTAGGGCTTCAATCATGGTGATTTCACAACCCAAAGCTGAGTAAATATCAGAAAATTCCAGCCCGATGTAACCACTGCCAATAATTGCTACCCAGTCTGGTAGCGACTCTAACTTGACACCTTGATCGCTGGTAAAGACAGTTTTGCCGTCTACTTCAATTCCGGGAGGGACAAAAGGAATTGAACCAGGGGAAAGGATGATGTCTTTGGCTGTGATGGTTTTTTTCACCACCGTCTCCAGTAACAGAGACTTTTTGCGCCCCAGCGATTTTTCCCCAACCTCTGATGATATCGACTCCTAGACGTTTAAGGCTATTGGTTAAGTCGCCTTGAATTTTGGAGACGAGATTATCAGCATGATTAGCGATCGCTTGGCGATCAAATTCCACGCTACCAATTTGAATTCCCAGTGACTTGAGGTGGTGGGCATTGCGTAACTCCCGCACACGTCCAGATGCCGCCAGCAGCGCTTTAGAAGGAATACAACCCCGATTAACACAGGTTCCTCCCATATCAGCAGCTTCAATAATCGCTGTTTTCAGACCGCAACTTACGGCGTGTAAGGCTGCACCATGTCCGCCTACACCAGCGCCGATAATTACTAAATCGTAATCAAATCCTTGACTCACGTTAGTTTCCCTGTGTGCTTCGCCTATTTATTCTCAACTTGACCGACAATCAGCGCAACCCCTTTAAGGTTCCGGTATTGCTAACTGAAATTATGATTCACTCACGAATGGCGGAAAGATGGACATTTTCAGTAATTATAGTCAAATCTATATACTTATTTTTTTTTATACTCAAAAAAACTTGGGAGTGGGGAGTGGGGAGAGCAAGGGAAGCAGGGGAAGCAGGGGAAGCAGGAGAAGAAAGAATAACTATTAGGACTTACGCAAAATATCTCTCAAACTCTGATTTCTCCGTGTACTCTGCGCCTCTGTGGTTCGTTATTCCGTAACTCTTGCGTAAGTACTAACTATTAATTATTGCCCAATGCCCAATGCCCAATGCCCCATGCCCCATGCCCAAAACTCTAAATTTCTTTACAGCGCGTCAGCCTAGCACCTAAGCTGGATTTAGGATTCATCCAGAGGATTTACACAGGCGATCGCTCGATGTCTATTCCCCAAATTAGTGAATTTACTATCCGCCGTCATGCTAATGCCAAATCTTTCCAACGGGGCGAGGCATACTATGAGGCTGGTGCTGTCAATGGTGTTACCCAACGTGGTAATGTGCTTCAGGCAGATGTTGCAGGCACTCAAGCTAGACCTTATCATGTCAATCTGAGTTTTGATAGCAGTGGGTTAACCTCAGTCAACTGCACCTGTGCTTACGACTTGGAAGGGTGGTGCAAACACATTGTCGCAACGATGCTTGTCTGTGCCCGTAACCCAGAAAGTATTGAGCAGCGCCCCACCCTAGAACATCTTCTAAATCGCCTAGATTATATCGAAACTCAAAGGCTGCTGCAAGAGTTGGTAGCAGAATACCCGCCACTAATTGAGGCGATTGACCGTCATGTAAGCTGGCTGACGAATCCTGCTGACAACCTAACAACCATAAAATCTGTGCGCCGTAGTACTCTTGATCCGGCTCCCTTCCGGCGGCAAGTACGGCAGATTCTCAAGGATACCGTGCGCTACTTTGAGGAGGGGTACGAAGAAGACCCGATTGGCGAAGATTTGCTGAGTGTGGTACAAGTTGCGGTAGATTTTAGCGAACGGGGAGAGGGTGAAAATGCGATCGCTATTTTGTCAGCAATTACCTCCACCTGTGCGGAAAATTGGGATGATGTTGCCGAATACGGCGCTGAAAATGATGAAATTGTCGGGGAATTAAATAATGCTTGGTGTGAAGCAATTCTCACTACCGAACTCACCCCAGAAGAAAAAGTTGATATCCAAATAAATTTAGAAGCTTGGCAAGATGAGTGGAATGTTGATTTTGGTCTAGTTATGGAGGCTTTACGCCAAGGTTGGGATTATCCACCATTGTTACAAGTTCTCCAAGGTAGTATCACAGAAAGGGGAGCTTGGGAAGAAGATGTGCCAGATTATGCAGATGATTTGGCATTAATTCGCCTGAAAATTCTCGAACGTCAAGAACGTTATCAAGAATACCTTTATTTAGCTGAAGCAGAAGGGCAAACCCAGCAATATCTTACAATGTTAGGGCGTTTGGGCAGGGTAGAAGAAGCAATTGATGCTGCTCAAACTCAGATGAACTCAATGGAAGAAGCCTTTGCCCTAGCAAAAACACTAAGCATTCAGGGGGCATTACAGCAAGCGGTAGATATAGCCCAGAGTGGATTAACTTTACCGGGTAATTGTCAGTACGAATTGGGAATTTGGACAAGTGATTTGGCTGTTGAGTTGGGTAATAGTGAAGCTGCTTTATTAGCCATCAAGGCAGCTTTTCAAGCCAAGCCCTCTTTTGTTGACTACGAAAAAATGAGAGAATTAGCTGGGGAAAACTGGGAAAGTGTAAAAACAGACTTGCTGAGAATTATCCGTACTTCTAGCGGTTGGGGAACAGAATCAACCAAGGTGGATATATTCTTGCATGAGGAGCTAATTGATGATGCAATTGCGATCGCTAGTGAACTCAGTTCTTATCATTCAGAGTTGATTCACCGAGTCATGGATGCTGCTATCCCTCACAATCCTGGTTGGGTAATTGCAAATGCTTGTCGCCGTGCCGAAAAGATTATGGATGCAGGTAAAGCCGAATACTACTACTACGCTGTTGAATGGTTGAAAAAGGCGCGTAATGCTTACTTGGAATCTGGTAAAAAAGCTGACTGGTTAAGTTATCGGGGAAACTTGATGCAAACCCACGCTCGTAAACGTAAATTGATGGGAATGTTTAAGCAAAGGGGTATGGATTAAACCAGATACCAAAGGATTAGAGGCTGAAGAAACTCAATAATGCGTGATTTAGCATTCACAAGAGAGGCTGGAGGCAAATTGCGCAGCGTGTCCTAAGAAGTTGTTTGAAAAGTGTTTCGCTGTGACTTTAGGCACTTTAGATCCCCCCTAACCCCCCTTTTTAAGGCTACAGTGTACACACAAGTCTTTTAAAGTTGCTGTGTAACGTAGGGTGGGTTAATTCTTGTAGGTCGATGCATCAAAGGTGCAGGTTGATGCAACAAAGGTGCAGGTCGATGCAACAAAGGTGCAGGTCGATGCAACAAAGGTGCAGGTCGATGCAACAAAGGTGCAGGTCGATGCAACAAAGGTGCAGGTCGATGCAACAAAGGTGCAGGTCGATGAAACAAAGGTGCAGGTCGATGCAACAAAGGTGCAGATCAAGAGACTTGTGTGTACATCGTAGCCTGTTCCACCTCCGGCCTTCTTCACAAAACTTTCTTTGCCTCAAATACCTATCAATGCTTTTAAGTCTGCAATAACCCAATCATCTAGCTTTCAAATTGATATTTACCCAAAATATCAACTTTAGCGACAAAAGATGAAGTAAGATTCACATCTGAAGCATTTCTCATATAATCCCATACCTACTTACAAAAATAGTCCAGTGCGATGATTGATAAATATCCTCAGAATCTTATAGTGTCCGGCTTACCACTGAGTATGCTTCTATTACTCAGCAGCATATCTTCTAGTCCAGTGAAAGCTCAGGCTGTTGAAACTACACAATTACCAACCAGTAATTTCATCCTGTCACAACAACAACTCCCACAACCACAGGATGTCCAACCCCCCTTACCTTCGCCACGTCCCTCACCTGAACTGCCACAGCCACTCCCCCCACCAGCAGAACTATTGCCACCCTCTGCCCCAACTTCCATACCTGAAGAAACACTCCCTGGCAACTTTCCTCAAACTATTGTTGTTCAACGGTTTGAAGTTGTTGGTAGCACAGTTTTCAGTCCTGAACAGTTAGCCCAAGCCACTGCTGAATTTACCAAACGCCCGATCTCGTTGGCTGAGGTGTATCAAGCACGTTCTAAAATTACTGATCTGTACGTCAAAAATGGTTACATTACTTCTGGTGCTTATATCCCACCTCAAACAATCCGCTCCGGTGTTCTCAAAATTCAGGTGGTCGAAGGTAGACTAGAAGGCATCCAGATAACTGGAACTCGGCGGTTGAATCCAAATTATGTCCGCAGCCGACTTGCAATAGCAACTTCAGCGCCTCTCAATCGCCAGCGTCTACTAGAGGCATTACAACTTTTGCAACTTAATCCTTTAATTGAAAACGTGACTGCGGAACTCTCAGCCGGATCGCAGACTGGCGCGAGTCTCTTAGAAGTTAAAGTCAGCGAAGCAAAAACTTTTAGTAGCGAAATAGTTCTTGATAATGGGCGATCGCCTAGTGTTGGTAGTTTCCGCCGTGGATTACGATTGAATGAAGCCAACTTACTCGGATTAGGAGATGGTCTGAGTCTAGGCTACACCAACACTGATGGTAGCAACACCTTTGACGCTAGTTACACATTGCCTCTTAATCCTCGCAACGGAACGCTTACGTTCAACTATGGCACTACGTCGAGTAATGTCATTGAACGTCCTTTTAGTCTTTTAAAGATTGCATCGGCATCTCGCTACTACGAGTTGACATTCCGCCAGCCTATAATCCAAACTCCCACACAAGAATTCGCTCTTGGTTTAACAGCTTACCGGCGCGAAAGTGATATCTCATCGTTGGTACAGAGATTTGGAGGTCGCGCTTCTGACCTTTCGCCTGGTGCTGATGAACAGGGACGCACTAGGGTATCTGCGTTACGATTTTTTCAAGAATGGACGAGTCGTAATAGCCGTGAAGTCATCGCCCTACGCTCTCAATTCAGTTTGGGCATAGATGTGTTGAATGCCACAGTTAATCAAAATGCTCCCGATAGCCGTTTTTTTGCTTGGCAAGGGCAAGCGCAGTGGGCACGCCTTTTAGCTCCTGAAACCTTATTGTTACTGCGTTTAAATACGCAACTAGCATCTAGAGCACTTCTGCCTATAGAGCAATTTGGCTTAGGTGGGCAGGATAGCGTTCGAGGCTACCGTCAAGATTATCTGTTGACAGATAATGCCACTTTTGTTTCTGCGGAAGTTCAAGTACCGATTCTGCGCTTCCCACAGATAGATAGCACTTTACAGGTTATCCCTTTTGTAGATTTTGGTGTTGGCTGGAATAGTTCTGGTATGGAGAATCCTGACCCTAATACTCTAGCTGCTCTTGGTCTGGGGTTGCGTTGGTCACAGGGCGATCGCTTCACCATTCGTCTTGACTGGGGCATTCCCTTAGTATCTGTTAACTCTAGTGACAGAACATTACAAGACAACGGACTCTATTTTAGTTTACTCTATAATCCTTTTTAAAATTTACAGCTAATGCTAACATCTACACGTATCTTTGGTGGTTCAAGTCTTTTAGCAATAGTTTGAATTTTGAATTCTTAATCTGGGTATCCTAAGAAAGACAAGGTTAGATGATATAGGCAAAGGGACATTTATAAATTATGCATGAGTGGAGGAAACAGCTAGAACTTCTACCGCAAAAACTGATTGAACAATTAGCCATCTCTCTCATTCCAGAAGGTCAATCAGGAAGAGAAGGGCTGGTATGCACCCTCATATAAATTTTGCGATCGCATACGAAGATAAATTTGATTAACTAAATTCTCCTAAAAGTGCAGCCGGAAACTCTGAACTTCAAGGAGTAATATTTTTCAGACTAAAACATAAAAATATGAGAATTTGAGGAACAGCCATGCTAGGAAATGAGCGGGAAAAAATACGCCATCTGTTGGTCATTCAAGACCTGGAAGGGCGGCGAACTGTCCCCTTGCGAGAGACTACTTATTCTCTGGGGCGGCATCCCGCAAACACTATTGTTTTGGCTTCCCGGTCAGTATCAATGCAACACGCAATTTTATTGCGAGTAACTGTTCCTGAGACAGACCAATACGGTTTTCAGATAATTGATGGCAACTACAAGGGAAAAGGAAGTACTAATGGCTTATTTGTAAATGGCAATAAATGCTATTCTCATAACCTCAGGCATGGAGATGTAATTGCTTTTGGTAGTAATAAAGCTCAGGCTAAATATTATGCTATTTCTAACATCTCAGAACAAGTCTTTTCTGAATCTTTTGATGTTGAAGACTTATCTGGTTTCTTCTCAGAGCAAGCCAGTCCTGCCAATCCTTTTCAAACTTTAGCTATCGATCCTAGCTTTGAAGCAGCTAGTGAATCTGCCTTAGCTCGCCTAGCATCTTTCCCTGAACTCATCCCCAATCCAATTATTGAAATGGATTTTGAGGGAACAGTTACTTATCTCAATCCAGCCGCAGCCCTCAAGTTTCCCAAACTTCGGGAAGTTGGTACGCAACATCCTATATTAACAGGGCTTTTGAGTGGAGTTAACAATGTAGAAAAAAGTTCTTTTGTGCGGGAAGTGGAAGTAGGCACAGAAGTTTTTGAACAATCCGTTCTCTACCTTCCTCAAAGTGATTTAATTAGAACTTTTATTATTAGGGATATTACAGAGCAAAAACAAGTCACAGCCGAACTGCGTCAGCGCGATCGCTTGTTACAGGCAGTTGCAGAAGCTGCCAATTACTTGCTAGGAGAAATGAATTTTGAAACTGGTATTGATCTAGCTCTAGCTGTATTAGGTGAAGCTGCACAGGCAGATCGTGCCTATCTTTTTCAGAACCATCTCCACCCTGTTACAAAGGAACTAGCAGTCAGTCTCAGGTTTGAATGGACGCGCTCTTTTGTTACATCTACCCACCAGCATTGGCAAAATCTGCCTTATCAAACTTCTGGATTAGCCCGTTGGTATACTGTTCTCTCTAGCGGCAATGCAATTAGCGAACTCACCCAAAAATTTCCCATCGCCGAACAAGAATTTCTGATTCGAGATGGCATTCAATCCCTTCTTTTAGTGCCTCTCCGTTTGGAAAATGAGTTTTGGGGGTATCTTGGCTTGGCAGACTGCACCTTTGAGCGTCATTGGTCAAGGCACGAAGAATCTACCCTTTTGACCATGGCCGCTAGTATCATTAGTACACAGCAGCGTCAACAAGTAGAAGAAAAGATTCGCTATCAAGCCCTCCATGACGTGCTGACAGGGTTGCCCAATCGCCTACTATTCAATGAACTGCTCAGTAAAACTCTGCCCAACGCCACTCGCAAAGGCGAAAGTTTAGCTGTGATCTTCCTCGACTTGGATCGCTTTAAGGTCATTAATGACACTCTAGGGCACACTCTGGGAGATCAATTGTTACAAAACGTCGCTCAAAGATTAAAAGATTCACTCCGAGGCGGAGACACCATAGCCCGTTGGGGAGGCGATGAGTTCACTATTTTACTCCCGCGAGTCAATGATATTCAAGAAGTAACACAAGTAGCACAGAGAATGTTACAAGCCTTAGAGGATGCTTTTCATCTCCAAGGGCATGAACTTTATGTGACTGCCAGCCTTGGTATTGCCTTGCTTGATCAGAACAGTCCTGATGCTGAAACCCTAATTCAACACGCAGATACCGCTTTATACTACGCCAAAGATAAAGGGCGGAATAACTACCAATACTACAGTGTTTCCCTGAGCGCAAAAAATCCCGAACTCCTGACTTTAGAGAAAAGCTTGCGCTATGCCTTAGAACGCGATGAATTTACAGTTTACTATCAGCCTCGTGTGAATATTGCCACAGGAGAAATTACTGGTATGGAGGCTCTGTTGCGTTGGCAGCACCCAGAGATGGGATTGGTTGCACCCAGTGTCTTTATTCCCCTTGCCGAAGAGAGTGGATTAATTATCCCCATCGGTGAATGGGTGCTGCGGACTGCCTGTAGCCAAAATAAAACCTGGCAAGATGCGGGATTGCAACCGATGACGATCGCAGTCAATCTTTCTCTTAAGCAGTTCCGTCAACCTAAATTGGTGGAGATTATAGCCGAAGTTTTAGCACAAACGGGGCTGGAGGCGCACTTTTTAGAATTAGAAATTACCGAAACCACAGCCATTGAGGATTTAGATTTTACCAGAACAGTGTTAGAGAATTTACAGCAGATGGGTATTCATATCTCCATTGATGACTTTGGCACAGGTCATTCCTCGCTCTCCCGTTTACAACTTTTGCCACTACACAATCTGAAAATAGATAAGTCTTTTATTCAAGATTTGACGCGCGATGTCAAAGTAGCTCATATTATCAAGGCTATAGTTGGCTTGGGACAAAGCTTGGGATTGAAGTTGACAGCCGAAGGGGTAGAGAATGAGGAAGAATTGGAGTTCTTGAAATCTATTAACTGTGAGGATGTACAGGGGTTTTTATTCTACCGCCCGCTTTCTGCCCAAAAAGCAACAGAAATTCTCGAAAGTAAACAACCAACCCTCTAATACAAAAGATAAATATTTTCAAAAAAGATGTAGAAACGTAGCAGTGCTACGGCTCTACAAGGATTCTGGATAACGCATAAATTTCACCAGATGTCAAAGCAAAAACTGTTTGTACCAGTGAGGATACAATAACATTCAGTATCCCTCCTGCTAACCTTTTTCGTTCTATGCTACCAGTCATCTATTCCGATGAATTTTTAGATCACAAGACTGGAAAATACCATCCTGAAAAACCAGAACGCTTGATAGCGATCGCAACTGCCCTAAAAGCAGCTACATTCGCAGATCAAATCACTTGGCGATCGCCTACACCAGCATCAGAACAGCCATCACTGATGTCTATGTTGGTTAAAGCTCATAGCCCAGCTTACATCAAAAAACTTTGGCAAATCGCTTCTAGTGGCGGTGGCCCTTTGGATGGAGATACGCCAGTTTCCCCTCGCAGTTATGATGTGGCATTGTTGGCAGTCAGTGCATGGTTGGATGGAGTTGAAGCTGTATTAAAGTCCGCTAATCCAGCTTTTGTGCTAGCACGTCCCCCAGGACACCACGCAGAAAGTGATGCGGGGATGGGCTTTTGCCTATTTTCTAATGCTGCGATCGCAGCTTTATTTGCCCTAGAACAACCCGGAATTAACCGCGTCGCCATCCTAGATTGGGATGTGCATCATGGTAATGGTACTCAGGCGATCGTTGAAACTGAAGCACGCATCGCCTACTGTTCCCTACATCAATACCCATGCTATCCGGGTACTGGAAGATCAACAGAACGCGGTTTTCATAATAATGTATTAAATTTACCTGTACCCCCTGGTAGTGATATTGCAGTATATCAGCCCCTATTTGAAACACGTGTCGTACCGTTTTTAGCTAGCTTTCAGGCAGATTTATTGATTGTAAGTGCTGGTTATGATGGCAATGCCGCAGATCCTTTGGCAAGTATCAATTTGCAGCCAGAAGACTATGCTTTATTTACTGATTATTGTCTAGGAGTAACTCGTAAAATTCTCTTTGGTTTAGAAGGTGGTTACGACTTTGAGACTCTTTCTCAATCAGTTCTAGCGACGATTGAACGCTGTTTAGTTTAAGCTTTTTATGTATACCATTTCCCGAAATACCTGATACAGATACATAGGCAAGGGTGTACATAAATTCCGATGGATAAATTTTTTACTGAACATCACCTTGATCGTTATCATTTTTAGTCAAGAGAATTTTTAGAAGAGAAATTTTTCTTGTTGGGTGAGTACTCAGAGCAGTTTTTCGCTTCTTCCGTGAGAACGACAGAAGGGTTTACCGCACATTTTAGATAATAATTATGGGAATAAAAGCGACAATTTTTACAGGGGACTTTGTGTGAGTGGCTGATGGAAAAAATTATTTTCTCATCTAACAATGCCCGGATTTTCCGCAATATCAGAAAAAAAAATATCCAACCAACCATAAAGCCAACAGGATATAAAAATATCGCTAGATCAGGGATAGCTAATTCATGTGTTTGTGTTTGCTCATTTTTGGCTTCACTTTGGGTTACTTGATCCCAATTACTATTTGCTGCTACAGTTTTTTGCAATATTTGATTATGATGCATATCTCAGTAGATTGAATTTTAATAGTTACAAGCTTTTAATTATAGGTTTAGCAAAATAAAACTTCGGTTATATCTATCAAGAGTTTTGCTTGTTATTTATAGTTATGTACCCAAGGGAATAAATTAAATAATAGACTTATAAATAAATATTTTTATGGTAGAATGCCCGTAAATATATACTCAAATGTTTCTGGGCGTTAAAGCTATGTCAATTTTGAGTTAAATTTATTCCTAAAACTAGTAGTCTGTCAAGCTCTTTTTGAGGGTTTCTTAGTAAGCAGTTTATTACTTAGAAAATCAGGAGTAAAGTTCTGACTACGAACTTACTTATCCATCTATTTAAACTTAACAAATTACTAGTCTTACTCCATTACAGTTCAGTTAATACCAATTCTTTATGAAGCTGCATAGAATTCGATCCCCCCTAGCCCCCCTTAAAAAGGGGGGAATTGAAAGTCCCCCTTTTTAAGGGGGATTTAGGGGGATCAAGATATGTGCAACTTCACTTTAAATTGGTATAAGGCTAAAACTCTTTATCAAAGTCAAATTTTTAACGTAGATACAAACGCGAGATAATCTCCTAAAGAATCGGCTTGCCGCAGGCTACCGCAGAGGAAACAGAGAAGAGAAAAAATATTTAACTCAAGCGTATTGAGGCTTATTTTTATTTGTTTTGAATGCAATTATTTTTGCATTGCTAAATCATTTAATGAGGGTTTTTGCTAAAAATACGGATTTTTGGGTGTGTGAAGTAGCCTCATATATTGGCTGTGATTAATTCTATGATATTGAGTATTTTTGCTTGAATTACTTGAAAACTAAGGTAAGATATGTATTTAACTGGCATGATTGATCTGCAAAACAACAGTTTATGATCAGCTTACAAGCCAATAATACTGATTTTGAGGCTACAATTTATGATAAAATTTTGGCGAAGAAAAATAGTTTTTTTCTTCACAACAATTGTGTTGACAATTGTGCTAATTTCTCATGAACCAGTACTAGTAGCTGAGGCACAATCTTCTACACCAACACCAACGGCTGCTAGGTCGTTTCCTCCTGTAGCTTATCCTAATAGGTCACTAAGCGCTTTTCCTGCACAGCTACCACCATTACCTTACGCTTATGGAGCATTAGGAAAAGCTATTGATGCTGAAACAATGAAATTGCATTATGAAGCACACCATGCTAGCTATGTCAAGAACTTAAATGATGCATTGAAGCAGTATCCAGATTTGCAAAAAAGGAGCGTTGAAGCTTTACTATTGAACTTGAAAAGCGTACCTGAAAATATCCGCACAAAAGTACGTAATAACGCTGGTGGTCATCTCAACCACACGATTTTTTGGCAACTGATGAGTCCGCAAGGTGGTGGAAAACCATCAGGAGCGATCGCTCAAGAAATTAACAAAACTTTTGGCAGTTTTGATGCCTTTAAACAACAGTTTAATGCAGCAGGTGCTGCTCGTTTCGGCAGTGGCTGGGTTTGGCTAGTACGTAATCCCCAAAATCAACTCCAGATTGTCACTACAGCAAATCAAGATAACCCAATTATGGACGGTTCATATCCGATTATGGGTAATGATTTATGGGAACACGCCTATTACCTAAAATATCGCAACCGTCGGGCTGAGTATTTGAATAATTGGTGGAATGTAGTGAATTGGCCACAGGTTAACAGGCGATCGCAACAGCCTGGTTAATACTATCAATAACGTCAAATCATTCATATAAATCTATATAAAGCTACCTCCATAGGTAGCTTTGTCTTACGTGATGTCTAAATTGAATGGCACTAAATAAGTCCAAAGTGTTGTGTTGCCTCGTTAGGAGCCTCATCTTTCTTGACAAGAGGCAGAGCCTCTTAGAATACATTCCCAGTCTTCAGACTGGGAACGAGGTTACACAAGCCTTTCGGCTTTTATTAGTGCTATTCGGGTCTAAATTCCCTTGTGTAATATAGGACTTATGCCCACTCTACGTATTTTTAAAGACCGATTTTTGGAACGGACTACACATATTAGAACAACTAGCAATAAAAGCGCTTTGATCATTGATGGCTCCACTACCTTCTTGACTTCCGTAGGGGTTTTAGGAGTAACATTACACGGAATCTCAATGATCTGTGTGTGATCAGAACCATTACCGTTGGGAGTCAGATCGCATTCACCTTTGCTGTTGAGAGACAAAGGCGTAGGCGTATCTCTGGAAGAAGCAGATGGTTGGCCTGAAGCACTATCGCCGCTCAATAGTAGGAGCAGAATTAAACCAATACTCCCAACTACCATCATTGGCCAGAGTGGAGATGAATCAGGACTGCCTTGTAGCAAAACATCTCCTACAGAGCCAGGGAAAGTATCAAAACCAATTGTTTCTCCATCCAACGGTACTGGATTGTCACTTAGCAAAATATCTCCAGGGATATCTTCTCCCACCAGATGATTGAATTCTTGTGGAATCGCATTGTTAGGCCGTCCGAGTTCCCCACCATCTTCGGAGTATGGAAAGGATAGTAGTTCAAAAATCCTCTGTTGAAGTTGGTTCCGATCTCCAGAACTCAATGCATTCAAGCCTGTAGAGATTTTATCTAAATAAAAATTTGTCATCTCTGGCGACATACCTAGAGACTCAATTTGCTCCTTAATATTGGAAATTTTTGAGGCTTCTTCAAACAACAATCGTCCGTATGAGAATTTCAAGTCTAGTAATCCATTACGAAGACTGACCGAGTTATTAACTCCTGAGTACGGTGCCCAGAAAAACTGCTTGGTTACAAGTCCCAAACCTTCTACTGGATTGCGACCAAAGTTTTGTCCAAGAAGGTATTGAGAGCTATCCATAATTGCATGGGATTGGTTGCTCCAAAAAGAGGCGTAAGGAACCGCAGAGAGGTTGGGGTTGTTACCGTAAAATCCAGCGAAATTTTGGAAGTTTCTTTCCCCACCGGCTGCTTTTATCAGGAGATTTTGATAGTTAGTCCCACCGTTTAACTCTACTAATCGTTGGATTACCGTTCCAGTTTTATTGCAACTTAGACCAAACCCCACATTACAGCCAGGAATGACTCGCATCTGGCTTAAATTCTGGTTATTGATTTGGTATTGGAGATACTCATACTCCAGTCCTTGTTGGATACCGTAGCGCCCAATATTGAGTTGTGCAAAAGCAGACTGACATGTAGTGATTACTACTGTAATAGACGAGAATGCGATCGCCACCAAGCGAACCGCCTTCAACGCTGCAATTCTTTGAACAATTGATTTAGACAAGATGCACCTCCATTAAACGACAGCAATTTAATTGGGCATTGGGGATTATTCTGCCTCTGCTCCGAATGGCACTAATATAAGTCCAAAGTCTTGTGTAACCTCGTTCCCAGGCTGGAGCCTGGGAACGAGGTTACATAAGCCTTTCGGTTTTTCTTAGTGCCATTCCCCTCTACTCCCTTGTTTCTCCCTTCTTTACCCCACAATTCAACTCTTAGGTAAATAAATGTTGATCGTGATTCCGGTACCTTTAAGATTTCCTGATGAGAGTGTGTGATATAAGACCATAGCCCGGTTTGGTTGGTCAAAAAGAAACCCACGACGTGTAGGTTTGATCTTCCCTTCTTTGACTAAGGAAACGAAGGCTTCTAAATATCTACGTATACCTTGATGGTTATCTTGACTAGTATTGATATGATGCTCAACCAGCATCATAAAGAAGTCCAAGCTACGACTATCTTGCCCTTGAATCAGACTACCCTCATCTAAGAAAGAACTTGCTATAAGCCTGTTATCAACTTGTTTAACCTTAAACAGAGTAAAGTAACGCCCTTCTTTTTTCGGATCGTTCGCATAACAGACCCAAGAACCCTCTTGATTCTGTGTAAAACCCTGTTCAGCAAGGTAAGAAAGCAATGAGTTACTTGCTTTAGTTTGTGGTGGAGGTAATAAATCCTCAATGGGATCTAAAGAGCAAATCCTCTGTGTTATTTTTCGTTGAGGAATAGCAGGAGTCTCCTGGATATTGACGCGTAAGGGCTTGTCATCAGAAATTGCCGTGCTAGACATCGCAGCCAACACAGACACTTGGAGAAAGATAGCTCCAAGTAAACGAACAATGATATTCATGTTTTTCCTGTTACTCTTTTAGATTGTCAATAATCGAGTTGTTACTAAATCAGGATTGATCTAGCAGTCCTAAACCAGTTGTTAAATCTAAGTGTTTGCCTCATTTAGTCGAGGGTAACTTAAGCTTTCAGCAATCAAATAGGACTTTTATATATAGCTAACTAAGCAGGAAGAGAATCAATATCTAAAATAAAACACACAATATTAATGTCTTATTGACAATATAAATTGGGCTTTTTGATATTTTTACATATACAAAAAACTATTGACATTGTGTCAAAACTTTTCTATTTACTATTGTCTATTTTTTTTGCTATTGTATAAGGGCTTTATGCGTTCCTAGCTGGTTATAATGATTCGTAAGAAAGGGCTTTTTTAGCTCTTTACTACCTTATCTAAACAGATATTTAAAAGCTCTGTACTTTGTACATCAGTGCTTTTGGTGATTTTCTGGGTGGCTCGAATAAGTTTTTGTTTTTTTGAGGTAGCACACCTAACTAACTGTTTCAGCATGGTTACAATTTGATGTATAAAATAATATCTCCTGACAGTAAAATAATATTACCATGAGCTTGAGGTATGCAACAGTATTGTGGACAGTTATCAAAGTTGTACACGCTGAAGTGTAACTACCTATTCATGAAATTTCATCCCAAATAGTTGAGAGTCAGGGTCGATCTATTTAGACATTACAAACTAATACTATTGTTCTTAAATTAATATATTTTTGTCTTAAATATAACTTACCACAGAGCTAAGATACGTATAAAAACATACTCTGATCGTTAATCTAAGTTACTAGTTATGCTGTCAAGCTAAAGCTATATATTGTCACGACAAAAGAGGTATGTCCTTCAATTTGCTCTCTAGATAGAGAAATATCCTGAGCAAAGCTGATATTTTTACAAGTTAGAGTGGTAACAATTTTTGAATAAACTTAAAAGATTAACCTGATATTTTTACAAGCTTTGGCAGTATGAACGTGGAATTTTTTAACAGGATTCCTTTAGTGCCTTTAGTATTACTCTGGCTAGCTTACACCCTCTTGGGATGGTATCTTGCTGCTAATCATATTATTTGGTTAGTAGGAGCTTTTGTGGCTGCTATGGTTGTAGCTATAGTGCGAAAGAGTATTTTTTGGTTAGAGCGTTTAGTTCAATTTGGCTCTAGAACTTTAGTTGTCATCTTATTTTTAAGTATATCCATTGCGTTAATAGCAACTTGGTCAATATTATTAAGGCTTTTTCTCATACCCTTAGCTACTACGCTTTTAGCTGATTTGGAAATGCGATTATCTGGTTTCAATAAACTAGATTCATTTTGGATTTTAACAATTTTGGCTGTATTGGGTTTGGTAGTAGGTGAAGTGATAGATATTCTACTTTTTCCCAGCATCAGATATTAAAGAATACAGCAATGTTTGAATTGAATGCCCAAAGTTAATCTAAACTTTTGAGCGATCGCTGTCTTTTGTTTCTAAATTAAAGTAAGCACGATTACCCATTATTAGTCAATCATTCTTTAGACGGCTATAAATCTCACTTGTGGGAGAAGTTTTTTTAAATCATATCCTCTATCGTACTTGGAAAACAATGTTGTCCAAAAAGAGAATTTTGTTTGGGCGATGCCCACGGCGGCAAGCTACGCAACGGAGGCTAATCTTAATCTAACCAGATGGATATTACGATTTGAAGACATATAACTGGTAACTGTCACTTTTCCGTCACATTTATTATTAACCATAGAAGATAGGTAAAACAGTGATTCAAATTCGCCCTCCCAAGGGCTAACTTTTGGTTAGTAGTCTTCAATCCAAAAAGTTTTGCTGGATGGTGCGTTCAAAAACCTGGAGTACATAGATAATACCTCTGTTGAACAAAGACTATGAAACAAAGCCAAAAGTCCCAACTCAACACTAGTAAGGAAGTAATGTGAGTAGACGTAAAGACTACACTTTGCTTGAACAGACAACATCAACTAAAGTAGCAGCACCCAAGCCATCTCTGACATTATCAGACGCAGTGGCTCTGATTGTCGGTATTGTCATCGGGGCGGGGATTTTTCAAACCCCGGCTCTAGTAGCAAGTCAAGCAGGCAGTGAAATTGCTGTAATGTTTCTTTGGCTAATGGGTGGTGTAATATCTCTGGTAGGAGCGCTGTGCTATGCAGAGTTGGCGACTGTCTATCCCGATGTTGGAGGTGTTTACTATTATTTGAAACGTGCATTCGGGCGGGGAGTCGCCTTTTTATTTGCCTGGGCGCGGATGACAGTGATTCAAACTGGTTCCATTGCTCTTTTGGCATTTGTTTTTGGCGATTATGTTTCTCAGATATGGCGGTTAGGTACATTTTCGTCTTCTATTTATGCAGCCATAGCGATCGCACTTTTAACTGCTTTGAACATCATCGGTTTGCAGCAGGGTAAGTGGACACAAAACTTGCTGAGTGTTGCGAAAGTTCTGGGTTTATTACTGGTAGTAATTCTTGGGCTTACCGCCATTCCTAATTCTGCTGCTGCCGCCCCTATAGAATCTGCATCATCAGGAACCTGGGGACTGGCGATGGTGTTTGTGCTACTCTCTTACGGCGGTTGGAATGAAGCGGCTTACATCTCCGCAGAAATTCAGGATGGACGACGTAATATTGTGCGATTCGCTAATGTGGAGTATTGGCATCATCACTGCCATTTACTTACTCATCAATCTGGCTTACCTGCGGGGATTGGGATTAGCAAACATGGCTCAGTCAGAAGCAGTAGCCGCAGATTTAATGCGCTCTCTTTGGGGCGAACCGGGAGCCTTGTTTATCAGTGTATTGATTGCGATCGCTACTTTGGGAGCAACCAACGCCACAATCTTTACCGGAGCGCGTACCAATTTCGCACTGGGGCAGGATTTTTCGCTATTTGGTTTTATGGGACACTGGCAGCAACGTCCTAGCAGTCCTACCTATGCCTTATTATTGCAAGCTGCGATCGCCTTAGCACTGGTTTTTTTAGGCACGCTTACCCGCAAAGGCTTTCAAACAATGGTGGATTACACCGCCCCCATATTTTGGTTCTTCTTCTTGCTTTCCGGCATATCGCTGCTGGTATTGCGAATCCGCGAACCCCACATAGTTCGCCCCTTCCGTGTGCCATTTTATCCTTTAACACCATTACTCTTTTGTGCAGTCTGCGGTTACTTGCTTTATTCCAGCTTGGCTTATACAGGTGTAGGAGCAGTTGCAGGTGTTTTAGTCGTCGCAGCAGGTATCCCTGTGTTGTTCTGGAATAACTATCGCCAACGTAGGACTTAATACAATTTTGGACTTTCGGCTACGCTCAGTCGAACGATTTTGGATTGTGCCGCCTAAGCCTCACACTATAAGCAATTCAAAATTCTATGACTATGAGTTGTTTTTCTAACTACTGACCACAACCTACTGAATCAAGGAGAAAATTCATGAACTTCAAGAAAACTCTGTTTTTACTAGTTACAGGCGTTAGTATTACCAGCTTGGGAATTGCTGGGTGTGCGCCGCAACAGCAAGATTTGGAAGCTGGGACACAACCTTCTACTTTAACGGGTCAGACCGAAACCGAAACACCATCTGCAACAACTCCCACAACTCAACCACAAGAACGCCCCGGCGATGTTCCTTATGTACCTACACCACAGCCAGTGGTAGATGCAATGTTGGAAGTGGCAAAAGTGAATAAAGATGATGTGCTTTACGACCTTGGTAGTGGTAATGGCATAATTGTCAATACTGCGGCACAAAAGTTTGGTACGCGCGGTGTCGGCATAGATATTAACCCCGAACGCATCCAAGAAGCTAATGAAAATGCCAAAAAGGCAGGTGTAACCGATCGCGTTAAGTTTGTCCAACAAGATTTGTTCAACACTGATTTTAGTGAAGCAACAGTAGTTACACTTTACTTATTGCCAGAGGTTAACCTCAAACTCCGTCCCAAGCTATTGAGTCAACTCAAGCCTGGTACTCGCATTGTCTCCCACGCCTTCGATATGGGCGATTGGAAACCAGACCAGACGGTGAATGTAGACGGCAAAACTGTTTACTATTGGGTAGTTCCTGAACAAGTACCAGCGAATTTGCGCTAGAACTAATACCAATTCGTCATGGCTCTCGCGGACTCGCTACCGCTACGCTAACGTAATTCGTAATTAAGAGGCTTCAGATTCAAGTTGAGTTTCCATCTCTTGGATCTGTAGCCTGGTTTTGAAAAATTGCTTTAAGAAATTCAAAATTTCAAAGAAAGCCCTATTTTTAATTTTGAACTCCCTCTCTTGGGGGTTGACAGTATTAATTTCAAATTTTGAATTGTAAAGAATAATCTAAAATCCAAAATTGTCTGACTGATTGCAAATTCAAGCAAAGGCAGCTTAGGGAGAAAATATGATAGGCTTAAAAGGAAAGAATGCTTTAATTACAGGTGCAACTTCAGGTATTGGTCAGGCGATCGCAATCAGACTCGCCGAAGAAGGGTGCAACATCGCCATCAATTACCGCTCATACCCCGAAGATGCGGCAGACACGGAAGAGATGGCATTACAAAAAGCCTGCGGAAATATCGAAACCTGTGGTGTTAAGTCGCTACCGGTTCACGGAGATGTCTCCCAAGAATCAGACATTGTAGAGATGGTCAACACCGTAGTAAAGGAATTTGGCAGTTTAGATATTCTAGTTAACAATGCTGGCATTCAAAAAGAAAGTCCCTCGCACGAAGTCACCACAGCAGACTTTGACCAGGTAATTACAGTCAATCTCCGGGGTGCTTATCTCTGCGCCCGTGAAACTATTAAACACCTCCTGTCTAAAAATCGTCCGGGAGTGATTATTAATATTTCCAGCGTTCACGAAATTATTCCGCGACCCATGTATATCAGTTATTCCATTAGCAAAGGCGGTATGGAAAACCTGACCAAAACTTTAGCATTGGAATATGCAAGCCTTGGTATTCGTGTCAACGCCATTGCCCCCGGAGCAACAGTCACGCCAATAAATCAAGCCTGGACAGATGACCCCGAAAAAAAGGCGATCGTGGAAAGTCACATCCCAATGGGGCGTGCTGGCTCCTCAGAGGAGATGGCAGCCGCAGTAGCTTTTTTAGCTTCGGATGAAGCCGCCTACATCACCGGACAAACATTGTTTGTAGATGGTGGATTAACTTTGTATGCTGACTTCCGAGAATCTTGGTCAGCTTGAAAAAGAGGCAAGGGAGGAGAGAGCAAGGAGCAGGGGGCAGGGAGCAAGGGGGATAGAGCAGAGAGGGGATTCGACACTTCGACCCAATTTTTAGAGAGGCTGCGTTCTGAGCATAGCCTTACCGCAGGCTTTATGGCAGAGCTACGGGCAACGCAAAGCTACGTCACCTGTTTCGTTAGCTTCCCGTAGGATACGAACCAGGTGACGTAGAAATCGGCGACTCAGACGTTCTGCTCTGCTTCATAGCATTTCTTGATGAAGTCATTTCCCCCTGCCCCCTGCCTCTCCGTTGTTGCGTACTTTCCACAATTGAGCCGATACATATTACTAGTGGAATTAAACGCCCATGACTAGCGCGATCGATCAGAACAGTCAACTGGAAGCAGAAGCCTGGGAATTGTTGGAAGAGTCGATAATTTATTACCAGGGAAAACCCATTGGTACTGTAGCTGCCCACGATCCGGAGTCAGATGCACTCAATTATGACCAGTGCTTCCTCCGCGATTTTGTCCCTTCTGCCTTAGTGTTTTTGATGCACGGCAAAGCAGAGATTGTCCGTAACTTCTTAGTAGAAACACTGAAATTACAAAGTCATGAAAAGCAAATAGACTGCTTTGAACCGGGAGCGGGATTAATGCCTGCAAGTTTCAAAGTACACTCCAAAGGGAATGATGAATTTTTGGTCGCTGATTTTGGTGAACTAGCGATCGCTCGTGTTTCCCCAATTGATTCTTGTATGTGGTGGATTCTCCTGCTACGCGCTTATGAAAAAGCTACAGGCGATTTAACCCTAGCGCGTCAGCCAGATTTTCAAGCAGGAATCAAGTTAATTTTGGATCTTTGCTTGGTACATCGCTTTTCCATGTACCCAACAATGTTAGTTCCCGATGGCGCGTTTATGATTGACCGTCGCATGGGAGTCTACGAACATCCTCTAGAAATTCAGGTGTTATTCTATGCATCTCTCAGAGCTGCTACTGAATTGCTTTTACCAGATGGGGATGGCGATAGCTACCTCGGCAAAGTCAATAGACGATTGGGATCTTTGAAATATCATATCCGCAACTATTACTGGCTAGACCTGAAGCGATTGGGGGAAATTTATCGTTACAAGGATAACGAATTTGGTAAAGAAATTGTTAATAAATTCAACATCAACTCAGAATCAATCCCCAGTTGGTTAACCGAGTGGTTGCCCGAAACTGGAGGATATTTAGCGGGAAATCTGGGGCCGGGACGGATAGATTTTCGCTTTTTTGCTCTGGGAAATCTGATGGCAATCTTAGCTTCTTTAGCAAGTGAAACAGAATCTCAAAGCATCATGAATTTATTTTCCCAACGCTGGCAAGACTTGATCGGCTATATGCCTGTTAAAATCTGCTTCCCAGCTTTGGAAGGTTTAGAATGGAGAATTGTTACAGGATGTGATTCTAAGAACAGAGCTTGGTCTTATCACAACGGCGGTAACTGGCCCGTTTTACTATGGTTATTTACCGCAGCGGCCCACAAAGCAGGTCGAACAGAACTTGCCCAAGCAGCAATAGCTATTGCCGAAAGACGTTTATCTAAAGATAAATTCCCGGAATACTACGATGGCAACAATGGTCGTTTAATTGGTAAAGAAGCCAGAATTTATCAAACTTGGAGCATTGCTGGGTTGCTAGCTGCTAAAAAGTTTGTAGAAAATCCAGAGTACTTAGAATTAATCAGTTTTGCAGAGGGTCTTGAAGTCGCAGGCTGTAGTCTGTAGGTACTGAATACCCCAATGGCTTTCGTATCTATCCTACGAGAAGCTAACATAACAGAAGGGGTCGTCACTGAGTTTACCGTGAGCGCAGTCTAACAGCGTAGCCAAAGTGTCGAATCCCCTTTCTGTTCTGTCTCCCTTGCTCCCAGCTAAGAGTTCCCCTGCCTCTTATTGACTGCGATCGCACAGCTTCTTCTCTAAGAGAGACTACGCCAACGAGTTACCTTGCGTCTCACTCCCCTTCTCAAATACCCGATAACTGATACACTATATTGTAAGAGGTATCTGAAGTGTCATACTTAGTAATATCACCAGATAGTCTTTGCAGAATTAACACGTTTTAACGTGTATAAAACATGAAAACTAGTTCAGATTTAATTCCAGAATTTGAAAAACTATTCAGACAGAAATTGCAACTCAATAATTGTAAACTCAGAAAGAAAAGACAAGAAAATAATTATGAAATTGTTACTCCAGCTAAAGATGTCTTTTTGATGTATTGGTCTGAATTCCCAGAAGTTAACTTAATATACCAAGCTGTAGGGGTACGCACTCAACAGACTAGTGTTTATGAACGAGCTATCCGCTCCCACATTAGTTCTAGTCTGAGTAGTATTCAAGAGAGTGCTAGCTCTGAATCGCCATTATTGGTGAACTAACCAATACTTAGATAACATAGATAATATTTACTAAGGGACTTCCAAGAAATAAATTATCCAATCTTGTCGGGTGGGCATCTTGCCCGCCTTGACTGTGGGTTCTCGTGTCGCCCATCCCACAATAAATAGTTGTATATTTTTTTATTTGGGAGTCCCTAAGCTCTCGTCAGTTTTGTTATGTAACTGACGAGAGTTAATCAACAAAAATCTGTTGATCAAGAGATAAAAATGCAATCCGAAAAAAATCAAGATCAAGATCAGCTAGATTATAAAGCCTTGTTAGCTAATGCAAAGCAAGCCTTAAAACTTGAATACCATAAATCAGCCGCTTTAGCGTCCCAACTGCAAACCATCAAAACTCAGTTACAGCAAGTCCAGGCTGAAAACAAAACTCTCAAGGAGAGTGCTTATGAGGATGTAATTAAGCACTTTGAAGCACGTACCCAAGCAGCAGAAGCACTAGCACTAAAAACAGAAGTACGCCAGAGATTCCTTGAAGCCAATGGTTGCCAGGATGATGAGAGCTTCGATAATCTATGGGACAGTATTAAAAATAAGATTCAGATTCAAGACGGTGAAGTGAGAATCGTTGCCCAAAATGGTACTCCTAAGTTCACCTTAACGGGTAGTATGATGACTTTAAGGGATTTTATTCAATCCCTCAAACAAGACCCAATCTTTGGAAAATTCTTCTTGAACTAGAGAGCCAAAGAAAACTTCTGGTTAGAAGTGGGCTAACTTTTGTATAAAAAACTACTCATCTTCATCTCCTGGCGGTCGTTCGCTCTCACTTTGTTGGGCGTTCCACTCCAAAACCATGCGTTCCAACATCTCAGACTGCGTACATTTATTAACATCGGCGTACATTTTAATCAACTGCCTCACTTTAGGACTAATGTGGCGAATCTCTAGTTGGTTACTTTGTACCATGTCGATTAACTTTTAGTGTCTATTACTTATGCTGAACTATTAAACTATGTCTGTTGCAATAAATTTTGTTAATAGCGATCGCTCGCTATCACCTGCTATGTAACTATTTAGTCTTAAACTCGCTTAACTTGGCGGGGCTGCTTCTTCAAAGGGACGGATAATCGCCGGGGCTGGTGTAACCTCTGGTTTAAAAATTGCCTGCAATGCTTGTTCTAATGTTTGTGCCATGACAATCCGGTTTTCGTAAGCTACGACTACCCGCACCAAAGTTGGCAGACTATTCTGTGTGGCTTCTAGATAGATTGGCTCGACATACAGCAGCGATTGCTCAATGGGAATTACTAGTAGATTGCCTTGAATGGCTCTTGAACCCTGGCGATTCCACAGGGAAATTTGTTGAGAAATTACTGGATCTTGGTTAATTCGTGCCTCGATTTGCTCTGGGCCATAAACCAGCCTTTCTTTAGGAAAGGAATATAACAATAATTTACCATAGTTATCACCATCCGATCGCGCCGCTAACCAAGCGATTAAATTAGTCCGTTGTCTGGGAGTGTAGGGTAAAAGCAGAATAAATTCCTCAAACGGTACAGTGGGTAGACTAGTAATTAAATAATACGGCTCTACCGGACGGGCTTCGCTGCCATAGATTTCGTTAGGAATCTGCCACTGATCTTCCCGGTTGTAAAATACCTGGGGGTCGGTCATGTGGTAGGTCATCAACCGCTCAGATTGAATTTTGAAAAAGTCCACAGGATACCGGATATGGCTGCGGAGATTAACAGGCATGGCACTGAGCGGTTTGAAGGTGTTAGGAAATATCCTTGACCAAGTGGCAATGATCGGATCGCTCTTATCGGCAATATAAAAATTAACGCTGCCATTGTAGGCATCAATCACTACCTTGATCGAGTTGCGAATGTAGTTGATACTATCGCTACCAGTGTCTGAGTAAGGATAGTGATCGCTTGTTGTATAGGCATCAACAATCCAGTAAAGATAACTGGGATTGCTTGGTAAATCTTGATTAGCAACAGCAGCTACTAAATACGGGTCGCTGTCAAATTTGAGGAAGGGTGCGATCGCTTGAATACGTTGCTTCACATTTCGTCGGAACAACACCCTTGTCTCAGGCAAAAAGTCCCGTGTGAATAACATTTGCCAATCCTTCAAATACATGGCAAAGAGCCAGCGTCGCCATGCTGAACCGATTTGAACACCACCCAGACCATCATAAGAGTTGTAAACATTGTCACTACCACTGGGATAGTCTAGCTCCCTAACTCTTGTGCCAGTCATTACATAAGTATTGGCTATTTCACCGTAATAAATTCGGGGTTGCCCAATGGGAATACTGTCACGAATGGCTTCACTAGAAGTTGTCAGGGCACTACTATCACCGCTAATATCTTTGACAAAATATTCTGGCAGCCCACCCGCCCCAACTGTATTAACTGGGCTAACAGTGAACCCAAAACCGTGGGTATAAATTAAATGGCGGTTAACCCATGTTTGAGCTTCCTGTGGTACTGCACTATAGTTTAGTTCTCGTCCAGCAATCAGTACCTGCCGCCGTTCTGTTGCTTGAGCTGCTTGCTGCTCCGGTTCTGGCGGTTTTTGCGGGGCTGATGGTTGGCGTGAAGTTACATCTGTTTTCAGAGTATACCGATCAATATCGGCATCGGGGAAGCGATAATAGGGCCGGATTTGTTGCAGTTGACGGTTAGTTTGTAACAGTGGCCGCTGATCCCAAAGGCGAATATTCCGAATTGTCAAGTCATTCTTTTGAATATCAGCTTCAGTTAGTGTTCCTTGGGGGTTGAAGGTTCTGGCATCAATTACCTCTAAATCGAATGCTTGGCGAGTTAAAGCTATAGTTCGCTGAATGTAGGGTTGCTCTCGTTGCAACTCATTAGGTAGGACAATTAAAGATTGCACCACAGCAGGTATAACAACATCAGCTGCTACAACTAGTACTAGATAAACTCCTAATCCGTAAAATACTAAACGACGATACTGAGATTTGGGTTTCCAGAAAAACGTTCGCCAAAGTAGGTAAAAGGCGATCGCTCCTGCCACGATGCACAAGATGGTGTAAGCTGGCAACTGGGTTGTCACATCGGTATAGCTAGCACCATAACTGACTCCACGGGTAGAATACACCAGTTCATAGCGACTCAGCCAATAACTCAGAGCCACTACCAGCATCAACAAGCCACCCATACCGGATAAATGACGCTGCTGCTGGGATGAAAAACCAGGGAAAATCCCTTGACTCAAACTGTCAGCCGACAAGAGATAAGTGAGAGTAACAGCGACAAAACCATACAAACATAATCCCATCAGCCAGAGTTCTAGCAGTTCCCAAAAGGGTAAGGAAAATACGTAAAAGCTGATATCTCGACCAAATAAAGGCTCAGTGCTGTTGAAAAGGGTGGGGTGAAAATATTGCAGCACCTTTGCCCAGTTTTGGAATAGGATGAACCCAAAAATGGGACTGAAGAGAATTGCGATCGCAGTTAATAAAAATTGGGGATAGATTAGAATTGCGATCGCTACTCCCCCAATTAAGCCGAGATACCAGACTTGAGAGGAAATCTGCCTCAACAGTTGCCAAATTGTCTCTGGCCGAAATAGGGCAAGAATGGGTTGACTAACTTTATTAACTGGAGAATGCCAGTAAGAAAGAGCAATTTGACTATAGTGAGCCATCATTAACCCGATCAATAAGCTCAGTACGAAAGCTAGGGGTAATAACCAGCGCAATCTGAATGGTTTAAGGGGTTGCGGCGTAAGTGTCCGGGTTTCGTTGCGTGTTTGATAATGAGGACTGAGAAAATTTTTTAATTCACTGCTCAGTTCTGCTTCCTCACGCCTCACTTCTTCAATCTTCAAAGACTGGGGATATTTTAACCGTTGTGCAAGAGCCAGGTTTAGCAGTAGATAGGCAGCAGTTATCCCAGCTACCACTACCCACAAAACACCACGAGTTACCACCCTCAACAGAAATACTTGGAGGTAGCCGACTTCCTGAAACCAAAAAATCTCTGCTCCCATGCGGGAACCCAGATCCAGGAGCAGCCACAGCCCGAAGAATACAACTAATAGTCTAAAGCCCCATTTCCAATACATTCCGTAGCAGCCAAACTATCTGCAAAGTCAACTTCACTGCATTAAGGAAAGTATTTGGTACTTTCCCAGAAGTTATTACTACTTTCCACAATAGCTGAATTTAGCAGCGCCTCAAAGTTTATAGTGGAAACTAAAATAAATGACCCTTGAATCTCGGATGTTGCGGTTCTGAGCATGAAATTTCGTGTTCAAAGGGATTTGTCGTTAGACATCACTCTTCACTCACCATAGTTTACATACGCACACTCCCTACTTACTTGCATCAGTTCGTAGATAAACTAAAGTAAAGTTATCGTGAGTTACAAAAGCATGATGTCTTCGCTTCCCGTCAACGATGCTCAAAATAATTTACAAGAACTGATAGACCAAGTTGCAGAGCAGGGTAAGCCTGTGATCATTCAGGGCGATCGCGGTAATGCGATTTTGCTGGCGGAAAAAGACTGGTCTGCAATTCAGGAGACTCTTTACTTGTTATCTATACCTGGAATGAGAGAATCTATAAAAGAAGGGCTAGCAACTTCGATCCAAGAATGCGATGAGGAGTTGGATTGGTGAGTCAGCGCAGTGATGGAGAGCCACTTCCGAATTCTGAAGAAGTGAGTTGGAAGTTGGTTTACACAAAACAAGCGCAAAAAGATGCCAAGAAGCAGGGTAAGCGCATCTAATTTTGTAGTTAAAATGACAGATTGTTTTGCACAATTGTGATCTTAAAAAGAAGATTTAAGCATTAAAGACATTCAGTAGTAGGCTAATAATCAAAGCATCTATCTAGCATCAGAGGCAGTCTCATGGCATCAGGTTTAAAATCTTCAAAACCAACGATTAAAACCTCAAAAAAATTGAGTATAGCCAATGCGCTAGCACTAACAGAACAGATGGAATTAATTTTTAGCGAAATAGAAGACCCTCGTGTAGAAAGAACCCGTGTCCATTTGTTAACAGATATTTTAATAATTGCAATACTATCAGTGATTGCAGGAGCCAATGGATGGGAGGACATGGAAAATTATGGATTGAGTAAATACGAATGGTTAGAGCAGTTTTTAGCTTTACCTGAAGGCATTCCAAGCGCAGATACATTCCGACGAGTCTTTGAAGAAGAATCCAGAAGTCAGAATGGGCTAAACGCCCCGCTACCGCTAACAGGAGTCAGAATCAATTAGTGAGGGATTCAGACCCGCCACTAATTGTAGACCACTAAATTTTTAATTTAGCGGGGGTGCAAAAACGCCCTTTATTCATTCGCCACTCGCACAGAATTCAATTCTGTTAGCGGATAGCTAAGGTTTAGCCCATTCTGGCTCCTGACTCCTGAATTCTGCTTTGATAAATTAGGGCAAGCTATCCGTCTCCACTGGGGCGTTGAAAATGGATTGCATTGGAGTTTGGACGTTACGTTCAATGAAGATGCTTGCCGCGTCCGTACTGGTCATGCTCCACAAAACTTGTCGTTCCTGCGACGTATAGCACTTAATGCACTAAATTTAGAGCGCTCGCTCAAGCGTAGTAATCGTCAAAAATCAAATCGAGCTGCTATGGATAACAACTATATGTTGACGATTCTTGCTACTTGTTTATCACACCATCATGATGCTTCAAATGCTTCTTGTCAATAGGGTTTGAGATGCGCTTACCCTGATACCCTTCATGTCGCCCCTTCAGGTAAATACCTCATTACTCATTACTCATTACTTATTTAATTTGGTTCACCGACGTTGACACCAATATTCATGAATTGCCCCTACGACATGGATAAAAATATATGTTGTGGGGTGGGCATCTTGCCCGCCCTGATTAATCAGCGTCCAAGATATCCACCCCACAAACAAAATTGAGTAATTTATTTGTTGGAATTCCCAGTCCTTTGCCCTCAATTAAGGTGCAAGGGCATTACCCCGAATTAGACTACCAATAGTTTTGGCAGTAATTTTCAATTGGGTGATGGGATTAGCTGGGACAACCGTCTTATACAGATAGCTATCGAATGTTAGCCGTTGTACATCGAGGTCATCGCACATTTCCACAAACGCCTCGCGGGTAGCGTCGGAACGATAGAACACGCTTTGCAGAATGTCCAGAACTTTGTAAGTGAGTCCGTATCTTTTATCCCAACGCTTCAGGTAAATCTTGAGGTCGCCTTCTGTAGGAATACGGCTACCACTGTTAGATGTTTCTACAATAGTTTCGGCACACATCCGCCCAGATTTAGCGGCAAAATAAATACCTTCACCAGAAGATTTGGTAACGTAACCAGCAGCATCTCCCACCAAAGCGATGCGACCGACAACACGACGGGGACGGGGATGTTCAGGAATGGGGTGGGCTTCTACTTTGATGATTTTACCGCCTGCTAGCTTCTCAGAAGCACGAGCGCGGATACCAGCTTGTAACTGTTTGATGCTGGCTTTATTGACGTGCATCGTGCCAGTACCGACAGCTACGTGGTCATGTTTGGGGAAAACCCAAGCGTAGAAATCGGTAGAAACGTCATCACCGACATACATTTCGGCGAGGTCGTTATAGTAGGCCATTTTGTCTTCAGGTAAGCGAATCCGCTCTTGGAAAGCGATCGCATAATTGTAATCCCCAGCGTCCATTTCTTTAGCAACGCGAGAATTAGCCCCATCGGCCCCAATAATTAAATCCACTTTCAGAGTTTTGGCAATACCCTGTGATATGCCATCTGTATGGTCAATGTAATGGATGGTATAGGGATCAGTATTGTTTCCTGGTATATCAAGTTTATGAACAGTGGCATTAATTAAATTTGCGCCTAGTTTGGCCGCGCGATCGCGCAAAAAGCCATCCAGTACTTCCCGGCGACACATTCCTATATATTCATCTTCATTTACCAGATTAATATCAACCTCACGATTGGAAGGCGAAATCATTTTCATCTTCCGTACTCGGCGATCGATAATCTCTGGCGGTAAGTCAAATTCACTCACCATACATAGAGGAATTGCACCTCCACAAGGCTTTGCATTGTCTAACTTCCGCTCAAACAGGTAGGTTTCAATCCCAGAGGCTGCCAGTGTTTCTGCGGCAGATGAACCAGCAGGGCCTGACCCAATAACAGCAACCCGTAGTGTCAAAGGTCTTTCTCCCAATCTTCACATTTACCCAGAGCATACTACCACGGTCTTTCTAGTGATTTGGCGGTTTACCTCCAGGTTTCTGCACAAATGCAATATTCCTTAATGTTTCGATACGAATTGGGATGCCTCCTGATTGTGATTTTCTAGATTACAGTGGTGCTGACTGTAGCTTTCTCGATTGCGGCAGTTGCGGTAGCTAAATGTTGTTCATCCATAAATAACGATGTATGGTATATGTAAGACACGGTAATCCTAGAAAGAAACTGTAGATTTAGTTGCAGAGGAACAGCAGCAGTGGGTATAGTAGTTGAGAACGTCTCCAAACAATTCGGGAGTTTCAAGGCAGTTGATGAGGTCAGCCTCGAAATTAAGAGTGGTTCGTTAGTTGCGTTGCTAGGGCCATCAGGATCAGGTAAATCTACGCTACTACGGTTAATTTCCGGTTTAGAAATGCCGGATAGCGGCAAAATCCTGCTTACTGGTAAGGACGCTACATACCAAAGCGTGCAACAGCGAAATATTGGGTTTGTGTTTCAGCACTATGCCCTATTCAAGCATCTGACTGTCAAGCAAAATATTGCCTTTGGCTTAGAAATTCGTAAGGCACAGCCAAAGAAAATTAAAGGGCGGGTAGAACAGTTACTGGAATTGGTGCAATTGACTGGATTAGGCGATCGCTATCCATCACAACTTTCTGGTGGTCAAAGACAACGAGTAGCCTTAGCAAGAGCATTAGCAGTAGAACCTGAAGTGTTACTCCTAGATGAACCCTTTGGCGCGCTCGATGCCAAAGTTCGTAAAGATTTACGAGCATGGCTACGCAACCTCCATGATGAGGTTCATGTTACCACGGTTTTCGTTACCCACGACCAAGAAGAAGCAATGGAAGTCTCCGATGAAGTTGTGGTGATGAATAAAGGGCGCGTGGAACAGGTGGGAACACCAGCAGAAATTTACGATAATCCTGCCACGGCATTTGTGATGAGCTTCATCGGCCCGGTGAATGTGTTACCTAGCAACTCGAAGATTTTTCAAAGTAGCGGGTTTAATGCGCCACACCCGCAAGTATTTTTGCGCCCACAAGATGTCATTTTGGAAACTAGTGCCAACGGTACTACTACACCTGCCACAATAAGCCGATTGATACATTTGGGTTGGGAAATTCAGGTGGAATTAACTTTTGATGATGGACAAGTAATGATGGCGCATTTAACACGCGATCGCTTTAATGACTTAGAGTTAGAACCTCAACAGCGAGTGTATGTTAAGCCGAAGGATGCAAAGTCTTTTCCAGTGTCTTATTCAATTTGAAGGAGCAGGAGCTAAATCATTCGTGAACAATGAGATCCCCGATTTCTTTAAGATGTCGGGGATCTTGTTATTGCGATTTTTACAAATCAAATCGCATTGCTATCTGAGATAAACCTCGTCTATCTTGAAACCTGTAGTTCTTCTCTGATGAAAAGGATTTGCCCTCATCCCCCAACCCCTTCTCCCAGATATGGGAGAAGGGGAGCTACAATTTCAAAGTCCCTCTCCCAGATATGGGAGAGGGATTTAGGGTGAGGGCGAAAACTATGGTTCTCAACTTAGATGAGGTTTAATTAGCTGCCCTTGGTTACACTATCTCCAGGCCCGGCGGTGACAATCACCAGATTTTCCGGCTTGATTAAATCTTCAATTGCCTTTTGCATATCAGCCATAGTCACTGCTTGAATCCTTTGGGGAAACTCTCGGATTTCCGAGCGTGAAAGCCCCAAGACAGCATTATCCAAAATGATACTTGAGACATTGCTGGGATTAGCTAAATCCACAGGATAGCTATTAGTAATTGAGCGTTTTGCTGTGTTGAATTCAGCCTCAGTTACTCCTTGTTCACGCAACTGTTTAAGTAAAGCCAGAGTACTGGCGATCGCTTTTTGGGCATCATCAGGAGCAGTCTGCATTTGAATCAAGAACGGGCCGGGATTGATACCGGCGGCAAAACCACTATATATACCGTAGGTTAAACCTTGGCGATCGCGCACTTCCGTACCCAGGCGGCTTGCTAAGGTATCACCACCCAAAATTTGATTTAGCACTAGTGCCGCATAAAAACGCGGGTCTTTCCGAGAGATGCCGTTGTAACCAATGTAAGTAACAGCCTCAGATTTACCGGGAATTACTTTGTTTAGTTGTGTCAAAGTTTGCGGTAATGCCACGGTCGGTATTTTCAGAACAGGCGGCTTACCCGTGGCTTGCCATTTACCAAACACCTGATTTAGCAAAGCTTTTACCTTAACTGAATCAAAGTCTCCAACTATTGCGATCGTCGTGGTATCCGGTCGGTAATGTGTCTGGTAGAAGTTAAGCAAATCATTACGACTAATAGTCTTTAAACTCTCAGCCGTAGGAAAGCTGTGGAATGGATGATTTTCAGGGTAAATTGCCTGTTGAAATACTTCTCGTCCCAAACCACTAGGATCATCTAGTTTTACTTTCAAACTTGTTAGTGCCCGTTGGCGACTCAGTTCTAACTGATCGGCGGGGAAAGTGGCGTTTTTTAACACATCTGCCAAAGTTTGAATCAATATTGGCAGATTTGCCGAAAGTCCCTCGCCGCTAACATTAACTCCCTCACGACTGGCGCTGAAGTTCAAATCGGCTCCCAGGTCTTCTAAGGTTTTTGCTAGGGTAAGAGCATTTTTAGTCTGCGTTCCATTCATTAAGTTGCTTGCAGTCAGATTCGCTAATCCGGCTTTTTGATTGCCGTCAAATTCAGTACCAGCGTCAATTTGTCCACTTAGGTTAATAGTGGGAAGGTTGCGATCGCGCAAGAGCAAAACCTTCAAACCATTATTTAAAGTAAACTCTTCTGGTAATGATTGTTTATTAGAATCTGTCTCTGATGTAGCAGGTGGCAGATATTTCGCCAGTTCTGCTGGATCTACGGGTTTACCAGGGCTGAAATTTTCTACTGTGCGACCAGAGCCAGCGCTAGAAGCCCCTGGTTGACCATCTGGTTGAGTTGGCTCAAAGAAACCGATGGTTTGTTGAGCCGGATTGAGGTAAGTTTTCGCTGCTTGCTGCACTTGAGCAGGAGTAACTTTAGCGATCGCAGCCAGATACCTTTCAATAAAATGATAATCCCCTGCGATCGTTTGGTTATACCCCAGTTGATTAGCTTGACTAGTGATATCTTGGTTCCCCAAAATATACGAGGCTTGCAGTTGCGTCTTCGCCCGGTTCAACTCTTCTAAGGTGACAGGCTGCTGTTGCAATTTTGCTAAAGATTCCTGGAGTACCTGGGCAATTTTCCCCACCTCTTGACCTGGAGCCGCCGTAGCATTAATTTCATACCAACCCGGTTCAATAAGTTCAGCAGCACCACCACTCACTGAACTAGCGAGTCCAGATTCCACCAAAGCTTGATAAAGCCGAGAACTACGTCCACCGGTGAGAATAGCATCCATCACATCAATTACCGGGACATCAGGATGTTTGATATCTGGCAGAGGATATACCGCTTGCAATAGGGCTGCACTTCCAGGTTGCTTGAGAACAATCGGCACTTTTTTCGCAACAGGGTTAGATAGCGAAGCGTCGGAGGAATTATCAATTGCTCTCCTGATGTTCTTTTTTGCTCGTTGCGATACCTTACCAAAAGTTTCTTTCACAACTTTGAGTACAGGTTCTGTAGCAAAATCCCCGGTAATCACCAACGTGGCATTTTCTGGGCTGTAATAGGTTTGGTAATAATTCCGCACCTGCTCAACCGTGAACTTCTCTACATCGGCTTTTGTGCCTCCCACCGATAAACCATAAGCTCGATTGGGGAAAGCAGCCCTCATCACTGCCCGACTCAGACGATAACCTGGTGAATTTTCGTACCCCTGTAACTCAGAAATCACCACCCGCTTTTCACTTTTGAGTTGCTCAGGCCCAATTAAAGAGTTCTCCATGCGATCGGCTTCTAGAGTCAGCAGTGCTTCTAATTTGTCTCGCTGCACAGTGCCAAAGTAAGCTGTTTCGTCATAACTAGTAAAAGCATTGAACTGGCTACCCAAAGCACTAAACAAACGTCCAAACTGTACTGGACGCTCATTTGTACCTTTGAACATCAAATGTTCTAGCTGGTGAGAAATTCCATTTTCTCCCTTAACCTCGTTGCGTGAACCAACTTTATACCAAACCTGCACACTCACCACTGGAGCGGTATGGACTTCTTTGGTTAGCACCGTTAAGCCGTTTTCCAATACGTTTTTTTGCACACCTTGGGTGAATGACACAGCAGATACAGGTGCGGCGGCTGTCGGTGTTGCAGCATTCGTAAAATTGCCCGACAAAGGCACGATAGTTAAAAGAAGGCTGAGAAAAAATCCTATAAGCATATATGAGCGCCGTTTCATAAGCAATGCAAAATTTCCAATTTTTAAATAAAACCCCAGAGGGTATTTCAAAATTTAAATCTAACTCAAGTTGCTAATTATGGAGAGAACCAGACAAAGATGCAATCAAATCCACTCAAAAGAAATGTGGCAGAGGAAGATCATACATAAACTTATTGCTACATTACTTTTTTCCCCTTTGCATATCTGGGTACATTTGTTAAATCCACCCAAGGGCTATCAGGTTTGCAGATAAAATTTTTACAAAATACTAGAAATTATTGCAAATATATTAACAACTATTGCAATGTGTTCCACTTTACACGAACTTGGGAATATCCACTTTTAAAATTAGTTTAATGCCTGTTTTCATCACATTAGAGCGGGCATCTCTGTCAAACTAGCAATAACTTTTTAAGATATGCAAACAAGAAACTTCATTGGATCATTTACATTAGGTATGCTGTTAACAGCAATACCTGTATTATCAGCTAATGCCTCAGAAGTGATACCGAACTTGTACCAGTTTAAAGGCAAGAATATTAGCATTACTTACTCAACGACCAGCTTTATTGGCCAGCCCCTTTTAACTTATCAAGATAACCAACAGACATTAAGCTTTAGAGGTAATAAGGAGATCCGTAGTGTAGAGACAGAAATTGGTACACTCGTGACTGTGACTATCCATAAGACAGTAGATACTGGCAGCACCTCCTTTACTTTGATCTTACCCCGTGTAAAACTGACCCCAGGCAACGAAGTTAAAATAGTCACTAAGGGAATCACAACAACAAACACTGTGATCCCTAAATTCAATCAGGGACAAACACAAACTTATAAAACAATCCATTTAACTGGTACAGCCCAAGCTGTTGCGTTTTAAACACAAGAGGGGTAATACCATTTTTTTGTGAGGCTGCGCCAAACTCTGTTCAAAAGAAAGCTTGCAGCAGAGATTAAAAGTGACTTTTGGTTTGGCGCATCCTTAATATTACTGTCACCTTTTATTAGTTTAATTAGCGATCGCCTTTTATCTAATTCCGCAAGAAGACTCACGCCATAATCTCTCATTTGGCGGCAAGAGTTTGTAGTTTAAAACAACTGGGTAGACGAACTGTGGTTTGCCATTTTGCGTAAGGAATGACATTGAGCGTCTAGCCCCTGAATATAAAGTGGTTATAATAAATGGTATCAATATTTAGTTGCGCTTATCGCTATGGAACGCGAAGCCCTAACAATTAGGTTTCCGGCTGATTTACTTGTCAAAGCTAAGAAAATTAAGGAAGGTAGCGAATCGTTGAATGATTTGGTAGTTGAGGCTTTAGAACGTGAAGTGAGCCGCCGTAGGAGATGGGCAGCCCATCAACGGATAATTGATCGCAGCGAAATCGTGAAAGCCAAAACAGGTATACAACCAGCCTCTACAGATTTGATTCGCAGCCTCAGAGAGGACGAAGGGCGACGTGACTAGAGTTTTGTGTTTAGATACTAGCGTTTGGATTCCTTATCTTGTACCAGAAGTTTATCAACCCCAGTCCAGAAAACTAGTAACAGAAGTCTTAAGTCTCAGTATACGGTTAGTGGCTCCAGCTTTTGCTTGGGCAGAAGTAGCATCTGTGCTAAGAAAGAAAACCCGTATGGGAGTAATTACAACAGAGGAAGCGCTAGGTTTTTTTGAAGACTTCTGCGAATTGCCTATTGATTACATTGAAGAAGAGGCAATTAGAGCAATAACCTGGAAAATTGCCGATAAATACGGTTTATCTACCCTTTATGATGCCGCCTTTCTTGCTTGCGCCCAGAGTGTGTCTGCGGAGTTTTGGACGGCTGATGCTGCACTGGTTAGACAGCTCATGCCCCGACCTATTTATCTCCGAGAAATAGGAGAAATATAGCAGTATAGGGAAGTTTGATTTTTAATACCTATTAATGCAATGTGGGGAGGATTTCAGGGAATCATATAACTGTAGTTTTCAACTCCTGCTTTCTCAGGTAATTTTTTTATGGTTCAAAGTTTATCTCCAGAAACCCAACTCTCGACACCAAAGAAAGAAACTTCTTTAGAAACAAATGGTAATCATCTAAATATTAAATACCTCAAGCTTGTTAATCATACTGCTAGTGGAAGAAAAGACTGGTCTTACAAAGAATATTGTAAAATTGACGCTTCCTTCTATTTGCATTGGGCAATGAACGAAGACAAGAAGAAAGGATTGAGCGAGGAGGAAATTAATAAGATATTGGCACGAAAAAAAAAGGATGCAAACAAACCAGATGAGCGTGATCGCATTCTCTTGTGCCAAAACCATTACAATCATGGTCATCGTGTAACTCATGTGGTGGAAACAGTTAGCTCCACTGCTGAAAAGGGAGATGAAATGTGGACACGCCTAGTTCGGGTAGTTTGGGTTGTTGCACAAGATCCTTGGGAGAAATATGCGCCAGAGCAAGAAAATGTAATTGGCAACTTTTCATTCAAAGGTGGTAACTTAATCAGTGCTAATGCTTCCTCAATTGTTCTGAATTTAGATGCACTGAAATAATTGAGCTTATGGAAATAATGTGGTGCGTTACCTGCGTTAACGCACCCTAGAAATAAATCAATCCCTAAACTTCAACATTCAAAGTACGCACCAAAAAAGCCCATTTATCTGCGGCTTCTTCGATAATTTTAGCCGTGGGTTTACCCGCACCATGTCCTGCTTTCGTCTCAATTCTAATTAGAACTGGTGCATCACCAGCGTGAGCCTCTTGTAAAGCTGCGGCAAATTTGAAACTATGAGCAGGGACAACGCGATCGTCATGATCGGCTGTGGTAATTAGTGTAGCTGGGTAAGCTGTATCTGGTTTGATATTTTGCAATGGCGAATAAGCATAGAGCGCTGGAAACTCTTCTGGATTATCTGCTGAACCATATTCGGAAGTCCAAGCCCAGCCGATGGTAAATTTGTGGAACCGCAACATATCCATGACGCCGACTGCGGGTAAAGCTGCACCAAATAAATCTGGACGTTGCGTCATACAAGCACCCACCAATAAACCGCCGTTACTACCACCTGCGATCGCTAGCTTCTCAGTCTTAGTATACTTGTTAGCAATCAACCACTCAGCAGCCCCAATAAAATCATCAAAGACATTCTGCTTTTTATCCTTCATTCCTGCTTGATGCCATTCTTCGCCGTATTCTCCACCACCGCGAAGATTAGGCATAGCATAGACACCACCCATCTCCATCCACACCAACAAACTCACAGAAAAACCAGGTGT
Organism: Nostoc cf. commune SO-36; assembly: GCF_023734775.1. NCBI lineage: Bacteria > Bacillati > Cyanobacteriota > Cyanophyceae > Nostocales > Nostocaceae > Nostoc > Nostoc commune. Next base: position 6,204,357 of record NZ_AP025732.1, on the reverse strand, counting down.
CATTGAAGCATTAAAACCGCCATAAGCATAGAGGTAAGTAGGGTTATTTTCATCTAATTTAATACCCTTTCTGTGGGTAATAAACATTGGTATTCTAGTACCATCTTTGCTCGGATAAAAGACTTGTTTTCTCTCATAATCATCAGGATTAAAATCTACCTGGGGCTGGCGGAAAACCTCACTTTCTCCTGTCACCAGATTGTAGCGATAAATTGTACCTGGTATGGTAAAGCTGGTAAAGCTATAAAAAGTTTCAGTATCATAACGCTTCCCACCAAAGCCTCCTGCTGAACCAAGTCCAGGTAATTCAACCTCTCGAATAAAAGCACCTTTGAGGTCAAAAATTTTGATTTGACTGTGAGCATCTTTGAGGTAATCAACAACAAACTGATTATTAAGTATACCGACACTTTCTAAAGTTTCCGCAGATTGGGGAATGAGTTCTCGCCAATTTTCTGGTGCAGGGTTTTTCGTGTCAATAGCAATAACCCTTCCCCGTGGTGCATTTAAATCTGTGCGGAAATAAAACACGCTCTCATCATTATCGATAAAGCTGTAATCTGCTTCAAACTGGTTAATTAGTTCTACGACTTCTGCATTAGAGTTAGTCAAATCTTTATAGAAAACTAAATTTTTGGAGTCAGTACCCATCCAAATTGCAATTATTAGATAGCGTCCATCTTCAGTAACGCCACCACTAAAGCCCCATTCTTTTTGGTCAGGACGTTGGTAAATTAGTACATCTTCTGATTGAGGTTTACCTAGCTGATGATAGTAGAGCTTTTGATAATAGTTAACATCTTCTAATTGAGTTTTTTCATTTGGTTCATCGTAGCGACTGTAGAAAAAACCTTGATTATCATCTGTCCAAGATGCGCCAGAAAATTTAATCCACTTCAGGTGGTCTTGGAGGTCTTCACCAGTTTCAACATCGCGTACTTTCCACTCTTGCCAATCAGAACCAGAAGACGATAGACCATAAGCTAAAAGTCTACCATCCTCACTAATAGACAATCCCGAAAGAGCAACAGTGCCATCTTCTGAAAGTTTATTAGGGTCGAGTAAAACTTTGGGTTCATCATCAAGGGTTTTCAAAGTGTAGAGTACACTTTGGTTTTGCAGTCCGTCATTTTTAAAATAAAAGTAGCGTTCGGTGGAACCGTCTTGCAGAGATTCACCTTCTTTAAAAGGGATACCGTATTTTTCATAATCCCAAAGTTTGGTAAGGCGCTGTTTAATTTTTTCCCTAGCAGGGATTTCACCCAGGTAGCCAAAAGTAACTTGATTTTGTGCCTCAATCCAAGTCCTTGTTTCTTCAGAGTCAGGATCTTCTAACCAACGATAAGGATCTGCTACTAAAGTACCGTGGTAGTCATCGACTTGATTACTCTTGTGGCTGGATGGGTAGGTGAGAGGTTTTTCAGAAGGTGGCATAGTCTTAGGTCAAAAGTGCTTCTTTACATACTACAAACATAGACCCAAGACGTGGAGCATACACTGACCAAACTTGCGGGAAAATTCCAATAGGAAAGAGTACCCTCTGGGGTACTAGTAACCAGCAAGCAGTCTCGTTAGGCTTTCAATAAGCAAATAAATTCGCAATCGCGCATTTAATTTGCCTCATTTAGAAGCTGAACCTTTAACTGGTCTACTTCTATTTGGGAAAATCGATATGCAATATCTGATACACAAAAAGTTAAAGGATTTTATGATAGACCAAGTTATCAACTGGAACAATGTATATTTACAAGCAATTCGTGTGAACGGTGGCGCTCCTGGGCCAATTGCCCGTACTGGTGCTATATTACATGCTGCAATTTATGATGCTGTTAATTCTATTGAGAAAACTCACAAACCATACTTAGGAATCATCCCCGCAGCCTTCGGAGCTTCTAAAGAAGCGGCGGCAGTTTACGCTGCCTATACTGTATTGAGTAGCGTCAGTGTTTATCCCAATTCTAAAGAGAAAAGCCAAAGCTTCTTCGACACAGAACTTAAAAAAGCCCGTAAAGAACTTGAAAACAGTGGAGTGTCAATGCAGAGCATTGATGATGGTAAAGAACTTGGCATAGCAGCAGCTCAAGCAATTATCCAAAATCGACAAGGGGACGGTTTTAATGACAACACCCCTTATACTCCTGGAAAGCAGCCTGGTGATTGGCGGCCAACAGGTTCTGGTGATGCAGTGACTCCCAATTGGGGGAAATTAAAACCCTTCTCGCCAACACAGATCAAGAAATTTCGTCCAACTCGACCAGCAGGTTTTGACAACAAGCAAGATTTACTCGCTAGCGTTGAATATGCGGCTCAAGTCAATGAAGTAAAACGGCTTGGTTCTGCTACTTCCACTGAGCGCACTCAAGAGCAAACCGACATTGCTCTGTTTTGGGCGAATGATTTAGATGGAACATACAAGCCACCCGGACACCTTTATACCATAACCCAGATTTTGTCTAAATTGAGAGGGTTGAGCTTTTCCGAAAATGCACGATTGTTTGCGCTTGTGGGTTAGCTTTAGGGGATGCGGCAATCTTGGCTTGGGATGCGAAGTATGACACTAATTTGGACTTGTGGAGACCAGAAAGTGCAATTAAATTGGCAGATACGGACGGAAACTCTGGAACTACTGCCGATCCTACTTGGAGACCTCTGTCACCCAATCTTGATGGTACGCGATTTTCGCCTCCATTCCCGGCTTATATCTCCGGTCACGCAACTTTCGGAGCCACCCATTCTGGAATCCTGCGGAATTTCTTTGGTACGGACAATGTTACTTTCACTGCCACATCTGAAGATCCCGCGGCCAGGGGCAATAATGGCATAAGAATCACACGGACATTCAACAGTTTCTCCTCAGCAGCCTTAGAGAATGGACGCAGCCGTGTTTATCTCGGTGTTCACTATCAATGGGATGCAGATGCGGCTTATGTATCGGGCACAAAATTGGCTGACTTTGTGTTTGAAAACTTACTGACACCTGTTTAATTTTTATTTTCTTTAAAAAAAACATCTTGACTTTTCTGAGACAAGGGGACAAGTTTCCCCTTGTCGTTTTCATTGAGAGCAGCGTTGCAAGATGTTTTTTAAAATCGTGAAACTAAGCATTAGTTGGACTGCTAATCAATTTCTCCCCTTTCAACATCCGCGTCGCAGCTTCGAGGAGAGCTTCTTCGAGATAAGGCTTGGTAAAGTAGCCACTAGCACCGAGTTGAGATGCAATTTGTCTGTGCTTGTCTGCACCCCGCGAGGTGAGCATTGCGATCGGTAAGTGGTTGAGGTTAGAGTCTTTTTGGATACGAGAGAGTAACTCTAGCCCATCGCAACGAGGCATTTCGATGTCGCAAAATACGATATCGCAAGGCAGACCGGAGCGGAGTTTATCCCAAGCTTCCTGACCGTCACGCGCTTGTTCTACGCGATAACCTGCCTTATTAAAGGTTAGAGATAGTAATTCTCGGACTGTAATCGAGTCATCGACAATTAGGACTGTCGGGTCAATCTTCGCAGGAGAAGTATCTGGAGTAGCGTTTTGTTGCCAAGAATTACCACCAAGTTGTCTAGAAATTCGTCCCTGGAAGATGTCAATTATTTCCAGCACGTCAGCAATGGGCATAATGCGACCATCACCCAGAACTGTAGCACCAGCTACACCGATGGGTTTGGGCGCTGGGCCTTCAAATTGTTTAATTACAATTTCTTGTTCGCTCAATACCAGATCAATCTGTAGAGCAATTAGGGTATTTGCCGATCGCACCACAACCACAGAAACCATATCATCATCTCTAGTGCCGCCATAGACATTACCGCGACTGATTTGGCGATTGAAGGTTAAAAGTTCCTTCAGAGGTCGGAATGGTAACACCGTATCGCGCCAGGAAATAAACGATTGCCCATTGTCATCGTGCTGAATATTTTTGACTGGTATATCTAGCGTATCTTCTACACCGTCCATCGGGAAAGCAATCCTGGCTCGATCGGAGACGCAGCAGAGAGCTTTACAAATACTCAGAGTCAGTGGTAAACGAATGGTGAAGGTGGTTCCCTTGCCAATAGCAGAATCGGTGTTAACTGTTCCCCGAATTTCGCTGATCTCGGAACGCACTACGTCCATACCCACGCCACGACCAGAAATTTCATCGGCTTGGTCTTTAATCGTAAAACCAGATTGGAACAGCAGATCGTAGACTTCCAGGCGAGACATGGCTTTTGCTTGCGCTTCTGTAATCATGCCAATTTTCACCGCCTTAGCCTTAACCTTTGCAGAATCTATGCCTGCGCCATCATCACCAACGGAAATGATTGTTTGGTTGCCTTGGTGAAAAGCCCGGATAGTAATGATTCCCACAGGTGGTTTACCAGCAGCCTGCCTCTCTTCTGGCGTTTCAATACCGTGAGCGATCGCATTATTCAGCATGTGAGTCAACGGATCGGTGAGATGATCCAAAATCATCTTGTCAATTAAGGTATCGCCACCTTCGATCACCAACTCTACTTGTTTGCCACACTTGATGGCGTTGTCACGCACTCCACGCCGCCAGCGATCGATTGTTTGGGCAAAAGGCACCATTCGCGCTCTAGTTAATCCCTCTTGTAACTGGGTGGTTACTTGACGGAACTGCCTTGCGACGCGCTCGGTTTCTTCGGTAACAAAATCAATGTCACTAGCCGACTCACGAACTCGCACAATGCGCTCAATCATCTGCTGTGAGAGTGTGTGGAAGGGTGTAAAACGATCCATTTCTAACTCGCTAAAACCCCTGTCGGCGTTGGAATCTGGCGCTTGAAAGCCTGGGTCTTTCTTTTTGCGTCCAGCTAACAAAGAGGCTTCTAATAGCGATCGCTCGTACAACTCTTGCATCCTTGCGCCTACATCCGAGAGTTGTTGCACCTGAATCAGCAAGTTATCTAATGATTGTCGCAGCCGCTCATGATCCTGCTCTAAGGTATTGCGATTAACCACCAACTCCCCAACTAAATTACTCATATCGTCCAGTTGCTTAACTGGAACCTTCATGGTTTCTTCAAATCTCGCAGCCCGACGAGTAGAGGGGCGGGTAGCTTTGGTGGTGTTAGATTTTATCGAGGGTGAATGGGATATTGTTTGATCTGCTTCTGCCAGCAACTTCTCCAAATCACCAAATTCATCTTTTATCGCTGGTGATGGAATGGGATTTTTAGCCAAGACTGGTTGAATTTCCAAGGGCTGGCGTTGGCGTAGCCCATCGTAGACATCGCTGTTGTTATCCGTACCTAGCAATTCTTCCAGGGCAGCAAAATCTACTTCTGGTATCTCCTTAGATTTGGGTATAGGTGCTACTTCTTCTCCTAGTAATGCTTCCAAGTCTGCAAATTCATCTTCTGAAGAAACTTCTTCAATAGTTTCTGTGATTGCCAATTCTTCAGTCGGGGCAATGATAGCATTTTCTGCCTCTGACACTGCTGCAACTTGAGATGTTTCTCCTATATTCCACAATTCGGTTTCTACATCTTCCTGAATAACCGTTTGTGTGAAGTCAATTGCTGCCGTATTTTCTTCTAATTCTTCCTGATTTACTTCTTCTATCAGATCCGTTTCTGTAAATAATAAATCGTTTTCAAAAAGTATATTTTCTGTGAATTCAAAGGTTGTTTCTAAATTATTATCAGTATTTAAAACTTCTGAGCTTGTCTGGTGTGAATCTGAAGTTTCTCCAAAACTGATAGTTTCTGATAGTTCATCCACAGAATTATCTGTGGTATCCATTTGAATATGTGTCGATGTTGCTACATCTTCAAATAGCAGTTGCGGATTTTCATCGAAGGAACCGAATAAATCCTCTGGTTGTGCTTCGGCTGATACCGAATCTGAAGTTTCTCCAAAACTGATAGTTTCTGATAGTTCATCCACAGAATTATCTGTGGTATCCATTTGAATATGTGTCGATGTTGCTACATCTTCAAATAGCAGTTGCGGATTTTCATCGAAGGAACCGAATAAATCCTCTGGTTGTGCTTCGGCTGATACCGAATCTGAAGTTTCTCCAAAACTGATAGTTTCTGATAGTTCATCCACAAAATTATCTGTGGTATCCATTTGAATATGTGTCGATGTTGCTACATCTTCAAATAGCAGTTGTGGATTTTCATCGAAGGAAGCGAACAAATTCTCCTGGTTGTGCATTCGACTGATACCGAATCTGAAGTTTCTCCAAAACTGATAGTTTCTGATAGTTCATCCACAGAATTATCTGTGGTATCCATCTCGAATATAGGTGGATGTTGCTACATCTTCAAACAGCTGCTGCGGATTTTCATCAAAGGCATCTAATGAATTAACTTCCAGAGCAACACTAGATATTTCTGGGGGTTGATTAGTAAATTCTGGAGCAAAATCTAAAGCTTCTGGTTCTTGCGGCTTAATAATTTCTTCTTCTGGATGCTGCACGAACGAAGGACTTTCAACCGTAGAGTCATCATTGATTCCAGGGAAAATTGTTGAGCTACTCAGTGCTAACTCATCAAATAAATCATCTCCAGAATCTGATGAGAATATCAAATCTAGCTGCTCTTCATGCTGGAAATTGATATCAAAATCTTCTTCTAGATCAAAACTGGTTATAGCAGAAGGTATGGACTGCTGATTATCGGCAAAAATGTCATCAGCCGCCGCAGTAAACAAACTCTCATTTAACGCCTTTTCCACATTCTGATCAATTAAGGAATCGAATTCGTCCTTTTCCTCTGTGGTTTCTTGGTTCCAGAAGTTGCTCAGATCATTTTCTGATTGAGAAAAATCAGGTGCTGTTGTCGGAGATGTATCAAATAAATCACCTATTTCTGATTCACTTGTCGGCAGTAGTGTCTGTTCTTCCATTTCAGCAAATAGGTTGTCCAAAGACAAGCCTGTTTGCTGGGGTAATTCTATGTAGTCGCTAGGGGTAATTTCTTCTACCCAATTTGCATTTCTAGTTTCTAAAAATAAGTTATCAAAACTATTTTGTTGATTGGTAGATAGTTCCACACTGGCGAACGGTTCAGTTTCTGGTTGAGTTACTTCACCTATTGACAATAGCTCATCATTATCTATTCCCAGTGTCAACAAATCTTCAACTACACTATTTTTATTTTGGACAATCTCACCAGAAGTCTGGTTTGTATCACTAGGAATATCAATAAATTCTTCTAAAATTTCGGAGTAAGAAGAGTCTAAATTTATATCAAGTTCATTAACATGACTTAACTCTACAGTCGTAGTAGCTATTTGTTGATTTTGCGGTTCCGAATTCTCTTTTTCTAAGAAATTGTCACCAAATAACAAGGATAAATCTTCTGCCGCAGTTGTAATTGTTGGGTGCTGCGCGTTGTTTGTGTCTTCCATCCAAGGAAAGTAAATCGGATAACTCGCCATCAGCAGCCTCAGCATCAGTGTTGCTGAAATCAATTCCAAATTCATCGGTGTCAACAATATCTAAGGTTTCTTCTTGATGCCAGCTTTCATCTAGTTCGGGAGTTTCACCTTCAAATAAATCAGCAAGGCTATTTAACTCAGCTATCCTACCTCTGGGCCATTGGGGTCAAGATTGTTACTGACTGGATGTGCTTCGTCGTGTGTGGTGAAGGTAAGACTAGTATGAGTTGCTGCATTTAGTTGTGTTCTTTGGAACTGAAGAGAGGAGCGATCGCCCTTGACGTTATCGTAGTCAAACGCTTGTGGACTCGCTAACGCTGCGCGATCGCTACTATCTTCGTTTAGATTCAGTTCTTCAGTTGTTTGGGCTAACGCCTCTGTGTTAGCAGATATTGGCTCTGATTCTGTCAAAGCCGCAGACTCTTCATCAAACAAATCAGGCGTAAATTCTAATAACTCAATTTCTGCAACGCTCAAAAGTGCTTCTAGTTGCTGACTAATTGCAATTTCGGCTTCTCTACCTTGCAGAACTAATTCTTGAGCTTGTTTAATTTCGGTAATGACAATTTTAGCTAAAGTCAGATAAGTATTTTCGGGATTAGCGATCGCACTACCTGCTGCTTGACACAAACCACACCACTTAGGCAAATTCCAAGTTTCACCAAGTTTGACTAACTGGTGAACAGCATTGCTGGAGGTTTTGCCGAGTTGAGGGGGTTGTGGTTTGCTTAAACTAATTGCAACATTTCCCGCAGTGTTTGTAACACCTGGGCTTGAAACTCGCCCCAATTATTTTCTTTAACGGTAACTGGCAAACGCTGGGATACTACTAAGTCTGGAGATTCCTGATGGACATCTTCTGCCAAACTGGGAATATCTCGCCGTAGGAATATTTCTGTAAGTGTAGAGACATTATCTACAGAGGTTGTATGTAGTTCTGTTGCGTTAGAACTGCTGGCTACTCCACTCTTTCCTTGTTCTACAAGTAGTTCCAAATGCTGATACAGCCATTGAAAGACTGGCTCAGTTTCTGACATCAAAGTGTTAGCTGCATCTTCGGAAAGACCATAAGTCCCACTCAGATTCTCTAACAGCACTTTTAAGGTATCAGATACACCAAGAAATAAAGACTCTAACTTTTGGTCAATCTGAACCGGATTATCTTTAAGAACTTTGAAACAATCTTCCAGACGGTGCGAGGTATGCTGGATGCTAGTCAATCCAAGCATCGCGGCTCCTCCTTTGATGGAGTGAGCCGCCCGGAAGACCTCACTGATCATTTCCGGGTCGTTCAGGGTACCCTCTAAATTCAGTAAGCCCTGCTCAATGGTATTCAGGTGATCCCTGGCTTCTTCAATAAAGTAACCTAAAATCCGCTGTTGTTGTTCCGGCAGCATAGTTTTTTAGTCAAGAGTCATTAGTCATTAGTTATTAGTCATTAGTCATTGGTCATTGGTCATTAGCAAATAACAAAGGACAAAGGACAAATGACAATTTATCTGGTTTCCATAGTTTCCACTCCGAAACGTTCAACGGAGGCAATCAAGTCACGGGATACACCCACTAAGTGTTGTAGGGCACCTGAAACTCGTTGTGCTTCTTGGGAAGTTTCTTGCGCGGTCAACTCTACTGATTGCATTACATGAGCAACGGCGCGGGAAGTTTCCGTTTGTTCTACAGTGTCGGTAGTAATGGAGCGCACAAGAATATCGATGCGATTCGCCACTTGAATAATGTTTTCGAGCGATCGCTTGGCTTCTTCTGCCAATTTTGTCCCTTTAATTACTTGTTGTGTGCCTTCTTCCATCGCGGTCATTACAGAGCCTGTTTCGCTTTGGATTTGCATCACAATTTGTTCAATTTCCTTAAGCGATTTTGCAGATTTATCTGCTAGCTGGCGCACTTCATCTGCCACGATCGCAAACCCGCGTCCAGCTTCTCCCGCTCTTGCCGCCTCAATACTAGCATTGAGTGCTAACAAGTTTGTTCTGGAAGCAATTTGAGAAATCAACGCCACAATTTTAGAAATTTCTTGCGAAGATTCTGCCAACCGCTTCACTTTGCGAGTGGTTTCGGCAACGGTTTCTCGAATTTCCAAAATCCCTGCTACGGTATTTTCTACTGCTTCGCCACCTTTAAGAGCGATCGTACTAGCATCACGAGCAACGGTTTCAGCTTCCCGCGCCGCCTCTGCTACCCGTTGAATCGAGTCAGTCATTACCTGTACAGAATTTAGCGTCACTGCTAACTCTTCTGCTTGGCGCAAAGCATCACTAGATAAAGCTCTAGCAAAAGTTTCAGAGTTGGTTGCACCTTTTGTTACATCCTTCGCCGCCACTTTTACCTGTTGAACGATATCCCGCAGGTTTTGAATTGTCAAATTAAAGGCATCAGCTACGGCTCCTAGTACATCGGCTGTCACTTCCGCTTGGACTGTTAAATCGCCTCTAGCAGCACCTTCCACATCATCTAAGAGACGGATCACCTGACGTTGGAGGTTTTCTTTGGCTTCCTCTTGTTCATCAGCTTTGCGTTGGGCTTCACTTGTGGTTGTGAAAATTACCCGCGCCATTTCATTAAAGCCCGTGGATAAATGCCCTAATTCATCTTCAGAAAACACTGTAGCTTGAGCATTCAGATTTCCTTGACGTACAGCTTCAAACTGAGCTTGGAGATCGTTAGTTGTGCGCCGAATTTGTTTTAGCGCCAGATTTCCCATGAAGCCTGCGGTCGCAAAACCTGCAATTCCAGCAGCTAGTGACATTGCCCAGCCTGTGTTTCGCACTGTTTCTCGTTGTTGGGGTGGCGAAAATGTGGTGGCAACAAAGCTAACTGTGGCTACAACCAGCGCCGAAACAATGCCCACACTGCCAGCAATTAACCATTGTTTCCGTTCAATGGAAGCATTCTCTAACGGTGCTAACCATCCTTGCTCGATGCTGACGTTGGGTTCTAGTTTCGAGACATCTGTTTGGCTAAAGACTGGAACGGCTTCATGGGAACCAGTCATCGAGAATAGTTCCTCTTCGCGATCGGCTGCATTACTGGGAAAAGCCTCCCCGACTTGAGAGCGTCCAGTCTCACTAGTTTCTGCTGGAACAGAATGCATTGCTAGATCGCCGAAGCTAGCATCTCCTTCGAGCATGTCAAACCCTGGAATATTGCCTAAATCGTCAAATTCCTCAAAGTCATCTAAAAACTCAATATTGCTCTTAGAATTTTCTCCATTCAGTATATTGCTTGAGTCTTCATAAGAGCTTAAACCCTCTGAGCCAAAGGCAGACTCAAATGCTTCCATATCGAAATTTTCATCTTCATCAAAGCTAGTTTGACCGATAGATTCATCTGATTTGAACTGCTTTTCTTTGGGAGGTAAATTCTTACTTAAAGATGAAGAATTATTAGATAAATCCGGCTGAAAAGCTTCATCTGCTTCAATATCTGTTGGTTTTAACCATTTATAGGCTTCGGTTTCAGGCAAATTATCTTGACTGCCATGTTCCAATTTGTTTGTTATTGGCGAATCATTTCTCAGTTCTTCTGCAACAATTAGTAAAGTTTCGTCTCCAAAACGAGATTTTTTATATTCTAAATTCCCAATATTAAGCTCTGGAGACTTTGACTGACTCAATAAATCGGAGAAATTATCCTCGGTATTAAAAGTTTGGGAATTAGAAGACGAAGAATTATTATGGATAGTTGAATTTTCCTGAGAAGAATTTATCTCATTATCTGAAAAAGGACTATTTACTAATGATTCTTCCTGACTATCTTCTGACATATCTTCTTGCCAAAAAACAGGTAACTCTAATTCTGTTTTCTCCTCCCAGTTATTATTTGAGTCTTGTTCCTGCAATTCTTCATTCATGGCGAAAGGATCATCGCCAAAAGCTGTAGAAGAATCTGATGTTTTGACTGTTCCAATACTGTCTTCTGTGGCTATATCAAATGGGCTTTTTGAAGATATCTCCTCAATGCCATTTACAGTTTCTTGATGCTCTCCAAAAAAGTTCAAATCAAGGTTTTCGCTGTCAAACTCCTCACTAGCAGCCAAATCTTCTAATTCTGGTTCGCTATATGCCAGTGCATCAGACATCTCTAAGGAATTTATTTGCTCTTGACTTCCGGATGTATCAACCTGCCCACCGAATGACTGTAGATATTGATTGATATTCTCAATTCCATTATTGGCAAAAGCAATAATTTCTTGATCGTTAGTCAAGCCTAATACCTGTTGATATTCTTCTTTTGCTACATCGTACTGCTGTAAAACATAGTAGATGTGACCCCTTAACAAATGGGAGTTGGGGTCATTTGGTAAATCTTGCACCACTTGGTCAACTAAAGTGGCCGCAACGTCATAATTTCTTTGAACATAGGCGGTCATCGCCTGTTGATATGTTGGCTCGTAATTATCAATACTTGCTGCCATTTCCTCCTCCAATTTCATCCTGCCCACCTAGCACTCCGTACAATTGCCATTTGATCGAGCAGTCGTAGACACTGATTATTTTTAGCACCTAATGACCACTCTCCACGTAAAAAAGGAGCCATCGTATCAGGAACATTAGTTGGTGGCATGAGATTTTGGACATCCAGCCAGTCCATACCACCGATTTCCTCTACTGCTAAACCCACTATTGTGTCTTGCTCTTCAATGGCAATCACCGAAATTTCCGCTCTATCCGTGTTTAATGCACTTGCTTCCCCTAGAAATTGACCCAAATCGGCCACCCAAATAACTCGACCTCGTAAATTTAGAGTACCCAAAAGTAAAGGAGAAGCATTAGGAATCGGGGTGATTCTATCAGGACTTAGTTCAATTACCTCCCGGATGCCAGTTGCTTGTAGTGCAAACTCCTGATGCGAGGGAATGTAAAACCTCAAATGTAACTCACCTTCAGGACTTTCTACTTGTAATTCTGGTCGGAAGTGGTCTTGACCGTTGCCACTTAAAAAGTCCGGTTTGCTGACCATGTTGTTTTTATCCTTATCCTCGCAGCAGTTGTTTGACTGTTCCTACCAACTCGGTTGGTTGAAACGGTTTGGCTATGTAAGCGTCTGCACCCTGCTTCATACCCCAGTAGCGATCAAATTCTTCGCCTTTGGAAGAACACATAACCACAGGGACATTTTGGGTTTTTGGATCGGATTTTAATCGCCGACAAACTTCGTAGCCGTTCATCCGGGGCATAACAATATCCAATACCACTAAATCGGGAGGTGCTATTTGGATTGCCTCCAATGCTTCTAATCCGTCACTGGCATGGGTAACTGTTAGGCCAGTTGCTTTCAGGAGGTCTGTAATCATCTCCCTTTGCGCGATACTGTCTTCCACAATCAGAACTGTACTCATAAATGTCTATTTACCTCCTGATTTAGACGTTCCTAGTTGGAACATTCCCTGATTCCTCCGCAAGTATTAACTGTATAAATTAATTTTATGTCTTCACTATTTTCCCGGAGATTGACGTTTCGCTGAGTTAGCTGACTCTGTGATAACATCTTTTTACTCATCTTTTAGTAGATCAACAAATCTTTGATCTCTTTAATATGCCCCATAGATGAGGAAGATGAGAGAGCAGGAAAGCAGGGTAAGAAAAACTATTAGATTATTTATTGCCCAATGCCCAATTTTCATTGGTTGTTGATATATTTTTCCACGAGCATGAGTAACTCAGTGTCTGTAAAGGGTTTTGTCAAATAATCTGTTGCCCCGACCATCCTAGCTTTGACTCGATCAATAAACCCATCTTTCCCAGTAAGCATGATAATCGGTGTGAGCCGAAATGCTGTGGAATGTCGCAGCATGGCGCAAACCTCGTGCCCTTCCAATTTTGACATGGCAATATCGCATAAAATTAAATCCGGTTTGAGTTGAAAAACCAGACTCAATGCCTCTAAAGGATCGCTGAGAGCGATCGCTTCATAACCTTGTGGTTGTAAGATCGAATTTATAGTCTCACCGATGGCGATCGCATCGTCAATACATACTATCCGCCCCTTTGGTTTTCCCTGCAATTCCCAGGTATCAGTGTGAGTATCTAATTTATCTGTCTCTAAATATACTAGTTGTAGCCAACTTTGTTGCACATAAGGGTATATTGCCTTAGCGACTGTCAAAATGTCTCGGTTGAGATAGCGAGCCAGCTGACGCAATGATGTTTTACCATCAGCCCAATGTTGTAGCCTATTCACGGTTGCTTCTGGCAGGGAAGATTGTAGTTGAACTTTGTCAGATAGTACTGGTAATTGTTCTGGAGACTGAATGTGTGGATACAGCTGCTTCCACTCTTGCAGCTGCTTCGTAATTTTTGCCACAAATGGAGCAATCTCGAAAGTGTTTAATTGCGGGGCAAGTGCGACACCTTGATGGAAAATGAAGTTACCTTGGCATAAACTCAACAGGTCAAAGAGAGTTTCATGCACCAAGCCCTGAATGATACTACCAGCTATCTTTGGGTTGATGATATTCCGCTCCAAAAGCGCCCAAAGATAGGCATACTCTGGCGCGTCGGTGGGTAGTAGGGAAGCAATTTGTTTGTCGGTGAGTCGCGTCTCAACTCGGTAATGACGTAAATAATCGTTAATTCTGGATAAACTACTCTCACCTTCTTGGCAATAGATAATTTGACCATTCAAGAAAAAGACGAACCAAGACTCTTGTTTGGGGCGATAAATGCTTGCTCCCTCTCCACCCAATTTGTTGTGATGATGAGAGCTACTAGCTCTCACCCATAATTGCCCGGTTCGTTGTCCCAACTCAATCAATTGCAGGATACTGCAAATATCAATTTCATTTAAATTTCCCTGCATTTAGCTAAAAAGTACTCCTTAAGTACTCCTGAATTCTGACCTCTTGTTTAAGTATTGATTATGGATTATTGGAAAGATTGTTACTCTATTCTTATTGTCATTAGGCAACACATTAAACTATAAACCTTTATCTTTCGTAATACACTTCGATAAAGCTAGTGTTAACACGGAAGTCATCATCACTGTCATCAGTACAAAATATAAAGGCGCGACTAACTCGCTTTTATAAGTATCAAGACGTAATATCTCGCGTCTATAGTTTTGTCTGTCTTGTTTTCCTAAACTTCGGTTCAGTGAGACAAGTTAACAGAATTATTTAAGATATATCTCAAAACATAAACTTTAAGTGCATCAATAAAGGACTAACGGTGTGCTGTATTTAGCAGAAGTACAAAAACAGAAAGGTGGTTTACTCAGTGGCGGAGCCAAAACCGAACTGAAACTGCTAGCTTGTCAGCGAACTGACCAGAATTGGAGTACTGTGTCGGAAGAAGTGATTGCCGCCGAGGAAGCAAGCAAATTAAATGACGGTGCTTTGGTACTGGTTGAACTGAATCCGAATCGTCAAGTGCAACGGGTTCAAGAAGCTGGGCGTCCGCTAGTCAACATTTTGCAGAATTTTTCCCGCCAATTGGAGAAATTTAAGCTCAAGGAAGATGAAATTGATCAGTGGAAGCAATCGCTGACGTTTCAGGCGCAAGAGTTGAATCGCCGGGAAATGGACATGGAAGTGCGCTCAGAACAGTTGCAACAATTGGAGGAAGAGTTGCAACACCTAGAGGAGCAAAAACAGGAAGTTGACACTTCCCGCCAAGAAATTGAACGATTGCAAACAGAAGTTGAGCGCAACCGCCTAGAATTGGAAGGCGCTTGGGAGCATTTACGAGGTGAGCAGCGTCGCCTAGAAGAACGTCTTGCAGATTTTAAATCAGGAACGGTTTTAGATGAGGAGCAAAGCCGGGTAATGAGTGAGTTACTCGATCGCTTGTCTAGTCGTGTTGTTCCTACAGAAAAGGTTAGAGAACACTTACATCTAGCCTTTGAATTGATCGAAAAGCAGCAAGCGACTCTTACCCCGCACTGGCAAAAATTGGAGGAGCAAAAAATTGCGATCGCACAACAGCAAAAAGAAGTAGAGTTATTGTCACAAACTTTTAGCGATCGCCAAAATGCGTGTCAAGAAGCACAAAATTCTTTAGTTCAGCACACAGCCCAATTGCAAATAAATACAGCAGACTTTAACAGCAAGCAAGAGTATGCTCGGATCATCAAAGAGCAGTTACAAAGTCAAGAGGAGTTATATCAACAGATTCACTCTTTAGCTGCAACATCTGGCGACGTAGTTCTCGGCAAGCAAGCTGATGTGGAGGCTTTGGACAAAATGCCTTTAGAAGAACTACAAAAGATAGTCCAAGACTTGCAGTATAAGTTAGAAATAGATGCGAGCTTTGTTCACGATCAAGAACAAGAACTGAAATATAAACAAGAAGCTATAGAAGAACTGCAAACTAAAATAAATAATGCATCTGACCATGACCACATTAATTTGGAACTGGAACTAACAGATGAAAAAGACCTTTATCAGATGCTAAACTCCAGTTTGGTGGGACAACGCCGCAATATGTTGCAGCATCAGAAATTTCTTAAGCAACACCAAGCTGTATTGCTACGGCGACAAGGACATACTGTTGTTGATGAAGAAGAAGGTAATAAAGTTAATTTAGAACCGATTCTGTTACAAATTGAAAGCCAGCGACAACAATATTCACAAGAAATCCAAAAGCTGGAACGTGAGATTGAGCAGATTCGTTCTGGTATTGAGCTAAATCAGGGAATGATTGATAATCAAACTCACGATCTGGATGAAAAGCGCCAAGAATTGAAAGCGATCGAAGAGAACTTGCTATCTCTAAGAAGAACAACTGCTGAATGCTGTGGTCGGGTGAATCTTTATCAAGAAGCGCTACAACCAATTCAGGATTCTCTAGATGGATTACGGCACAAGCTGCAAGGAATTGGAGAATCTTTGGATCAATTTCAGGAAACTGGTGATTCTCAAGTCCAAGCGATCGCTCAGTTGCGTCATACTCTCCAGAGTTTAATGCCTCAGCCACACTTATTAGCATCTTAACAAGTTTGGAGTTTGGAGTTATACAGCACTTCCCGGTGTTATGAGGTACAATAGCAACAATTAGTAAACCAGTTTTTTAAATGTTGAGGATTCATTAAGTCGAGTGCAACTGAGATTACTGTATCAACCATTTCTGTTGTAGTTGGAGCAAAACTGCGTAAAAAAGATTTGAGTTGTGACCACCATAACTCGATTGGATTAAAATCAGGAGAGTATGAGGATAAACAAATAACTTTCGCACCTACAGCTTCAATCATTGGTACAATTGATGCTAGTTTATGGGCAGGTAAGTTATCCATGACGACTACTGCTCCTGTCCATAAATTAGGCGCTAAAAACTTCTCAATGAATACATCAAATGCTTGGCTATCCATTGAGTTATTCATCGTCATTAACGCCACTACTTTTTTAATACTAATTGCTCCAATTACTGTGACTTTTGCACCTCTATAAAATGGTTTTTGGTCGTAAGCTCTTGTTCCTTGTTGCGAACGCGCATGAGTTCTTGCCAGACCTAATAAAACTCCTGTCTCATCTAGGAATACTAAGTTATCTGGATCTATATCTCTGACCTGTTCCCAATATTCTACTCTTAGTTTTTGAACTCTTTCTGTTGCTGCTTGACTACTCCGCAATGTTTTTTTTTACGATTTAATCCTAATTTTTGTAAGGCACGACACATTGCACTTCGACCTACCCAATTACCAGTTTTGTCTGCAAATAATTCACACAACTCTATCAATGTTGCATCTGGATGTGCTTCAACTAATTCTCTTAACTCTATGTCAGCATTTGTCAGATGACTAAATTGTGGTTTTCCTCGCGGCTTTGGTTGTAAATTTCCTTCAAGTTTTTGTTGTTTTACAAGCTTTTGCACTAAACTCTTTGAGACAGAAAATATGTTAGCTACTTTCCTGATTGAGATATTTTTTTGAATATGTGCTGCAACTATTTTTTCTCGAAGCTCGATAGAGTATGACTTCATTTAAAAGTATTTATATTTTAACCTAGTGTACCTTATAACAGGCGGAAGCGCTGTATCATGTTCGACTTAATGCTTATGTCATTGCGTACCGCCAAGGGCGGAACCCGCAGGGTACGGAGCGCAGCAATCCCAAACCCTTGCGATTGTTTCATTCCACTTCGTTGCATTCGCAATGACATATCGTAAGTGATTTACAGAACATGATATTACAACAGATTGCAACAGGCGTGAGGTACAGATAATTGTAGGGGCACAACGTGTTGTGCCCCTACCCATATACTTCGTTTACCTGAAATACGCTGTAACTGTTAAACCAGCGCTGCTGTTGCTTTCATTGCAAAAATTTTCTCAATCACATCTTCTACTACTTTATCTGGCGTGGAAGCACCAGAAGTAATTCCCACCACAATTTCTCCATCTGGCAACCAGTTTTCTGTAGTTATTAACTGCCCATTTAATTGCCGATGTTCTATGGAATCTCCTGATTTAATCCGTTCAACAGTATCAATATGATAAGAAGGAATTCCCCGCTCAAAAGCAATTTGTTGTAATTGAGTAGTATTCGATGAATTAAACCCACCAATTACTACCATAAAATCTAAATTATGTTCCACTAACTCCAACATTGCATCTTGGCGTTCTTGAGTGGCATCACAAATAGTATTGAAGCTTTGGAAATGCTGATTTAACTCAGTGGGGCCATACTTTTGCAACATAGTCCGCTCAAAAAGCTTGCCGATTTGCTCAGTTTCGTCTTTTAGCATTGTAGTTTGGTTAGCAATACCAACTCTTGCTAAATCTTGATCGGGGTCAAATCCTGCTGAACAAGCCTTAGCAAATTTTGTCAGAAATTCTTCACGGTTGCCACCATTCATAATATAGTCAGCAACATATTGCGCTTCTTGCAAATTCAAGACAATCAAATACTTGCCAGCAAAAGAACTAGTTGCAACTGTTTCCTCGTGCTTATATTTACCGTGAATTATTGATGTATAATCGATTTTTTTGTGCTTTTCTACTGTATTCCAAACTTTAGATACCCAAGGGCAAGTTGTATCAACAATTTTGCAGCCTTTATCGTGAAGTATCTGCATTTCTTGAACGCTAGCCCCAAAAGCGGGTAATATGACTACATCACCAGTTCCAACAACAGAAAAGTCTTTATTCTTTCCTTCAATGGGGATAAATTCGACTTCCATCTCTTGCATTCGCTGATTTACAGAAGGGTTGTGGATAATCTCGTTAGTAATCCAGATATGTTCTTTAGGGAAGTGCTGGCGAGTTTCGTAAGCCATTGCCACAGCGCGTTCTACACCCCAGCAAAAACCAAAGGCTTGTGCTAGTCGGATTGTCACATCACCCCGTTGTAGGGTGTAATTGCGATCGCGAATTTCTTGAATCAAGTTACTCTGATACTCAGACTGCAATTGGGTGGCAACTTCTGCTTGATGACCAAACCCCTTGCGATTGTAATTTTCGGAATGTTGCAGACTGCGCTTAAAAGCTTTTGTATCCATTAGATTTGCCTATTTAAACCACTATTTCTTATTTTCTCGCGCCCAGACGCGATTTATACAATAGTTGTATTCAAAGATATTATCAGAGAGGGTAAAGGGAAAAAGATTTAATGCCTTTATCCTTTACCCTTTAACCTTTTCCCCTCTTTTTCTTGCTGGGGTTTTAATTCGATCTCGCCATAAATCTGCAATGCAGAACGCCAAACTATATAGCCTTCAGGACTTAGGTGTAAGCCATCGGTAGTAAATTCGCGGCGGAGATTTCCTTGCTTGTTGGTAAACAGGGGATATAAATCGAGATATTTGACACCTCTTTTGGTAGATATGCTTTGCAGTTGCTGATTTAACTTGCGAATGCGACTATTGGCAACAGCCAGAAGTTTATCTCGTCCTTTCCAGGTTGCTTCTTGCGCTCCATGTGGCAAAATCGATTGGACAACGATTTGTACTGTGGGATGCGTCTTTCGCAGGTAATTGATAATTTGACGCTGATTATCTAAAATTGCCTCGTCGCTTAACCCGCGAATTAGGTCATTAATACCAATCATTACAAAAATCACCTCTGGCTGGGTGCGGTCAAATATCTGCAATCTTTTCAAAAGACCATTGCTAGTTTCGCCAGAAATTCCTTGATTGAGCCAATTTTTACCTTCGGGTAATAATTCAGGGGGAAACCACAAACTCAGAGAATCTCCCGCCAGAATAGTTAAATGCGGAGGACGTTGGTCTGCGGCGACCTTGGCTTCTTGTTTGAGGATGTCTACCCACTCTTGGTAAGTGAGTTGGTGACGGCGACCCAAATCAGGTGTAGCAATTTGGGGTGAACTGTTCAGGTTGATTGGCTCTGGGGATGTTATTATCCCAAAAAAAGCGGCCAATCTCTGCTGTTGCCAAATTAGCAGAATGACCGCCAACATTAGGATGCCGTTGGTTAACAGCGAAAAAAATGCCCAGATAGGAAAGGTTTTAAAAGAAGTAGACACAACTAGCGAAATTTACCAATTATTTGAATCAAATTTTAACGCTAGCGATCGCAAATCAGCCCAATTTTGGATTTTGAATTTAGGATTTTGGATTGAAAGAAAAATCTAAAATCCAAAATTGAAGGACTCAGCACTCTTTACTAAGTGGGACGATCGCCAAACTCCGAATTGTAACCTTCTTCGCCGTGTTCGTTGATATCCAAACCTTGCAATTCAGCTTCCTCTTTGACTCGTAGCCCGACTGTAGCATCGATAACCTTGAGAATAATCCATGTACCAACACCTGCGATCGCATAAGCAATGGCAATTGCTGCTAGTTCAACTCCCAATTCACCAAAATTACCACGCAGTACTCCGTCTTTACCTGCTCCGTTGACTTGAGTTGTGGCAAAGATTGCGGTTAAAATTGCCCCCACTGTACCACCAACGCCATGCACGGGATAGGTATCTAAAGCATCGTCAATTTGTAGCTTGTGCTTGAAACTCACAGCATAGAAGCAAACAAAAGCGGTGATGAAACCAATTAAAATCGCTGATAGCGGTGTAACAAATCCGGCGGCGGGAGTAATGCCCACCAAACCAGCAACGGCTCCTGTAGCTGCTCCTACGGCTGTTGGTTTACCACGTAAAACCCCTTCCAAAATTAGCCACATCAATGCACCCGCCGCCGCCGCCGTATTGGTGGCAACAAAGGCTGTTGTTGCCACATTTGTGACTAAGTTACCAGAAGTTCCACTAGCAACAGATAGGGCACTGCCAGCATTGAAGCCGAACCAACCAAACCATAGCAACCCAGCACCCAGCAAAATAAAGGGGACATTGTGCGGCGGGCTAAGACGATCAGGATGGGTTTTCCGGGGCCCAAGGACGATCGCTGCTACCAGGGCTGAAACGCCAGAACTAATGTGAACGACTGTACCACCGGCAAAATCGAGGGCACCCAATCCACCATACAAACCTAAAAATCCACCTTTTGCCCAAACCATGTGGGCCAGGGGAGCGTAAATAAAAGTTGACCACAGTAGGACAAACAGCGAATAGGCACGGAAACTCATCCGTTCTGCGATCGCTCCAGAAATTAAGGCTGGGGTGATAATGGCAAACATGGCTTGGTAGATCATGAATGCCTGGTGGGGTATGGTTCCGGCATAAGAGACAACTTCCGGTGGGTTTGACCCTTTGAGATAATCGGTTATCTCAAACCCGACACCATTCAACCCGAACCATTGTAATCCACCGATGAACGGCAACCCTGGCGCAAAAGAGAGACTATAGCCCCACAGAATCCAGGTAACTCCCACGATCGCCATTAACACAAAGCTCATCATCAATGTGTTTAGGATATTGCGCGATCGCACAAATCCACCATAAAAGAACGCCAATCCTGGTGTCATTAATAGCACAAGCGCTGCTGAAATCAGCATAAATGCTGTATCTCCAGTATCAGCAGCAGGCACAGCAGCAGTCGGGGTTTGGGCAATGCTTTCGCCCATCAACGGCCCTGCCAAAAACAGTAGGGTCATAGCCCCAATTATCACAACTTTCTTCAACACTTCTTCTTCCTAAGCGTCAATGGTTTGTATACTTGACTACATTTGATTACTTTTAGTTAGACATTTTTGTCTTTAAAGTTACTTAACCTGAATTTTCTTGAAATGTTAACAAAAATATAATCCTGATTGTAGTTGCCAAGATGCAAATAACGGTGTAAAGATGCAATGGCTACATCTTTTATTTTGAAGAAAAATATTTTATTCAAGCGCGATAACAGTCTGAATTTTTAGTTACCTATTGTTACAAATTATAGATACTTCTGAAAATTGACAATTATTCTAAATTACTGCCAAGAATTATCAGTGAATTTGCACAAATATGCCATGAATTCTTTTGATATCTTCCGCATAAATCCGTAGATATCCGTATGGCTGGCGATCGCAGATTTACTACTAAAAAAAACTCCAACTTTGCGTAAGGTTATTACCTGTTTAAAAGGGAATAATATAAAAGTTCTTTGTCAAAAAAAATATAAACAGGAGTCAGGAGTCAGAATACTCCATCCCTTCATGGGTGGAGTTTTAAAGCGAGAATATTTTAATTCTTTAGCAATTCCCCCTAATATGCCCCACCAGAACGGCTTACCTTCACGCAACCACAACCATATCAGGTAGCCACCCCCGATTTCAAATAAACTAGCCCACAAAAAATACAACACAGACTTAATCATTTGACTGATTCTTTAATAACGTCGAACTCAGTGAAATTACGCTAACGCTTTTAACTAAACTATTGCCATTAATTAAAGTAAGTTTGTTGATGTGGGTACTGGTTAATGGGTGCTGAGGAATAGGAGGAAACAAAATAAGGACTTCTTTTTTAATAATTCTCCCTAACTTCCAATCCCCAGTCCCCATTACCCCTTATTCCCAGAGGGGGCACACCTTCCCCAACCCCAGAATGTAGATAAGGCTTAAGGATGAAAGCACCATTACCTGATAACGAAGCCCAGAGAATTGAGGCGCTTTTGCAATATAAGATTCTCGATACACCATCTGAAGCCGCCTTTGATGACCTCACCCGTTTAGCCTCCTATATTTGTCAGACTCCTGTTGCTTTAATTAGCTTAATTGATACAAATCGCCAGTGGTTTAAGTCAAAAGTCGGTTTCCATGTCCTACAAACACACCGAGATTTTGCATTCTGTGCCCATGCTATTCTCCAGCCTGATGTTTTTGTTGTACCTGATACAACAGATGACGAACGGTTTGCTACCAACCCACTGGTAACATCTGACCCATATATTCGGTTTTATGCCAGTGTACCTCTGATTAACCCTGAGGGATACACGCTAGGAACATTGTGTGTAATTGATTATGTACCACGAGAACTTACTCCAGAACAAGTGGAGGCATTACAAAATTTAGGTCGTCAAGCCATCAAGCAACTAGAATTGCGCCGGAATTTAGCAAATTTGGTACTTGTTACTAAGAAAAGTAAACAGTCGCAAAAGGTACGCAAGCAATTTTTAAAAAAGATAGTAGCAGGTTTTGGTTTGGCTTCGGCAATTTTAGTTTTGATTGGCGTGGTTTCTGATCAAAATATAAGAAAATCTACTAATAATCGCACTACTACAGTAAAAAATACTTATAAAAAAATTAACAGTGTAGAAAAACTACTATCCCAAATAAAAGATGCTGAAATTGCACAAAGTAGTTACGTTTTCACTGAAAAAAAACTTTATCTAAAACCGTATAAAGTAGCACTTATTAACGTCAAGCAAGAAATTGCTAACCTGAAGAGGTTAACAGCAAATCAACCAAACCAACAAAAGCAGATTGCAACGCTTGAATTTCTTATAACAGCTAAACTTGCTCAACTAAAACAGGCTATCGACTTGCGCCAAGACAAGGGATTAGAGATGGCGTTGCAAGTACTAATGAGAAATAATGAACAAAATCTCATGGGTGATATCCGCAAGATGATCAATGAGATGGAAAACGAGGAAAGGGGAAAGACTTCAGCAGCAGTCACAAGCAAAAAAGGCTAGCAATCGGAACACAATTCTGGCACTTGCGATCGCCATAAGCTTAAGTTTTATTGTTCTTGCTGTAGTCTACTACTTGATCTATTCGTGAGTTTATTGAGCGTAAGAGAACAGAAGAAGCCTTAAACCAAGAACGCAATTTTATCTCAGCAGTATTGGATACAACCAGCGCCTTAGTGATAGTTCTCGATTCTCAAGGGCAAATTGTTCGTTTCAATCAAGCTTGTGAACAAACAACAGGTTACTCCTTCGATGAGGTGAGAGGTAGATAGTTTCTGGAACTTGCTCCTACTTTCCTGAAGAGGTGGAGCCGGTCAAAGCAGTTTTTGAGCAATTGGTAACTGATCAACTCCCCAATGAGTACGAAAATTATTGGCTAATGAAGAATGGTAGTCGGCGGCTAATCGCTTGGTCAAACACTATTCTCAAAGACTATGAAGATTGTATTGAATACATTGTTGTTACTGGCACTGATATCACCGATGTCTCCGACGAGCTTCGCTTACGCAAACGCGCCCAAAAGCATTTAACTGCACAATATGCTACACACCCGCGTCTTAGCTGAGTCTGCCACGACGAGCGAAGCTACTCGCCAAATCTTGCAAGGGATCTGCGAGAGTTTGGGATGGGATTTGGGTGAAATTTGGATGGTCGATGAGCAAGTGAATGTGCTGCGTTTGCTCGATATCTGGCATAAAGCATCCCTTGAGATGCAAGAAGAGTTTAAATCACTGAAGCGGCAAACCACCTTTGCGCCAGGAATCGGATTGCCTGGACGGGTTTGGGCGAGTTGTGAACCTGTTTGGATCGCTGATATCGTTAAAGATATTAATTACCCTAATTTTCAAATTTCGGCTCAAGTAGGACTACATGCAGCTTTTGGTTTTCCAATCCGCAGTGGTAATAAAATCCTTGGTGTTATTACCTGCTTCAATTGTGAAATCCAGCAGCTTGACGAAGATTTAGTAAAAACGATGAATTATATCGGTGAGCAAGTGGGGCAATTTATCCAGCGTAAACAAGCTGAAGAAGAAATACAACGCCAAAACTTGCGATCGCAACTATTTACCGAAATCACCCTCAAAATTCGCCAGTCTTTGCAAATCGAAGAAATTCTTCAAACCACTGTCGAGGAGGTACAAAAGATTCTCCAGACTGACCGAGTTTTAATCTATCAGCTTTTGCCAGATGAGTCTGCAACCACCGTCATTGAAGCAGTAGTTTCTGGCTTACCAGCAATTAAAGAGCAAAACATTACCCCCCCCTACTTCCAAGCAGAATATCTACAACAACACTATTTACAGCAGTACCGTCAAGGACAGATTTTAGAGTTGGCTAACTTGGATCTGCTGGAAGTCGAACAAAGCTATCTGGAATTAATGCAACAGTTTGGGGTCAAAGTAAATTTGGTTGTGCCCATTCTTGTCAAAGAAGAAGTTCGCGGTTTGCTGATAGTTCATCAGTGTGACGATTCCCACCATTGGTCTAGTTTTGAAACTCATCTTTTGCGGCAAATAGCCGATCAAGTAGGTATTGCCTTAGCCCAAGCTCACCTATTAGCAGCAGAAACTCGTCAGCGACAAGAACTTGAAATAGCCCGTCGCCAAGCCGAATTAGCTTCTCAGACTAAAAGTGCCTTTTTGGCAAATATAAGTCATGAAATTCGCACTCCGATGAACGCTGTATTGGGGATGACTAGTTTAGTGTTAGATACTCCCTTAGACCCAGAACAGCGAGATTTTATAGAAACAATTCGCATTAGTGGAGATGCTCTTTTAAGTTTAATCAACGAGATTTTGGATCTTTCCAAACTTGAGGCTGGAGAGATGGCTCTCGAAACTCTAGATTTTGACCTATCCACTTGTGTAGAAGAAGTGGTGGAATTATTAGCTTCCTCAGCCCATAACAAGGGATTAGAAATTGCTGCACTAATTGAGCATAACGTCCCCACGCAACTCAAAGGAGATAATGGTAGACTGCGGCAAATTCTCATGAACTTAATCAGCAACGCTATCAAGTTCACCAGCGCTGGTGAAATATTAGTGCAAGCCGAATTGCGATCGCTTTCCTCCAATACAGCCACAATCCATTTTGCGATCACAGATACAGGTCTTGGCATTAGCCCTGAAGACCAACGCAAACTATTTATGCCATTTACCCAAGTCGATGCTTCTACAACTCGCAAGTATGGTGGTACTGGCTTAGGATTAGCCATCTGTAAACAACTGGTGACTTTAATGGGAGGAGTAATTGGGGTAGAAAGTGAGATGGGGAAAGGATCTAAGTTTTGGTTTGAGGTGCTTTTTACAAAGCAAATTGAGCCTGTTTTGCCACAATGCGATGATCGCACAATTTTGCGCGATCGCCACTTGTTAATGGTTGCTAACAACGCCACTAATTGCAAAATTATTCACCATCAAGCGACTCATTGGGGAATGGAAGTAGATCAAGCTGACAGTATTGCTGCGGCTATCAAAGTTATTCAGCAAGCTTGTGAGCAAGGCAAATCTTATGATGTCGCTTTGGTTGATATGCAAATACCCCAAACTTCTGGCATGGCAATAAACGAACAAATTCAAGCCAATTCTGGAATTGCCAAGATACCTTTAATTATGCTCGCCTCTACTAATCAACGGGATGAAGTACAGCAAGCGCTCAAAATCGGATTTGCTGCTTATTTAGTAAAACCCATCAAGCCATCACGACTTCTCAATACCATCATGACAATTTTAGAAACTCAGCCGGAATCAGAACAAGAGGCTAGAGGCTTGAGGTTAGAAGCTACTGAAGAAATTCAGAGTACTGAAACTTCAGGCATTCTTACTTCCTCTGCTGCTAACGTATCTGCTAAAGCCAAGTTAAGAATTCTGTTAGCTGAAGATAATTTGGTGAATCAGAAAGTAGCTTTGAAGCAACTCCAGAGTTTGGGCTACAAAGCCGATGTCGTTGCTAACGGCAAAGAAGTTTTACAGCTATTAGAAAAAATTCCTTATGATTTGATTCTAATGGATTGCCAAATGCCAATTCTCGACGGCTTAGAAACCACAAAAGAAATTCATCGTTGGCAAGAGGATGCTTTTGCCCTGCGTCGTCGTCCTATAGTGATTGCGATGACGGCTAATGCGATGAAACAAGATGAAGAAAGATGTCTAAGTGCAGGCATGGACGGTTATCTGAGCAAGCCAGTATTTAAAGAAAAATTGGCTGCGATTCTGGAGCAGTGGACAGGCGTGATCCTCTCCCAACAAAAGGAAGTTGTGCATGAACAGACAGTTTCTACCACAAATAACGGCAAAGTTAACCTAGCAATTAATTGGGAACACTTGCATCAAATATCGGGAAACGATCAAGACTTTGAATTAAATCTATTGCATTTATGCGTTGAAGATATTAAACCCCGTTTAGAGACAATTAAAATAGCGATCGCACATAATGACTTTAGACAAATAGCGCGAGAAGCCCATCACCTTAAAGGCGCTAGCAGCAACATTGGAGACACAGCTATGTATTTAGCAGCTAACAAATTAGAACAACTAGCTAACAATCAAGACCTGAGAGATACTACTAACTTAATTTCAGAATTAGAAGAATTTGTCAACCACATTCAAGACTTTTTAAGCGAAAACAAAGTCTTAACAATTCCCAATTGAAAATAATAGGGATTGGGGATTGGTTATTTCCCCCTGCCTCCCCTGCTCCCCCTGCTTCCCTTACTCTCCACTCCCTACTCCCCAATATTAAGCAATTTTGCGATCGCTAACCGTTGCAGTTTCCCGGTAGCACCACGAGGTAGTTGCTCTAAAATGTGAACTTGCTTGGGAACTTTGAAGTCTGCCAGCATAGTTGAACAGTGAGCTAAAAGTTCTTTTTCGCTAGCTTCTGCTTTTAGCACCACAGCCGCGTGGATATCTTCTCCTAAAGATTTGTGGGGGACGGCAAAGGCTAAGGCTTCGGCGACGGCGGGATGGCGTAGCAAAACATCATCCACTTCTAAGGGAGAAATTTTTTCCCCACCCCGATTAATCAATTCTTTAATGCGTCCAGTCAAACGGAGATAGCCGTCTTCATCCACAGTACCCTGATCTCCAGTGCGGAACCAACCGTTTACAAAAGCTGTGGCGTTAGCTTCTGGGTTGTTTTCGTATCCATCTATAACATTGGGTGCTTTTACCACCACCTCACCCAAGCTTCCCTGAGATAATAAGTTACCTTCAGAATCCATAATGCCCACTTCTACGCCAAACCCATAACCTACAGTACCTGGTTTCCGCACTTTTGGCGGTAGGGGGTTGGTGGTCATTAAGTGAGATGCTTCAGTCATGCTATAAGATTCCACCACTGGAGCATTGAGAGTTGCCTCTAGCTGTTCAATGATAATTGGCGGCAAGGAAGCACTACTAGAGCGAATGAAACGAAAGCGGTTAGCTTTGACAATTTCTGTGTTGCGGCTAGCGCGTGCCAAAATTGTCTGGTGCATGGTTGGCGCTGCGGAATACCAAGTGGGTTTGTAGGTATCTACCAGTTTCCAAAACTCCAAGGCATTAAAGCCATTGGGACAAACTAGTGTACCGCCTGATCCCAGAGTTGCCAGCAAACAGCCCACCAATCCGTGAATGTGGAATAGAGGCATTAGGCAAAGTGTAGTGTCAGCTGCGCTGAGTGAGTAAGCACCGATGAGGTTGCCGGCTGAAGCGATTAAGTTGCGATGACGAATCGGTACACGCTTGGGACGACTGGTAGTGCCGCTAGTATGGAGAATCATCGCCAGATCATCAGACTCAGGCAAGGGAGCTCTTAGCTGGGAGCAAGGAGGAAGTTTCTCTTTGACTAATTCAAAGCTTAATGTGCCGTCAGTATTTACCTTGGCATTAATCAGCATCATATCAGGTGTGACGGCGGCAATGGCTGCTTCTGCCCCCTCAGACAACGTAATCAGTGCTTTTGCCTGGGTATCTTTGTAGTAAAAGGCAAATTCTTCTTGTTTATATTTGGGATTCAAGGGTGCAGCAGTGCCACATAGGGCGGCAGCCAAAAAGGTAATCGCCATTGGTGAACCATTAGTCATGGCAATGGCAATACGTTCTCCTCGTTTCAATCCAAAGCTGTTGAGTTGGGATACTAGCCCAATAACATTCTCGCGCAATTGCTTATAAGTTAGCGATCGCCCTTCGGGTGTGACTAGGGCTGAATGATTGTCTTCCCCTGCTAAAAGTTCAAATAAATTCATGGTTGTTGACTAGTTTTTCCGAACTGTAAACAGATATAGGACTCCGATTTGATTTCTGAAAACATACTGAGACTGAAAAGCCTAATTCTCTACTCCCTACTCCCTACTCCCCACTCCCCGCCTACGCAGATAATTTCAAAAATCAAATACGATTCCTATATTTAGTTAATAGTTTTACCAGTAGTTTCTCGTAGATTATCTGCAATCGGGACATGATACATGATATACTTTCCAAAGTTTAAAAATTAGCATTTTTTTACTTTCAACCCTGCTTCTTTGCATATTTTTCCAGCCACTTCTGGGGGTTGGCGACTCTAAAACAAAAGTAAAAAGCTAAAATTAAGTAAATATCGGCTGATGTGCAACAACTAGTGAATGCAAAGCGCGATGAGTTTATTCAAGGTACTGCACATCCTTTTGATAGGCCAGTGAAAGACCAAAAAGGCGTGGTGCGAGTACCCAAAGGTAAGGTGTTGGATGATAAGCAACAACTGGCGATGAATTGGTATGTTGAGGGAATTGAAGCCTTAATTCCTAAAAGTAAATCCTAGCACTGCTAAACAATACTAGGATTTATCTTTTTTACTTTTTAATTTAGTAATTGGTGTTGTGAAATTAGCAGTAGCAGAGTTATGAATTAAAAATTTTCTTCAAATTTTCTGGCTGCGTTACCGCTAAATATTGAGCCGACATTTCCGGTGTGAGTAGTTCTATCATGACTTTGTTTTCTAGCCAGAACTCAATAACATCAAAAAAGAGTCACGGTTACAACGTAATACTCTCCAACCTTCGCGTTTGCCAATCAACTCAATTTTTTCTTGAGTTGAAGAAACAGAGATTGCTGCATGAGTAGCCGTAAACCCAGAAGGAGTAGCATTTTCTGCAAACATACACTGGTTATCTCCCTCACCAGGCATTAGCTGAGTTTTTAACGGATAAAGTTCAATCCCCGTTCCATGTTCGTCAAGGGGAAAAACCATATAGCTACCTGGATTAGGGAAAAAGGGAAAAGCTTGCCCGTTAATGACTTCAGCCAGAACTTGGGCAACGTGCTGGGGATTTTGCACAGAAATAGATATGTGATGAATCATACTTAATTACCTCATGGTTTGTTTATAAATTGTTTGTTTTGTGGAGTGTTTATCTTCCACAAGTAGTTGATTACTTATCAGCCGATCAATATTATTTTATGCTCAGAGTAAAAACAATTTACTTTTCACGGATTTGGGAAAACCTTGCTGCCATTTTTCTCCTTTAGTAAGCTACTAGTAGTCTGCCAAGACTAGAATTAGAATTGACGTGACATTCTCCTAATAGCCAAAGTGCCAGACTCTCTGCCATTAAGCGATCGCTATCTTGCCTTAATCGATGAAATTGTTGAAACCACCCTCAAGGGCAAAATTAGCTCTGTAGAACAGGTGTATCAAATGCTGCTGAAAGGAATTACTTCCGGTACAGGGGAAGTATTTGAGCTAGCTTTGAGCGATCGCCTGAATGCCCTCCAAAACCAAGTAGATAGCCAAAAAGACGAACTCAAAAAAGCCAAGGCGACTCGGAGCTTGAGAGCCATTAAAACCATTCAAAGTCAATGGCAACGCTGGCAAGAGCAAAACAAAGCCACAGAAGCGATTGTCTTCGCAGCTTCAGAAATTACCACAGCCACTGCTGAGGAGCGTCTGGCGGCATTTATCCGGGTTACTGACCCCAATCAGAAGTATCCGCTAAATTTAAAACAGCTAAAGCAGTTATCAAAAGCATTGCTGCAATTTGCTCAGGTAGATTCTGATTTACAACAATTTTCCGAAGGTATTACCCGTGGTTTAGCTTCTTGGCAGCGATTACAAGACAACTTGCTCAGTTGGATGTACGAGCAAAAAGAATCTCTAGGATTTGGCGGCGTACCAGGAGAACGTGGCCCTTGGGCAAGTTGGGCGAAACAACTCAATAGTGAGTTACCCAAAGCACTGCTTCGCACCTTAGCTAGGGAAGAATCGGCAATTGAGTTTGCCCAACAACAACGGGGCATCACCCTTAGAGATTGGGTGGAAATGGCATTGATTTTACAGTTCTTGCAACGGGGATTAATTAACTGGTTTGACCAACAAGCTTACGATGTTAAAGCCGGGCCAAAGTTGTCCATTTCCACTTTCTTGACCTTTGCAGTGATTTGGAGTCAGTTAGCAAGTGGTTTTGGCAGCATTAGCACAGTATACAGGGATGCCTGTTCTCAAATCATGCTCCAGATTTTGCGAACCTTTGCCCAGCGTCCGTATTTTCCCTTTTACGGCGGGATTTTCGCCTCTTTTACTGGTACTTATTTACGAGATGCCTTAGATTATTTGGATGAACCGCTACGACGAGGCGAGGGAACCCAAGAAAAGGCGCGTATTTTGACACTTTTAGGCTATTCTCAGCGTGCTTTGGGACAATACCAGCGCTCTATTGATTTTCATCAGCAGGCGCTAGAGATAGCTAGGAATGCAGGCGATCGCACCTGTGAAATTGCCAATCTCAACCACCTCAGCCGTACTTACGTGCAACAGCAAAATTATGCTGAGGCAATTAGCAACAGTCAACGAGGATTAATATTGAGTCGGCAAGCAGGCGATCGCACCGGAGAAGCAAACGCGCTGGTAAATTTAGGTTACAGCGAAGTCATGCAAGCTCAGGAACTAGAAAACCTAGAACCAGAAACATACCAAGCTGCAATTAACTATTTGGAACAAGGTTTAAAATTATCAGAAAAATTAGGCGATATTCAAAGTAAAGCCTTATGTGTCAGCAGCTTAGGAATTGCCTATCTAGTAATTGGAGAACACCAAAGTGCAATTAAATATCTTGAAGATGGTTTTAAAACAGCGCAACTTTCTGGTGATTTGTATCTCCAAGGGCGGAACTTAGCTTATTTAGCGGAAGCTTATTATCATCTACAAAATTCCGAAAAAACTGTTTATACTGGCTGCTTGGGAATGTATCTTTTGGAGCAAATTGCTTCTCGTGAATGGCGACAACCAGCAGGGTTGTTAACAATTTTACAAGGACAAATAGGGGCAGAAGCTTTCCAAAAATTATTACAGCAACATCGCCCGAAAATTATTGCAGTTATCGGTGTAGATGGATATGATCACATTCCGCAATTGTTAGAAGAATATAAACAAGATATGTAAGAAAGTAATTTGATTCAGGTTTAACCGCTCTCAAGTATGGTCGCTTTCCTGTTCAGCGACTTCAATTTGGTAAGCCTGCAATAGATATTCACCATTGAAATGAATCAGGTGAGTTGAATCATCAGCAACCCAAACATCTGTTTCCCAAGCAATATCTGCCAGATATCCTACCATTGCCTTACGGCTGAGAAATGTTGTTACCATCACCAGTGGTATTTGGACATCTCGGAATAACACTTCAAGTTCTTTCTTCCGTTTAGGATTAATGGGGCCGTGTGAGGTTACAGCTTCAATCAGCACCAACCAGTTATTTGTTGTGAAGTGAATAATCACATCTGGCATTTTGCCGTGAGAATCAATGTTAACGCCCAAATCTGTCAATGCTGTTTCATCGAAGTGGGCAAACTTTTCATCTGTATCACCAATATAAATAAGCTTTCCACCAGGAGTAAAACGAGGGGCAAAATCATTAATAATTTTTTCAATTAGAATATTCTGGCCACCTGGCGATAAAGTTTTAATTTCTCCGTTAATTATTATGGGAATACGGGATATTTCGCGTTCTTGAGCATATTGCTTTTTTAGAGTTTCAACTGAAGCAAGGTAAGTGCAAATACTATTTTGCCATTCGTCAGTACCGTAGCTTCTTAATAGTTCTAGCGCACTATTTTCAATTTGATATACGGTTTTGGGACTGTTAATAGGGCGGCTTAAATCATCTGGATTAGCAACTATTAAAGCTGCATCCAAAAATTGATGTACTGTCTGTCGGCGAACTGTTTCCCGTGTGTTGGGCTTATAGGTTTTGCCATAATGTTGAGCCATAAAGTTCATCATCGGGGTAATTCCCATCAAAGGGAAAGTGGCTAATTGCCAAGAGTCTGTCGGTTTTAAGTCAAGCAACGCCAGGAGAGTTAAAGCTGAACGTTCGTTAAGCTGTGCCCGTGGAAAGCCCAATTGTGTCAAGATTTGCAGCGCTTCATCAATTCGAGACTTAGTAGCAATTGGATTATTCTCTGACAGATTCGACATACTCATTAGCTTATTTTCAATAAGTTCATCAATTTCCCGCAAAGAAGGAAACTGCTCTTGAAATCCTGTTCCTAAAGACAATAGCTGTGACAAATTAGGGTATTTTAATTTTCGCAAATCTGTTGCATTGACCTGAGTATGCCCATTGAACAACCGAAAAAAAGCATCAACTAGGGTTGAATTGAGATAAATAGCAAGCCCACGAGCTAAGGTAAGGCTGAGTCCACGCCCATCTTTGTGAAAGTAATTCAAGTGATTTTCAAAGCCAACATAACCATAATTAAATTGGTTGGCATTATAAACCACCGCAACAACACGCCTTTTTTCTTCTTTCGATGAAAATCTTTTACATAAGACGTAATGCTCATTTGGTATTAGAAGATTCGTTGTTTCTTCTATATTTACTATCGCTTGAGGCTTTTTAGTTATTTTTGGGTACTCTACATATCCATTCGATAAATTCACTGGATAAATTAATGGAACAGTATTGTTTTCTGGATTTGCCCTTAAATACTCTTTTGCTCGGAAATCTATTACCCTTCCGGTTGAGATTGTTAGCCCTAAATCGCTCAATGTACAGCTTAAAAGTGCCATTCTCTGAACGATTTGCTGGCTAATATTGTCTGGAATAATATGAATAAACTGATCTAAATCATTAGGGTGAACTAGGGCTGTATATGGTACAGAGTGTGACATTATCAAGTCATCATTAGCGCCAGAGCTAGTATTTACGATGACGCTGCGATATTTTTGCCTTTGTTTTGTAGCTTGGATAATGATAGTTTCTTGCAAAACATCATCATCGCTAAATGCTTCTTGCCGCGATTCAAAAAGATGTACTTGCTCTAAAGCCATCATCTCTAAAAACATCTTGCGGAAGTCACGAAAATATGGCCCATTGCAAAAACTGCGCGGGGTAATCGCTACAAACTCCCCACTTGGTTTTAGAAGTTGCGCTGTAGCAGCCATAAAACCAGTATAAAGATTGCTAGTTTCTAAACCGATGGAACGCAGCAATTCGCGCACCTTAGAATTAGCATTTATTTTCAAATAAGGCGGGTTAAGAATAGCATGAGTAAATTCTGTTGCGTAGTTTACCGCCGTAGGCATCGCACTATTCAATAAACCAAGCTTTTGCAGCCTGACTGCATCTTCAATAAAATCAGTCTCACGAATTTCGTAATTGAAGGAAATACCAATATTTTCACATTTCCTCTTACATAGTTCTAGAGTCTGCTGCAAATATCCAATTAGAAAAGGGTCTATTTCATAAGCTACAACGCGCAAACTTGATGTGGGTTTTCGCTGCTGACATACTTTTTCCACAAAAGCCGCAAGTAATGAACCGATTCCGGCTCCAGCATCAAGCAAGGATATTTCAGGCAAATCCAGCCGATTAAACATCTCAGCCATTAATTGAGCTACTGAGGCGGGGGTCAGAAACTGACCCATCGCTCCTTTTTTGGCTTGCTTTAGCTTTAAACTTACTACAGCCCGATGAAGATCCACTTCTGCAAGCAAGTTTCCACTTAATAGTTTGGCGAGGCTGGTAAACTCTAAACTACTGTTATGACTTGCTACTAACGCTCTACTGCCTGATGGAACGATCACGGTCTGTCTTCTTAAATTGCTATCAAGTTTACTAACTTTACGGCATTTTTGTGCTGAAGCAGACCACGTTTGCGATCGCATTGTGCAAAATTTTAGTACAGTTTTGCCTAAAAGCGTAGCGTTTTTATGTCGGGGAACGCATTGATAAGGCAAGCTGACGCATTAACAATGCAAGTCGATGCATTGTTAATGCAGCGTATAACCAATTTAATTCGCTACGAATGAATAAAATTCTGTATTTACTAATTTTGAGGCTTCTCAAGCAATGCTAACTGCTCTAATAACTCACGTAGTGACAATACAGGGATTGATGAACTGGAAAACTCTTGCGTAACTCAAAGAAGTCCTGCTGATTCATATAATCGTTTGAGCATTGCTGAAATTTTTGTACCATAATCCAAATCTGCTGACCACCGCCCTGATAGCTGTTCAATTAATGGCGCAATCCCGCGTGTGACAAAGCGAAATCTTGGATCTACTACTTCTTGTACCAAAGGTTCTAAACTAGCGTAAGCTTTTAAATGTTGAATGTGTGCCCTCACTCCAATTCTGGCACTTGGAAAAGACGCAGCCTCAGAACCGCCACCGATCGCACCTAAGCCTGCAAAGTTATTTTGCTCAGGTCTAATATCACTACCAAACCGTAAAAATCCAGTTTCTACACACATTTGGCAAAAGGAAATATCATAGTTCACTCCTTCTATACCTGCTTCTTCCCGATAAAGTTTGGGAATATCAGGGAAATTTACCAAAGCATTTTCATTATTATTTTTCAAGAATAATTGTAACTGTAATTCGGATGTGTTACCGTTCGACATCACCCGCGAAAACTCACCAGGGCAAACCACCAAATTCGATCGCAAGCTAACAGTACGCGTTGCAGCATCCCAAGTGACTGCAACATTAAAATCTCGCAGTTCGATCGCTTTCACATAAACTACTTTGCGATAGGTAATTCGATTGACATTAGCCGTTTTGGAAAGGTCAATCCGTAAACGGTCTACTAAATCAATGGGAATGTAAGCATTACCATTAACTAAAACTCCTTGCTCTGAGTAATTTTGTCCATTAATATTAATATTAATTGGCGGATAATTTGCTTCCACTGGAGTTCCAGGAGTGGGGTCAATGACACGACTCCAAGTCACTAATCCGTCGGCAATTCCCAAAGCAAAATCACGACGACGACTTTGCAGCAAAGTCCGATCTTCTGGATTGGTAAGAAACCCTACTTCCATCACCAAAGCTGGAAGCGTTGTCTGGCGGCAGAATGCTAAACTGCCTAATCCACTATTTGTATCTGGCTTGGCTCCCCGATTTGGTAATTGGGGTACGCGACGCAACAACCCCACTAATAGTTGTTCAGCATTACTCTTGCGATCGCTATTATTAGCAATGTAAAATACACCCGCCCCGCGCACAGAAGGGCTATTAGCCGCATTAGATTCAATTTCTAGGGCAACATCACCCCGGCGGGCACGAGAATTGATCCAGGTGATAGTTTGGGCGGCGCTCAAGTCATCAGGAATTGCCAAAATTTCCACATTCCGCGCCCTTAGTTCTGTGACAATCAAATCGCGCAGCAGAATCATTTCTTTAGCTTCAGTTGTACCACCTGCGATCGCACCTGGATCGATTCCTCTGGCTTCTCTGCCTCCATGAGCCGCTGATATAAAAATACGTCCCATTTTAAGTATTTCCTCTGATAAAATTAAGTGTAAGCAATTGTATACATCAATCTTGGTCTAGCAACAAGAATATAATAGCTATCAGTTGGGAAACGCACGGCAGTGTTAACTACCAACCCATGAATTAATAAATAGACTAGAATGCAAATCCCCCGCTTGCACCCAGACACAATTGAGGAAGTTAAACTACGGGCTGATATTGTAGATGTCGTCTCGGAATACGTAGTTTTACGCAAACGTGGAAAGGATTTTGTCGGTTTGTGCCCCTTCCATGATGAGAAATCTCCCAGTTTCACCGTCAGCCAGACCAAGCAAATGTACTATTGCTTTGGCTGTCAAGCTGGGGGAAATGCCATTAAGTTCGTCATGGAGTTGGGAAAGCGCTCTTTTGCTGATGTGGTGCTGGATTTAGCACGGCGTTACCAAGTACCTGTGCAAACTCTAGAACCCGAACAACGCCAAGAATTACAGCGTCAGCTATCTTTACGTGAGCAGTTGTACGAAGTTCTGGCAACGTCCGCCCAGTTTTATCAACATGCCCTCAGACAATCCCAAGGGCAAAAGGCACTTGAATATTTGCAATCTAACCGCCAACTCAAAGAAGAAACTATACAGCAATTTGGTTTAGGTTACGCCCCCGCAGGTTGGGAAACTCTCTATCGTTATCTAGTGGAAGATAAACGTTTGCCCGTGCAGATACTAGAAAAAGCGGGATTGATTAAGCCACGCAAGGAAGGAGGCGGTTATTATGATGTATTCCGCGATCGCTTAATGATTCCCATCCGCGATGTCCAAGGACGCGTCATTGCCTTTGGTGGTAGAACTCTGACTGATGAACAGCCTAAGTATCTGAATTCACCAGAAACCGAACTTTTTAGTAAAGGTAAAACATTATTTGCCCTCGATCAAGCCAAGGGTGGAATTTCTCAACTTGATCAAGCTGTGGTGGTAGAGGGATATTTTGATGCGATCGCTCTCCACGCTGCTGGTATTAATAACGCTGTCGCCTCTTTAGGCACTGCTTTAAGCTTAGAGCAAGTCCGGTTAATATTACGCTACACCGAATCAAAACAATTAGTACTCAACTTTGATGCTGATAAAGCCGGAACCAATGCGGCAGAACGGGCAATCGGTGAAATTGCCGAACTAGCATACAAAGGCGAAGTTCAGCTAAAGGTTCTCAAT
The DNA here is from genome assembly GCF_023734775.1 of Nostoc cf. commune SO-36. Taxonomy (NCBI): domain Bacteria; kingdom Bacillati; phylum Cyanobacteriota; class Cyanophyceae; order Nostocales; family Nostocaceae; genus Nostoc; species Nostoc commune. The sequence goes on along the minus strand of NZ_AP025732.1, from coordinate 6,167,087 downwards.
TTACCTGATGGCAAAGATGCTGATGAATACTTGCATAGTCACACCCCAGAAGATTATGCAGAACTGCTAAAAAATGCCCCACTTTGGCTAGACTGGCAGATTCAGCAAATTATTCAAGACCGTGACTTAAAGCAAGCTACTGATTTTCAACAAGTAACTCAGCAAATAGTCAAATTACTTAAAAATATCGCTAACAGCGATACACGCAACTATTACGTTTCCTACTGTGCAGAAATACTCAGCTTGGGAGATACCAGACTTATACCCCTACGAGTCGAAAATCTGCTAAATCAAATTGCTCCCCCTGCGGCTACATACTCTAAACCCGTATCAGCGAAGAAAGCATGGGGAAGTAGCAAATCCCCACTCCCCACTCCCCACTCCCCACTTCCCACCGAACGGAGTCTTTTAGAACATGCAGAGGCGTTATTATTGCGAATTTACTTGCATTGCCCCGAACAGCGTCAATTGATTATTGCCGAACTAGAGGAGAGAGATTTGCAATTTAGCCTTTCCCACCACCGATTTTTATGGCAGCAGATTTTAGAAATTTCATCCGGTGATGAAGAAACGAAAAATTTTGTGTCTCTACCAAATTTAATTTCCCGCCTGCAAGACCAGTTCTTAGAATTTGGCAGCGAGATGGCATTAATTGCCCATTTATTTCATGTGGATGAAAAAAACCAGAAAGAAATACTTCGGACTCCGCAAGTGGTTCAAGCTGCGATCGCTTGCATGGATTTGGTGATGCTGGAAAAACGCTATCGTCACTTTTTGGAACTATGGCAACAAACTGATCCAGAAGCTGAACCAGAGCGTTATCAATCCTATTATCAGGCATTCTACGCTGAAAAAATCAAGCTGCAACAAATAGACCGACAACGGTTATTTTCCATCACAGAGTTATTGTAGTTTCGGAAGCTAGATTTTAAACACTAAATAGACAAAGTAAAAATAAGTTTCTCGGCTTAAAAACTCTATCTGACTGTGAAAACTGCGATAGCGGGTAGTAGGTGTGGGAGACGAATGTGCATCCATTCCTAAACCTCGCGCCATTAATACGGCTCGCTTCAGATGCAATGGATCGCTAACAATAAGAAACTTAGTTAATTGGTGAGCATTCGCTACTTCCAAAGCATTTTTGAGGTTTTGGTGAGTTGTGCGAGATTGAGTTTCAGTGAAAATGTCAGCAGCTTTTACCTGTTGCGCGATCGCATAATTTTTTCCAACTATAGCTTCAGCTGGTTCATTACTTTCGCCAACTCCGCCAGTAAAAATAATCGTCTTAACAGATCCATTTTTATATAAGTTAATGGCGTGATTGATTCGCTCTCTGAAAACAGGAGATGTTCTTGTCCCCAAACTGCGGCTCCTAAAAACAATTGCTGCATCTGCCTTGATATTATTAGTACTGCTGCCATACAAGTAAATACTTAAGGCTGTAGATGCGATCGCCAGCAACAAGGCAGATATCAAAGCCAATGTAACCAAAATTAACCATTTTTTGGGAATTTTGTAATTGACATGGGGCGTTGTGCTATTTTTCATTTCTTAGTTTCAATATCTAAGCTAAGTGCGTAAGTCCTAAGAGCCACATTGCTATTAGGACTTATATTATGTCCACTTAGGGGCGTTGCTGAAAGAGTAACGCTTAAGACGAAGATTAGCGATCGCGTTTCGCAGAACGGCGTGATGCAGACGAACGAGCGCCAGGTTTATCGCCATTAATGGCGGGTGGTGCTGCTTTACGTTTAGCCGATGTCTGTGGTAAAGGTTTAGGAGTCCGAGCCGGACGCTTATCACCTCCGGGTTTGACTCTGTGTTGCCGTCCATTTGGGATTGGTTCGGCATTGGTATCGGAGTTGGGTGCAAAACCAGCTACCACTTCCCTTGGCAAGCGCTGCTCAATTAGTATTTCAATATCTTTCAATAGAGGGTATTCATCAACGGACACCAACGATAAGGCTTCACCTGATGCCCCAGCACGACCAGTACGCCCAATGCGATGAACATAATCTTCTGGTACATTGGGCAGATCGAAGTTGACTACATGGGGCAGTTCACTGATGTCAAGACCTCTAGCAGCAATATCTGTCGCTACTAATACCTGTAAAGTGCCATTCTTGAACTTTGCCAAAGCATGGGTACGCGCTGGCTGGCTCTTATTACCGTGGATTGCCAATGCTTGAATGCGGTCTTCGCCCAACTGCTTAACCAAACGGTCAGCACCGTACTTAGTGCGAGTGAACACTAGCACTTGATACCAATTATCTCGCCGAATCAGGTGGGCCAGTAATTGGCGTTTCTTGTCACGGTCTACCTGATAAATTTTTTGTGCGATCGTGTCGGCGGTAACGTTGCGGCGTGCGACCTCAATCATTGTTGGGTGATTGAGCAGTCCGGCAGCCAGTGCCTTAATTTTGTCCGAAAAAGTAGCGAAGAATAGCAAATTTTGCCGCTTTTTGGGTAGAAGTGAGAGGATACGGCGGATATCATTAATAAAGCCCATATCCAGCATCCGGTCTGCTTCATCTAGCACCAGAACTTCAATATGCGATAGGTTGACTGTGCCCTGCTGTACGTGGTCTAGCAGCCGCCCTGGAGTAGCGACCAGAATATCCACTCGACCCTTCAAACGTTGTTTTTGCAGATTAATGCTGACTCCACCAAACATCACCATTGAGTTTAGCTGCAAGTATTTGCCGTACTCGCGCACGCTTTCTTCTACCTGTGCGGCTAGTTCACGAGTTGGGGTGAGAATCAGCGCCCTGATTTGTGGATATCCATTAGATGTACCTTTGCTTTTGTCGGACGACAACCGATGCAAGAGTGGCAGGGTAAAACTAGCGGTCTTACCAGTGCCAGTTTGTGCCCCAGCTAGCAAATCGCTACCTGACAAAACGGCAGGAATCGCCTGCATCTGAATTGGCGTGGGTTCGGTGTATCCTCGTTCGGTAACGGCACGGATAATTTCATTGGACAAGCCGAGAGTAGAAAAAGACATAAGACTCCAAAAATAACATCGGCCTGTCGCCAATGGCGGCGTCAGTCTTAGGCGGACGAATAAAAATTATTGAAAAGCTGGATGGGCAGTAGCGCAAAGACTGAGAGCGAGTGCCACAGTGCTTAATTCTAGCAGATTGCCATCCATTGTGTAGTTAAAGTTGCTCTGATTCAGTGTTGTGTTAAATTGGCATTATCGGCAAAGTAAAGTGTTAAAGAATTGGGAGAAATTCATTATCGCAATCCAAAAGCAACTGATTAATTCACAAATCAAGTCCCCTAGCGTCTTCTTAATTGACCATGAGAATAATAATCGTGGTCTGATCGACACCAATGAGGCGCTACAGCTAGCTGAAAGCTTAGAGCTTGACTTAGTTGTAGTCTCTCAAGGCAAAGACGCTCCTATCGCGAAGATTCTCAACTATGGGAAGCTTCAGTACCAAAAGAAAAAACGTCAAAGCCAGAGTGCTAGACCCACGGTAAAGGAAGTTCGCTTCGGTCTAAACGTGGGCGTCGCTGATTACAATCTACGCATTGAAAAAGCAGTTCAGTGGTTGAGTAAAGGCGATTCAGTGAAGTTTGCCATCCGTTTACGGGGCCGAGAACATCAATATCGTGACCAAGCAGGAGAACTGCTAGACCGAATTGCAAATGATCTCAGTCAAGTAGGTAAAATCCAGTCGCTGGATAAACGCGCACTAATTGTTCAAGTCATTCCTGCCTAATTAATCTGGCGATCGCTAGAGTATATATTTATGGCAGTTTGTAAAGAACGAAAAAAGCCGGAGGCAACATTGTAGCTTCTATGGAAAAAACTTAACGTTCTGCCCACAGAAGACACCAATGGGTTTTTTCAGTGTGCATCCAGTCGCGTCTGCACAGACGTACACTGGAGATAAAAATGGAACCTTAAACCAGTGGGGGATGCAATAACCCCAAGTGCTGGGACATTCAAACATCCCAGATACTTTCTACGAATATTCATAGAACCAACCCATCTCTGTGGAACTTAAAGCCGCACTAACACTTAAAGGTGCGGCTTTTGTGTTTATGTTGTTGACTGCAAGATAGACTAAGTACAGCTTTGCTTAATGTGACGTGAAATCGGTGGTTAGAAACCGCGTCTACACAAATAAAACCCACCTCCGTGGGTTTCAAAACTTTGATGTTGGGATTTGACAGAGGCACGGGGGATTGGAAATTTCCTTCATTTTATCGCCAGTTAGAAAATCGTTCCACAATATCCTTTACTGTCTTATAACTTAAATGAAACTGCTGGGCGATCTGGCGACTAGAATAACCTTCTCTGCTCATTGTTAAGACTAGAAAGGCATACTTGTCTAATTGTTTTAAATCATCCATTTAATTTTTAGACCTTTTGTATAGGGTTGGATAAAAATTTGTATGATTCTAGATGGAACAATTATTGTAAAACAAGCTCTTACAGTCATTATTCGTAATTTTTTTTGAGTTATGAGAAAGCCTCAAGTTTGTGAATAAATTAGAGAGATGACCGTGGTTAGAGCATATCTAGAAAAATTACTCTTTTTGCCCAATTTATTCTTCTACCTGGTGAAAAAGCTAAGGTAGATAAAGTATGCTTTAATGTTAAGTTGGCTAGCAATAAGGAATACAAACGGATACAGCCCCATGACTGTGAGCCTTTTGGGGCTGCTATAACTGTAGCTTGTGTAGTGATGTTAACGTCAAAGCTTTGCCTTGTCTCCCCCAAGAGCAAGCCTACGGTGTACACACAAGTCGTGAAATCCCACCTGACACTTGGTTTCGTCCTCTAGCAATAGGATTGTGCGATCGCTCTGAAGGTCTGTCATTGCGAACGCGAGTGCGTCTCGTAGACAAGCAATCGCTTTAACCACGGGATTATGTGATTACTTCTCTACGAGACGCACTCGCGTTCGCTCCGTTATCACTGCGCTCGTAATGACAATTTAAGGGGCTTATAACGCCTGAAACCCTTTCAGATAGTACTTGTGTGTACACCGTAGTAAGAGCAAGCGGGGAGGGGTTCTTTTATTATGGGTAATTTGGCAAAGATGATCTCAATCAATCAAGGTGATATCTGGCCTTCTGACAGCATTAGCCATGAAAGCTAGGTATCAATATCGTTTCTATCCGACAGACCAACAGCAACAGAGTTTGCGATCATTGTTTGGTTGCGTTCGCGTTGTGTGGAACGATGCCCTGGCTATTTGTAAACAATCGGAAAAATTGCCAAGTAACAACGACTTGCAAAAATTGGTAATTACCCAAGCAAAGAAAACTGTTGAGCGACAATGGTTATCTGAAGTTTCTAATATTCCATTGCAACAGTCGGTTGCTGATTTAGGCATTGCATACAAAAACTTTTTTGATTCGTTTAAAGGTAAGCGAAAAGGTAAAAAAGTAGGTAGACCAAAATTTAAAAAGAAAACTAATCAACAATCAGCACGATTCAGAATTGGTGGTTTTTCTTTTCAGGGGGAACAAGTTTATTTAACCAAGATTGGTAACGTTAGCCCTATTTGGTCAAGAGTTTTACCCTCTGCCCCTAGTTCTGTTACGGTAATCAAAGATTGTGCTAATCGTTATTTTCTCAGCTTTGTAGTAGAGATTGAACCTGTTTGTATTGATGCTAAACACATAAGCATTGGTATAGACTTGGGTATCAAAACCTTTGCTGTAATGTCAGATGGAACAAAAGCCGAAAGTCCTAAGTATTCAACTTTAGACAGGAAAATTCGTAAACTTCAGAAAAAACTAGCACGTCAACCTAAAGAATCGAAACGTAGAAACACAACTCGCATTAAAATCGCAAAACTGCACAACAGAATGGCGGATACCCGCAAAGACTTCTTGCATAAGTTATCTACCAAGATTGTTAGCGAAAACCAAGCTATTGTTTTGGAAGATTTAAATGTGTCAGGAATGGTTAAAAATCGCAAGCTTTCAAGAGCTATCAGCCTCCAGGGGTGGAGAGAATTTAGGACGCTATGCGAGGGCAAGTCTGAGAAATTTAATCGCGTTTTTCGTGTTATGAGTCGATGGGAACCAACAAGTCAAGTTTGTTCTGAGTGTGGCTACAAATGGGGGAAGCTTGATTTAAAAGTTCGGTCTGTTCAATGCTTGAGTTGTGGAACTGAACACGACCGAGACGAGAACGCCGCCAAAAATATAAGAGACCTCGCCGTTAACGGCGGGGACTATAAAGTCGGGATAGGGCATTGCCACGACTCTAAACGGACGCAGAGACGGGATAAGACTACTCCGGTAGCACCTGTCAACGAAGCGTCAAGAATCACCTCGCCTTCAGGCAGGTGAGTATGTCAACGAACAAGCGCTGGGAAACAGCCAATCTAATCGGCGCATTTATTGATTAGGTGTGTCAAGGCATCAATCAGGCGATCGCTTTCCATTGGTATAATGTCCTCTCCATGCATTACATTTTGAGTAATATGAAAATGCACCAATGCTCCTATGAGAATTCTCGCTGTTGCCTCTGGGTCAGGTATCTTTAATTCAGGAGCCGCTAAGTATTGAGTTAGAGTTTCCGCTACTGGCTTAATCATCGCCCGAACACAAATTTGAGCTAACTCAGGAAAACGCCCAGATTCCCCTATTAGTACTCGCATAAATGCGCTATGTTCTTTGTCGTTAATCATCTGCTCTAATGCTTTGGTTGCTACCTGGTGGAGTATAGCGCCTGGTTCTCCCTCAATAGGTTCTGTGCCAAAAATGGAGTTGTTTTTTTTGCTTGCCAGTTGCTCTAACAGTACTTTAAAAAGTCCTTCTTTATCTTGAAAGTGGCTGTAGACTGTCGCTTTAGAAACACCTGCTGCTACCGCTACCCGATCCATACTTGTGCCAGCATAGCCATGTTGAAGGAATTCTTGCATTGCTCCTTGCAGAATTTGCTCCACTTTATCAACGGAATTGTCTCGATCCACTTCGCCAGCTTTGATGCGTACCATTTATTAATTATCCTTTCTTATAAACAATATTAATAGATGCTGCAAAATGCCCCGGTAGAATATGGCGAAAATAAATAGAGGGGTGGAGGGGATAGGGGGAGCCACTTCTCTTACCCTGCGGGAAGCTGACGCAACAGTTGAGATATTTAACCTTTGCTACTTCTGCAATAACTGCCTTCCTCGATAAAGCTAAAAAGAGTTTAGTTGTATCTTCTTGACTAAACTAGTCCGTTTAGTTTAGCATAAACTGAACTGAACAGTTTAGTACAGGTTGCTACTGGTGGTAAGGGGGAATCTATGAGGGAAAACAGGACTTCAGAGGGTTTAAGCTCTTCTCAGAATCTTTTGCGATCGCCTCTTATACTTGCAATAATTGGCTCTCTAGCCATAGGTGGAATCAGTGTTTATGCGGTGATGAAGCTTCAGGCTACAGCTAGTGAAAAGCAAAAAGTACCCGTAGCCGTTCAGCCTGTAGTAAAAACAGTAACAGCATTAGGGCGGTTGGAACCAAAGGGAGAGGTAATAAAACTGTCAGCGCCTTCTTCTAATGAAGGAAATCGGGTAGACCAACTATTGGTGAAAGAAAGCGATCGCGTCAAAGCTGGGCAGATAGTTGCGATTATGGACAACCGCGATCGCCTACAAGCTAGTTTGATTGAAGCACAAAAACAAGTTCAAGTTGCCAGAACCCGCCTTAATCAGGTAAAAGCTGGAGCTAAACAGGGAGAAATTGGAGCGCGTCAAGCTACCGTGAATCGTTTGCAAGTAGAACTAGAAGGAAACATTAAAACTCAGCAAGCCACAATCAATCGTATAGAAGCAGAACTCCTTGGGCAACAAGGGAGTTTGCAAGCAACAGTGGCTCGTGTAGCAGCCGAGAGACGTAATGCCGAAACTGACGTGCAGCGCTACGAAACTTTATATAAAGCAGGAGCAATTTCTAGCCAGGAAGTTGATAGCAGACGCTTAAGCGCCGAAACTTCCACTCAAGCCTTAATTGAAAGCCAAGCGACTCAGACAAGAACTATAGCTACCCTACAACAGCAGCTTAACGAAGCAAAAGCTAACCAGAATCAAACCCTCGCCAGCTTGCAACAGCAGATTAACGAAGCAAAAGCTAACCTAAATCAAACTGCTGAAGTCCGTCCAACAGATATAGCAAATGCACAAGCAGAGGTAGACAGCGCTCAAGCTACCGTAGATAAAATTAGAGCAGAACTGGCGCAGGCTTATGTTGTGGCTCCTAAAGCCGGTCGAATTTTGGAGATTAATACACGAGCCGGAGAAACTGTTGGCAATGAAGGAATTGTGGCTTTAGGTCAAACCGACCAGATGTATGCAGTAGTAGAAGTCTACCAAAGTGATATCAAGAAAGTGCGTCCCGGACAGGATGTGCGGGTAAGCAGTGATTCCCTACGCAATGAATTAGAGGGAAGAGTGGATTGGATTGGTATGCAGGTAAAGCGGCAAAATCTGATCAACACTGACCCCTCTAGCAATATTGATGCCAGAGTTGTGGAAGTCCATGTGCAACTCAACAAACTATCCAGTCAAAATGCTTCTAGCCTAACTAATTTACAAGTTAAAGCGGTAATTGAAATTTAATTGGGCAATTCAATTTTAGATTTTGGATTGAGGATTTTAGATTGAAATTTAATCCAAAATCCAAAATCTAAAATCTAAAATCTAAAATTCTTACTCCCCACTCCCCTGCTCCCTCATCTCCCCACTCCCCACTATTATGAAATTAATCGAACAAGTGCGGCGGCGAACGCCTTTAGGATGGCTGCAACTGAGTCATGAAAAAGGCCGTCTTTTAGTGGCATTGTCAGGCATTGCTTTTGCCGATGTTCTGATGTTCATGCAGCTAGGATTTCAGAATGCGCTGTTTGAAAGTAACACAATCATACATCGCAGTATGCAGGCTGATATGTTTGTCATCAGTCCCAAAGCACGTAACCTAGCCAAATATGTCTAGCTTTACGCGGCGACGCCTGTATCAAGCAATGGATGTACCAGGTGTAAAATCGGCAGAAGGAATGTATATCAACATTGTTGATTGGAAAAATCCCCAAACACATCAGAAGACGACAATATTAGTTATGGGGTTCAATCCAGATCAGCAAGTGTTTAACTTAGCGGATGTGAATCGCCAGATTGATGATGTTAAGCTACCGGATACCGTTTTGTTCGATCGCGCCTCTAGAGGAGATTATAATGATGCGATCGCTAAAATAGAACAGGGTAAAACTGTCACAACCGAAATAGAACGCCGGACAATTACCATTAGCGGCTTATTTTCAATCGGAGCCTCCTTTATAGCCGATGGTACGTTAATCACTAACGACCAGAATTTTCTACGACTATTTCCCAGACGAGAAGCCAGTGGTGTCAGTGTCGGTTTGGTGCAACTGCAACCAGGCTACGACCCAAAGCAAATGAAAACAACTTTAGAAACTTATTTAGATGATGATGTTAAAGTTTTAACCAAAGCAGAATTTATCGAATTTGAAATAAATTACTGGAAAACGAATACTGCTATCGGGTTTATCTTCAGCCTGGGTGTAGCAATGGGGTTTATGGTAGGCGTGATTATCGTCTATCAAGTTCTTTCTACAGATGTGAATTCTCATATTAAAGAATACGCCACTTTCAAAGCAATGGGGTATAACAATCTTTATTTATTAGGTGTGGTGTTTGAAGAGGCGATAATTTTGGCAATTTTGGGTTTTATTCCCGGTGCGATCGCACCTCTAGGACTTTATCATTTAACTCGTAATGCCACCAATTTACCACTTTATATGACCGTAGGACGGGCCTTAACGGTATTAACTCTAACTATGATTATGTGTGTAATTTCTGGTGCGATCGCTACTCGTAAATTACAGTCTGCCGACCCCGCAGATATGTTTTAGAAAATGGGCATTGGGCATTGGGCATTGGGCATAAAGATACTTACCCAATTCCTAATCTAAAATTTAAAATCTAAAATCTAAAATTGGTATGCCTGCTGTAATCTCTGTTAGAAATCTCGACCACTATTTTGGTAATGGTCAACTCCGCAAGCAAGTTCTTTTTGATATCAACCTGGATATTAACGCCGGTGAAATTATTATTATGACTGGGCCTTCTGGTTCTGGTAAAACTACACTTCTCACCTTAGTCGGCGGTTTACGTTCTGCCCAATCTGGTAGTTTGCAGATATTGGAACAAGAACTGTGTGGCGCTAACAAAGGCCAACTTACCCAAGCGCGACGCAATAACGGTTATATTTTCCAAGCACATAACTTGCACGGTAGCCTGACAGTACTCCAGAACGTCAGAATGGGCTTGGAAGTACATAATAATATTTCCCCGGCAGAAATGAAAGCCCGGTCAGCGCAAATGTTAGAGGAGGTAGGATTAGGGCATCGCCTGAATTATTATCCTGATGATTTATCTGGGGGACAAAAACAACGAGTTGCGATCGCTCGTGCATTGGTTAGTCGTCCTAAAATTGTCTTAGCAGATGAACCTACCGCCGCCCTTGACAGTAAATCGGGACGAGATGTGGTCAACCTCATGCAACAATTAGCAAAAGAGCAACATTGTACCATTCTTTTAGTCACTCATGATAACCGTATTCTCGATATTGCCGATCGCATCGTCCACATGGAAGATGGCAAGTTAGTAAATGACGATACTGTTATTGCAGCAGTTAAAACGAGCGGGTGATGATACAGTATGAGCGGTATCAGAAATTAATGACTCATGAGTAACAAAATTACTGAAAAATTAAAACAGTCTTCTGCTGATTTATTAATGATGAGCGAGTCAGACTACCCTTTTGAGGTTTTTTTATGGACTGGTGAAGCGAACGGTCTGACAACTCAAAAACTACTCCAGTTAACAAATCATCCCCAAGACTCACCGATTGAGGAAGTGGCTTTAGATTATTTATTTCGGAATTGTGCCTATGAACAAGAGTGGCATGACGAAGAACAGAAACAAAATGTTAAAAAATTTCAAACACTTGTCCAGATTCTTAAAGATAACCTCAATGAAATTAAAGTTTATCGGATCGGTACGATAGATATTGATGTTTATATTGTTGGCAAAACTCCATCTGGAGATTTAGCAGGTATTTCTACTAAAGTTGTGGAAACTTAGTAGCTAATTCGTAATTAATTTATAGATTAACTCAATCTCTGGATTGAAATTAACAAACTTATTAATTACGAATTATATTAAATCTTGTGTAGTTTTGATTTATCTACAAATTATCAACTCTAGATTCAATCACAGATTGAACAGATGTTGACACATTCGATAATAAATTTAAGCCTGTTTTAACTTCAATTGAGTCAACAGAAACTCGATATATTTTCCAATCGTTATTTCTTATGCCTTGAATGTTAGGCATATCAACACTAATAACCCGCGTGCTAGTCGTAACCCCAGATTCTGGGTTAAATATAATAGTTTTCCAAACCCTAGTCGGAACTTGAACATTGCCATTAGCAATTGTATATTTTGTGCCATTCGATCCAGTTCCACCAATGCCGTAAGTGCCAGAAATAATACATAGTTCATTCCCTTGGCTCACTAAGCTTCTGGAGTAGTTTTCTAGTGAAGCCCATGGCCCCTGATTATTATCCGGTGACTGTGGCACGATATTCGTCATGAGAAAAGTTGCTGAGTTATCGGTTACTGTCTTTGTTCTGTCAGCAGAAGGTGTCATGTGTCCTCTATCAAACCCGCTACCAGAATAGTCAGAGCTACTTACCCGATACCACCCACTAGGGAGAGCAGTATCAGCACGGAAGTTGTCTTGTCTGGGTGTGGAACCTAGCCACGAGGAATTTAGCTGCCAAGACACCCAATTTGCAATCCCTTTATCGCGGCTGTAACTCAGCGCATATTGAGGTTTTACTAATAAATAGTTGTTTGGAGATGAGACATTTGTTGTTGCATTACTTGGATTGCCCACGCACAGATGCACACTTGATGATTGTGCTTTAGTTGGGCGTAAAGATCCAATCAAAGCTAGAGGTAGGGCTACAGCTACACAAGGCAACAGAAATTTAAAAAGCCTAGTTTTTTTCATGTGTTTAGTATTTAAATACACAATTAGTGTCTATGGCTTATGTCTCGGAGATCAAGTATTCAGGGATACAAAAAGTATAAAATTTGTAATCTGATTGTTGGCGCTGTTACAACCTGCAATTTGAAAACAGTCTACTATACCTGAGTACTTTCATAAAACAAAGGTAGTTTGCCAAGAACATAAATATCTCATTCAGCAAAGATATCTGTTGTTCTCCTCGCTAGCTAAATAACTTTATTTAAGTAAAATCTCAACAATTTCTAAATTATTCTATGGGCTTTTAAGTGATAAATCAACAATAACGGACTAAAGAAGTAAGAATTAGCAAATAAATACTGAGAAAAGCCTAATTTATTCTTTTTTCTGCGCCACTAGTTAAGAGGTAATCTATGGTGCGAAACTCAAAACTAGGGTACAGAATGTTCCCTAAGTCTATTCTGCGTCCAGCTGTTGCTATAGGTATAATTGCATCTTTATTGGTTGGCGGAATAAGTTTTTATATAGTAAAACGCTGGCAAAATTATGCAAATTCAGAGGCACAAATTCCAGCAAGACAATTGCCACCGTTAAAAACGGTAACAGCTTTAGGGCGGCTCGAACCAAAGGGAAAAGTAATAAAACTTTCTGCTGCGGTGTCTCCGGAAGGAAGCCGAGTAGAAAAGTTGTTGGTGAAGGAGGGAGATAGGGTAAAAGCAGGACAGGTAATTGCAATTTTGAACAGCCGCGATCGCCTGGAAGCAGCATTAAAAGAGGCACAGGAACAAGTGAAAGTAGCCCAGGCTAACCTAAACCGCACCCAAGCAGGTGCTAAACGCGGTGAAATTGCTGCCCAAAAAGCCGCGATCGCTCGCTTAGAAGCCGAACGTCAAGGTGATATTAATGCCCAAGTAGCGACAATTGAGCGATTCCAAGCTGAAGTGCGTAACGCCCAAGCAGAAAACGAACGCTATCAGCAGTTATATCAACAGGGGGCAATTTCCGCCTCCCAACGGGATAGCAAGCGTTTAAACTGGGAAACTGCCCAAAAAAGCTTGCAAGAAGCTCAAGCACAGTTAAATCGTATCCAATCAACAAGTCAACAACAGGTAAAAGAAGCGACAGCAAAACTAGATGAAATCGCTGAAGTGCGGGGAGTGGATGTAGCAGCTGTCCAAGCAGAAATCAATCGTGCCGTAGCAGCCATGAATTTGGCAAAAGCTAATTTAAAACAGGCTGAGGTGCGATCGCCTCAAAATGGACAGGTATTTGAGATCCATACCCATCCTGGAGAATTAGTATCAAATGATGGCATTGCAGATATTGGACAAACTAACCAGATGTATGTGATAGCCGAAGTCTACGAAAGCGACATCGGCAAAGTACATTCAGGGCAGCAAGTGCGAGTCTTTGGTGATTATCTCCCCATTGAATTGCAGGGAATCGTAGATCGCAAAGGCTTGCAAGTGCGACGGCAGAATGTTATCAACACAGATCCCGTAAGCAATATCGACAACAGAGTAGTAGAAGTTCATATCCGACTAGATGAAGCCTCCAGCCGAAAAGCTGCCACCTTAACCAATATGCAAGTTAAGGCGGTAATTGAATTGTGAAATTTGTCATTAGTCATTTGTCATTGGTTATTAATTCTTCTTCGTTACTCCCTTACTCCCTTGTCCCCTCATCCCCCCACTCCCCACTATGATGGGATTGCTCAAACAACTGCGACGACGAACCCCTTTAGGATGGCTGCAACTGAATCATGAAAAAAGCCGTCTTTTGGTGGCATTGTCAGGCATTGCCTTTGCGGATCTTTTAATGTTCATGCAGCTAGGTTTTCAAACTGCGCTGTATGACAGTAACACCAGACTACATCGTAGTTTGCAAGCAGACATTGTTTTAATGAGTCCCCAGGCTCGTAATTTGCCAAGCTTGTCTACATTTTCTCGTCGGCGACTTTACCAGGCAATGGATATACCAGGGGTAAAATCGGCGGAACCAATGTATTTCAACAACACAATTTGGAAGAATCCCCAAACACACCGTGAGGCGGGGGTGTTAGTTATCGGCTTTAACCCAGACAAGCCAGCGTTTGACTTACCGGATGTTAATCAGCAATTGCAAGCGATCAAAATGCCGGATACCGTTTTGTTTGACCGTGGTGCAAGAGGAGATTATCAAAAAGCGATCGCTCAAATTGACCAAGGTAAAACTCTAACCACCGAAATAGAACGGCGCACAATTACCATTAGTGGATTATTCAAAGTTGGTGCTTCCTTTGGTTCTGATGGCAACTTAATTACCAGCGATCAAAACTTTTTGCGGCTATTTCTGGGCGACAGTCCAGCAGTGTCAGTCTAGGTTTGATTGTTCTTAAACCAGGTTATGACCCGAAAAAAGTAGCAGCAATGCTCAAAGCCTACCTGAAAGATGATGTCAGAGTTTTAACCCACACTGAATTTATTGAATTTGAAAATAACTTTTGGAGAACAAATTCCCCAATTGGGTTTATTTTCAGTTTGGGTGTATCGATGGGTTTTGTGGTGGGGGTAATTATCGTCTATCAAGTCCTCTCCACTGATGTTAATGCCCATGTTCGAGAATACGCGACCTTCAAAGCAATGGGATATCGCAATTACTACTTGCTAGGTGTAGTGCTTGAAGAATCGTTGATATTGGCAGCGCTGGGCTTCTTCCCCGGATTGGGAGTGTCTTTAGCACTTTACCAACTGACTCGCACTGCCACAAATTTGCCTATGTACATGACTGCAATTCGCGCCTTGCAGGTATTGGTGCTAACTATCATTATGTGTACAATTTCTGGTGCGATCGCTACCCGCAAACTTCAAGCCACTGATCCTGCTGATATGTTTTAAATTTGTCATTTGTCATTGGTCATTTGCAAAGGACAAAGGACAAATGACCAATGACGAGCGTTACGAGTAATCGATCTATTTATGACTAGTCAATCCGTCATCTCCATCCAGAATCTCGACCATCATTTTGGTCACGGCTCACTCCGTAAACAAGTTTTATGTAACATTAACTTAGAGATTAACGCTGGTGAAATTATTCTCATGACCGGGCCTTCTGGTTCTGGAAAGACTACCTTGCTGACCTTAGTGGGTGGGTTGCGTTCTACCCAATCTGGTAGTTTGCGGGTGTTGGGACGAGAACTTTGTGGTGCTAGTGCTGAACAACTAATGCAGGCACGACGCCGTAATGGTTATATTTTCCAAGCACATAACTTGCATGGTAGTTTAACAGCACTCCAAAACGTCCAAATGGCTTTGGAATTGCACCAACATCTTGGGTTAAAAAAGATGCAAGCTAGGTCAGCCCAAATGTTAGAGCAGGTAGGATTAGGAAATCATTTGCATTACTATCCTGATAAACTGTCTGGAGGACAAAAACAAAGAGTAGCGATCGCTCGTGCTTTAGTCAGTCATCCTCAAATCATCCTCGCGGATGAACCCACCGCCGCCCTTGATAGCCAATCGGGACGAGATGTAGTCAATCTCATGCAAAAACTGGCAAAAGAACAACGCTGCACCATCTTGATGGTTACTCATGACAACCGTATCCTAGACATTGCCGATCGCATCGTTGACATGGAAGATGGCAAACTCAAGTCCAAAGTAATACTACTGTTTTGTATAACTATACTGTGGCAACTAGGGACAGCGATCGTCTAGCAATTACTAATATTTCTAAGATACAAGGTTGGGTTTGGGTGCATCCCAGTTTTTATTTAGCAACTAAAGAATAACCGTCATTGCGAGGAGGAACGACGAAGCAATCGCATAGTTTTTGTTCTTAGGATTTGTGTAAAAATAACCTGAACAATTTTTATGTGAAAGCTAGATACGCCAGGCTATTTCAAATAAATTTGTACAACTTATTTTTACATGATGCCTTAGTGCGAGATTTTGCGATTGCTTCACTCCACTTCGTTGCGTTCGCAATGACATTCAAAAAAATGGGATGCTCCCGTTGGGTTTCACTTTAGTGCAACCCAACAAAGGCTGAAAACGTTGGGTTTCGTTCTTGTTGAACTATCGGTTTAACTTTCTATTACTAGCTTTTAACAATTGTTTCAGGATTATTTTTAGCTAGCTATTCGCTTTCTTTTAAGCCAGATTCCCAATAAACCTGCAACTGCTGTTCCTCCAATAAACGATGGTTCAGGTACAGGTTTTACACTCACATTATCTAAGTATAAGAATGCATATCTATCTACATTCCCAAACTTTAATTCTGTAGATGATGCGTCTGCCGTGAAATTGAACTTATATGGCGTGTAGTGTTGGTAAGAAATATTTTTTTGATCAAAAATCTTTTTTCCACCTACAAATGTCTGAAATTGATTATCAAGATCAGGTGCTTCATCTATAGATGCTAAATAGTAACTAAGTTGGTATTCTACACCAGGTTCTGTAGAAAGCGTCTGTGATATGTAACTAAGGTCTAAAAATCCTCCAAGTGATAAGCCCTGATTACCACTTTGAGGAAAATTGCTAATTCTTATCCCTGATGTATCCATCGGATCACCATATTTAGTCCATCCTGTAATATTGGGGTTTGTAGTGTTAGGATTATTAGGATCAACAAGTGAGTCAAGTTCAAATCCTCCATTAAAAACAAGGTCTTCAGGATCTATAACAGAGTTGGGATCGTATTGTGCTTGCGCTACTGGAATATAAGTCCCAGTCATCACAGCAGCACTAGCTAAGGTAGTAGTAAAACTAAAAACAATAATTGAAAGTTTTTTAGTTAACTTCATGAAACTTGACTCCAAATTACGACAGTTAAAACAAGTTTGTAGTTCCATCCTGGCTCTAAGTAGTGTCAATAAAGTTGAACATTTGATTTTGGTTTATAAGAGTTAGCTATTGATATGAATAATGATTCATCTACTCAAAACAATCTCTCTTGGTAAACCGATAATGGAGTTCTTTAATCAAATGAATTTCAATGGCATTATAGACACTACAGACAGAGCCAGATATTACTCAGGCTTCAATTTGTTATAGCTTTTTCCTGATGTTAAGGTATAGATTTGACACTGACATTATCCAAAAACAAAAAGGAATTTTTGGCTATAGAACCAAATTTTATCTCTGTGGATTCTCCTTTCGCTTTGAAATATATGGTGTATTTCCTATAAGGTTGAAAAGGAGTATTATTACTAACAAAAACCTTCTTGCCACTGATAAAAACCTGAAATTTATTCTTCAGGTCAGGTGGCTCCTCTATAGATGCGAAATAGTAAATAAGTCGGTAGTTTTGACCCTTAACTGTAGGGATAGTCTGTGATATGTAGCTAATGTCTGAAAATCCACTCAGTGATAAACCTTGATTACCAGTGTTAGGAAAGTTACTGATTCTAATACCTGATGTATCCATCGGGTCGCCATCCTTAGTCCATCCTGTAACATTAGGATTTGGAGCGTTAGGATTATCAGGATCTACAAGATCGTCGTTTTCAAAGCTTCCGTTGATAATCAGTTCTTGTCCTTCTGCTTGTGCTACTGATTTGTAAGTGTTGGTAATTACAGCAGTATGAAGGATAGCAGTGGTTAAACTACAAACAATAATTGAGAGTTTTTTAGTGAACTTCACAAGACATGACTCCAAATAGTTCAAAATTCACGACAAGGATTACTTGATTTACTTTGTGGTGATTAAGGTAGGACAAACCCATAAGTGTTTTTGAAGATATTCTGGGCAGTACTACTACTTAAGTAGTTAGAAAAGCTCTGCGCTGTCGATAAAACTCTAGTTCTGGTGAGTATACCCAGTGGATAGACAATAGCCTCATTATCCGTTGTGAGAGCAGTATCTACAATTCTTACCTTCTTAGAAATAAGAGCATCAGTTCTGTAAACAAAACCTGCGTCAATAGTCTTGTTTACATTGCTAACTGCAAGAGTTTTGTTTTCAACAGCAGTTAAAACGTTACGCACATTGCTTGCACGGTACAATTTGGGACTGACAGTATTGAAAATACTTCGCTTAGTGAGAACTTGTTTGGCATAATCTCCTGCTGGTACAACTGGTGGAGTACCTGTATAGTCACCTATGGCAATGCCTCTAATATTGGCGTTGGTCAAACCATTGATGCTGTTGAGAGTAGCACTACCAGCATTAACAGGAGATGTTGTAGGGGTAATCAAAACTAGACGATTTTTGACAATGTTTTTACGGCTACCTGCAACCAACTTACTTGGACTCGAATTCTGCAAAACATCTATTTGGTCGTTGGCAGCAGAAATAAAAATATCTGCTGGAGCTCCTGCTTGTATCTGACTAAGCAAAGTACCAGAAGCACCAAAGGTATAAACAACGCTGATACCTGGGTTAGCGTTTTGGTACTGAGTCTTAATACTATTCAGCGCATTTGTTAAGCTGACAGCCGCATACACGTTAAGGGTGGTTGCAGATTTGGCTGGTGATAAATTGACAAACTGTAAGCCTATTACCAGTATCATGCTGGTAACTGCCGTCGTAATCCAAGCAAAAAATCTTCTTTTGTTCATAATTTGAGAAAAATGTTACCTAGGATTTGAGCATTCGCATAATCAATACTGAAAATAAACAACCCATCAGAATTGGTAGAAGCCTTTCTGATGGGTTGTTTATTCCCCAGCAGGATTACTTAAATGGAAAGTAAAAAGTATAGAACTCTGAAATATTACCAGTTTAATAGGTATTTACCAACAAAAATGGTAATAGAATCTTGACAAAAGCAATTGTTAAGGGAGAGCAATTAAACTGCTCCCTATAAAGAAATAGCCTAAAGTTGTTGCTATAACTGTCTTTTCAATGGACAAAGAGCAGAGATGATTGAATAAAGGACTATATATTTGCACAATGATATCTGCAATAAATACCAACTTTACGAGTAAAAATATAGAGAACTAAAATACTTGCTACCAACTAAGTGATAAATTTTAAAAAAAGTAAAAAGCGATGAACTTAACACCCAGTGATTTAGAACGCCACAACTTATCTACTTACTTAGCACTATTTGTAGCAAATATGACATTTTATGCTTTCGTCACAGCGATCGCTTCGCTTCCCTCTTGAAGTTGGAGATGCTCTATTGGTATTAATTACTTATAATTAAGCCCTGTCTTATTAAAGACCACCTTTAATAACAAATAATTCCTTACTTTTGAATAGCATCCTGTGGCTTAATTCGCATAAGGTATATAGTATATTTAAAATATCTATATGCTTAACTTTCTTAACTTTCCTAACTTTCTTAACTGTTTTATTAAATATATTCTTAAATGTCTTAACTAGTCTTGCGTTTTATTTAGAAAACTGGGATTATCTATCTGATATATCTACTGGATGATTAAAAATAAATTATGATCTTGCTTACAAAATAATATTTTTAACTAACAGTAGGATTGTAGTTTTAGCATCTAACGATGTGCGCGACTGTGGTGTAGGTCAAACAATAACCCTGCCACATCAAAGGTAGGATAACACTTGAAATAGAACAATATGAAAAATAGCCTGAAAAGTTTTTTTAGTAGTAAAGACTCTATTCGTGCCTTATTTGTATTTTTATAACCAAGATTATCAGGATTTTAAGGAGTTTTAATGGATAGAATTATAAGAAAAAGTATTCCACTCTCTTCTGGTCAAGAAGCAATGTGGTTTATCTACCAAATTGCTCCAGAGAGCGTTGCTTATAATATATTTATTACTGTAAAAATCAATTCTTATTTAAATATTTCTGCCGTCAATCGTGCATGGGAAAAAATTATTGAACATAATCCTATTCTCAGAACGACATATACAATTTATGAAGGCAAACCTGTACAGCAAATCAACCAACAACATAATTTTAATCTTGAAGTAACAGATGCCAGTAATTGGAGTGAAGATCACTTAAAAGATAAAATATTTGCGATAACTGACCGCCCTTTTAACTTAGAAAAAGATTCAGTTTTGAGAGTTAATTTATTTAATCGTTCAGCAAAAGAACACATTCTCTTGCTAACAATGCACCACATTGCAGGTGATATGTGGTCTTATGATTTACTTATCACTGAATTTCAAGCTTTATATACCAAGGAAATTGAGCAAATTAACCAAGAGGAGACACAAGCTGCCCCAGATTTTTCAACTAACAATAAATCTTATCTAGATTTTGTCAATTGGCAATCAGAAATGCTCTCTAGTTCTAGGGGAGAAAAACAGTGGCAATACTGGGAGCAACAATTAGCTGGTGAGTTGCCAATTTTAAATTTGCTCGCAGATAAACCCCGTCCTATTACCCAGAATTATCAAGGAGCATCACATATTTCCAAGCTAGATAAACAACTAATTGAAAAACTCAAACATCTAGCTTTATCTTCAGGAACTAGCCTTTATCAGATTCTCTTAACAGCATTTTATGTGCTACTTTATCGCTACACCAATCAAACAGATATCCTTATAGGCAGCCCGATGAGAGGTCGGTGGGGTGGAAGTTTTAAAGAGATTGTCGGCTACTTTGTTAACCTGATAGTTTTACGAACTGCTATACAGGAAAACGCCACCTTTACAGAATTTCTGGCTCAAGTTAGCAAGACAGTTAGAGAAGCCCAAAAGCATCAAGATTACCCTTTTTCTCTGTTAGCAGAACAACTCCAGCCACAACGAGATCCCAGTCGTTCTCCTTTATGTCAAGTTAGTTTTACTTGGCAAGCACAACGTTGGTGTGAAGCAATAGAGAATTCATTGCCCAATGGAGAACAAGTGCTTCAGATGGAGCCATACTTGCTTGGACATCAACGAGGTGCAGACTTGGATCTGAATTTAATGGTGATGGAAGCTCAAGGAGTTTTCCAGCTATGCTGGCAATACAATACTGACTTGTTTGATAGCAGCACCATTGAGCGGATGACAGGTCATTTTGTGACGCTGCTAGACGCAATTGTATCTAATCCGATTCAGCCCATTTCCCAACTACCTCTGCTGACAGAAGTTGAGCAGCAGTTACTAGTTGAATGGAACAATATCCAGGCGGATTATCCTCAAGACAAGTGTATCCATCAGTTATTTGAGGAGCAGGTAGAGCTTACCCCAGATGCTATAGCAGTTGTTTTTGAAAATCAACAACTGACTTATCGGCAATTGAATAGTCGCGCCAACCAATTGGCACACTACTTACAAACTCTGGGTGTAAAACCAGATGCACTGGTTGGTATTTGTGTAGAGCGTTCCTTAGAAATGGTGGTGGGAATATTGGGGATTCTCAAGGCGGGTGGGGCTTATGTGCCACTTGATCCTGAGTATCCTGCTGAACGCCTGAGCTTTATGTTAGAAGATGCCCAAGTTCCAGTACTGCTCACACAACAGCAACTCCTAGAAAAGTTGCCTCAGCATCAAGGGCAGGTTGTATGTTTAGATACTGACTGGCAATTTATTTCTCAGTCCAGCCAGGATAATGCGATCACCGAAGGTGGGCGGAACGCCATCGCACTTGTGCAAGTCACTAACTTAGCTTATGTGATTTACACCTCTGGTTCTACAGGCAAACCTAAAGGGGTTATGATCTCACATGGCGCGATCGCCAGTCACTGCTGTATTATTCAACAAACTTACGAACTTGTACAGAGCGATCGCATACTCCAGTTTGCCTCAATCAACTTTGATGCCTCATTAGAACAGATATTTCCTACACTAATAGCTGGCGCAACCTTGGTACTCCGAGGCTCAGATGTATGGACACCAACAAACTTTCAAAAAATAATTTCGGATTTTGGACTCACTGTTGTTAATCTTCCAACAGCCTATTGGCAGCAACTAGCTCAAGAGTCAGCCAAAGCAAAAATATTAGATAATGCAAACAGCCAACTGAGACTCGTGATTGTTGGTGGAGACATAATGTTGCCCGAATATGTAGCTCTTTGGCAACAGAGCTTAATGTCTAGTGTTCGTTTGCTCAACGCCTATGGCCCCACAGAAGCAACCATCACAGCAACCCTATTTGAAATTCCTTCCCAGTTTAGCAAAGACACCAATTTGAAAAAAGTTCCTATTGGTTGCCCTCTGGCTAACAAGAATGTATATATTTTAGACGAGCATTTACAACCTGTTCCCACTGGTGTGCCAGGAGAATTGCACATTGGCGGTGCGACATTAGCACAAGGCTACCTCAACCGTCCTGAGTTGACACAAGAGAAATTCATCCTCAATCCGTTTGAGGAGGCAGGAGGCAGTAGATTATATAAAACTGGGGATTTAGCACGTTATTTAGCCGATGGCAACATCGAATACCTGGGACGAATTGACAATCAAGTTAAAATTCGTGGCTTCCGTATTGAATTGGGCGAAATCGAAACAGTGTTGAGCCAATATCCCTATGTACAAGCATCTTGTGTCATCGCCCGTGAAGATATTCCTGGAAATAAAAGCCTAGTTGCCTACATTGTGTCTCAAAAAGAGCAGACAGTTACAATTAGTGACCTGCGCTGCTTCTTAAAGTCAAAGTTACCAGAGTACATGGTACCTTGGGCAATAGTCATTCTAGAAGCTCTACCGTTTACCCCCAGTGGCAAAGTAGACCGTCGCGCCCTACCCGCACCTGATTTACACAGCCAATTATCGGACAAATATGTAGCCCCACGTAGCCCAAATGAAGAACTACTAGCACAAATTTGGGCGCACGTCCTGAAAGTAGAGCAAGTAGGCATTTATGATAACTTCTTTGAACTAGGGGGACATTCGCTACTAGCAACGCAACTAGTTTCACGCATCCGCAACATCTTCAAAGTGGAACTACCATTGCGTGAGTTATTTGCTGCTCCAACGGTGGCTAAATTGGCGCATTTGATTGGGCAGTTACAGCAACAAAACTCAGAACAGTTTGCACCACCTATTTTACCAAGGGCTGAGAATGCAGAATTAGCACTGTCTTATGCTCAACAGCGTCTGTGGTTTTTAGACCAATTTGAGCCAGACAGTCCCTTCTACAATATGCCTTTAGCTTTGCATTTAGCAGGAACTCTTAATGTTGCTGCCTTAGAACAAAGCTTACAAGAAATAATTATTCGCCACGAAGCCTTACGCACTAATTTCATTACAGTTGATGGAAAGCCTTCACAAATCATTCAAACAGAAAGTAGTTGGACAGTATCTATTGTTGATTTGAAGCATTTATCTACAACTGAACGAGAAATTGCCACCCAGCAATTAGCGCAACAAGAAGCGATTCAACCCTTTAATTTAGCAACACAAGCATTAGTGAGAGCGATATTAGTGATGCAGTCTGAGACAGAACACGTCTTATTACTGTGTATGCATCACATTGTCTCTGATGGCTGGTCAATGGGTGTGTTTGTTCAAGAGTTAGTAGCACTGTACAATGCTTATTCTCAAAGTCATCTGTCACCATTAACGCCACTGCCGATTCAATATGCAGATTTCGCACTGTGGCAAAGACAGTGGTTGCAAGGGGAAGTACTACAAAGCCAATTGACTTATTGGCAAAAACAATTGGCTTCAGCGCCAGCCTTATTGTCGTTACCCACAGACCGACCCAGACCGGCTGTGCAGACTTACAATGGGACACATCAATATTTTGCACTTTCTCTTGAACTAACTAGTAAGCTGACAAAATTGAGCCAAGAGCAAGGGGTAACTTTGTTCATGACGCTGTTGGCAGCTTATGATACCCTGATTTACCGCTACACAGGTACAGAAGACATTTTGGTGGGTTCGCCAATTGCTAACCGCGATCGCAGCGAAATAGAAGGGTTAATTGGCTTTTTTGTCAACACTTTAGTGATGCGGACTGATGTTTCAGGCAATCCCAGTTTTAGCGAATTACTAGATCGTGTCCGCGACATGGCAATGCAGGCATACTCTCATCAAAATTTGCCTTTTGAAATGCTGGTAGAGGTATTGCAGCCAGAACGGGATCTCAGTTATACACCACTATTTCAGGTAATGTTTGTCCTTCAGAATGCGCCCATGTCTCAATTAGAACTGACTGGGTTAACTGTTAGGGAATTGCCAATAAAAGGTATAACTTCAAGGTTTGATTTAACTTTGATCATGCAGAACACTGCCAATGGAATGGTAGGGTTGTGGGAATACAACACTGACTTGTTTGATAGTAGTACCATTGAGCGAATGACGAGTCATTTTGTGACATTGCTTGAAGGTATTATTGCTAACCCAGAACAGCAAATCTCACAATTGGCTCTACTGAGTGAAGTTGAGCAACAGCAGTTAT
Source organism: Nostoc cf. commune SO-36 (assembly GCF_023734775.1). Lineage (NCBI taxonomy): Bacteria > Bacillati > Cyanobacteriota > Cyanophyceae > Nostocales > Nostocaceae > Nostoc > Nostoc commune. Next base: position 6,142,813 of record NZ_AP025732.1, on the reverse strand, counting down.
TAGTTGACTGGAACGATACTCAGTCAGATTATCCACTACATAAGTGCATCCATCAGTTGTTTGAAGAAGAGGTGGAACGTACACCCAATGCAGTGGCAGTTGTATATGAAAATCAACAACTTACTTACCAGGAATTAAACAACCGCGCTAACCAGTTAGCGAATCACTTGCGGTCTTTGGGTGTAGGATCTGATGTCCTGGTAGGTCTTTGTGTAGAGCGTTCTTTAGAAATGGTCATCGGACTATTGGGGATTCTGAAAGCGGGTGCTGCTTATGTGCCACTTGACCCAGAGTATCCAACTGAACGTTTGAGCTTTATTTTAGAAGATACTCAAGCTTCAGTATTGCTAACTCAACAGTCACTTATTGACATACTGCCCCCAAATCAAGCAAAGATTGTTTGTTTGGATACTGACGCTGGACTAATTTCTCAGTGCAGTCAAGACAATCTTATCTCTGGTGTACAAGCGCATAACTTAGTTTATATAATTTATACTTCTGGTTCTACAGGTCAACCCAAGGGTATAGCCATGACTCAGCTTGCCCTTTGCAATCATATCTTGTGGCATGGGGAAAATCTGAAAATTGCTCGTGGAGCAAAAACGCTGCAATTTGCTTCGATTAGCTTTGATGTCTCCTTCCAAGAAATCTTCACTACTTGGTGTTCGGGTGGCACATTGTTCTTAATTGGGGAAGAATTACGCCAAGATGCCTCAGCTTTGTTAGGTTTTCTCCAAGAAAAAGCAATTGAGAGAATGTTTCTCGCCTTTGTTGGCTTACAGCAATTAGCTGAGGTTGCTGTAAGTAGTGAATTAGTGAATACTCATTTGCGGGAAATCATTACTTCTGGGGAACAGTTGCAAATTACTCCCGCCATTTCTCAATGGTTTAGTAAACTAACTGATTGTACATTGCACAATCAGTATGGGCCATCAGAGAGTCATTTAGCTACCAGTTTTATTCTGAATAATTCAGTAGAGACTTGGCCGCTACTTCCTTATATTGGTCGTCCTATAGCCAATACACAAATTTACATCCTAGACAAGTTCTTACAGCCTGTACCCATTGGTGTACTAGGAGAATTGTATATAAGTGGTGTACTTTTAGCGCAAGGTTACTTTAACCGTCCTGAGTTAACACAAGAGAAATTCATACCTAACCCGTTTCAAAGAGGCAGATGGGCAGAGGGCGGCGAGCAGAGGAAAGGATCTTCTCCCCTGCTCCCTGCTCCCTGCTCCCCTGCTTCTTCAGAGCGTCTTTATAAAACAGGGGACTTAGGACGCTATTTACCAGACGGGAATATCGAATCTTTAGGACGTATAGACAATCAAGTTAAAATTCGTGGTTTCCGCATCGAGTTGGGCGAAATTGAAGCAGTACTGAGTCAACTTGATGATGTGCAGGCATCTTGTGCGATCGCGCGCGAAGATATTCCTGGTAACAAATATCTAGCCGCTTACGTTGTACCTCAAAAAGAGCAGACACTTACAGTCAGCGTTGTGCGTAGCTTCCTAAAATCAAAGTTACCTGAGTATATGGTTCCAAGTGCAATAGTTATCCTAGAAGCCTTGCCGCTTACCCCCAATGGGAAACTAGATCGCCGCGCCTTACCGGAACCTGATTTACACAGCCAATTATTGGACAAATATGTTGCCCCACGTAACCCGATTGAAGAAATCCTGTCACTAATTTGGGCACACGTCTTAAAAGTAGAGCTTGTGGGGATACATGACAACTTCTTTGAACTTGGGGGACACTCGCTACTAGCAACGCAACTGATCTCTCGCGTGCGTACCAGCTTAAAAGTAGAACTACCATTGCGTAGCTTATTTGCTGCGCCCACAGTTGCCCAATTATCACAACATATTCAGCGATCGCAGCAACAGGATTTAGAATTAACTGCACCACCCATATTACCAAGAGCAAAGAACGCAGAATTACCACTGTCTTACGCTCAACAGCGTTTATGGTTTTTAGACCAGTTAAACCCGAATAGCGCCTTTTACAACTTACTTATAGCTTTGCGTCTAGTCGGAACTCTTAATGTAGCTACTTTAGAACAAAGCTTAATTGAAATTCTTCATCGTCACGAAGCATTACGCACTAACTTTGCGATCGTTGATGGAAAACCTTCTCAAGTTATTCAAACACAAAAGAATTGGACAGTATCAGTAGTTGATTTACAACATCTGCCAACAAGTGAGCAAAAAATAGCTTCACAGCAATTAGCGCAACAACAAACGATTCAGTCCTTTGAATTAGCAACGCAACCATTAGTGAGGGCAACATTAGTAGTCCTTAATGAGACAGAACACTTGTTGTTAGTGTGTATGCACCACATTGTTAGTGATGGCTGGTCAATGAGTGTGTTTGTCCAAGAATTAGCAGCCCTATACAATGCTTATTCTCAAGGTCAAACGTCACCATTAGAGCCATTACCAATTCAGTACGCAGATTTTGCACTGTGGCAGAGACAGTGGTTTCAAGGAGATGTACTGCAAAGTCAATTGAGTTATTGGCAAAAACAACTCAAAGATGCACCAGCTTTATTGTCGCTGCCTACAGACCGACCCAGACCATCTGTGCAGACTTTTGCCGGGGCATACCAACATTTTGCACTTTCTGAAGAACTAACTACTAAGCTGACACAACTTAGTCAGCAACAAGGTTGTACCCTCTTTATGACGCTGTTGGCAGCTTATGATACATTACTTTACCGCTACACAGGTGTAGCAGATATTCTGATTGGATCTCCTATTGCTAACCGGAATCGCGGTGAAATAGAAAGGTTAATTGGCTTTTTTGTCAACACCTTAGTGATGCGGACTGATTTATCAGGCAATCCTAGCTTTAGCGAATTACTCACTCGTGTTCGGGAAATGGCTCTAGGAGCATACTCTCATCAAGACTTGCCCTTTGAAATGTTGGTGGAAGCATTACAGCCAGAACGTAACTTAAGCCATACACCACTGTTTCAGGTAATGTTTGTCCTCCAGAATGTACCCATGTCTCAAGTAGACTTGACTGGGTTAACTGTCAATCCATTGCTAGTAGAAAGTGCAAGTTCTAAGTTTGATTTAACTTTAGCAATGGAAAACACTGCGGCTGGACTGGCGGGAGTGTTGGAGTACAATACCGACTTGTTTGATAGCACTACTATTGAGCGGATGGCGGATCATTTCGTGACATTGCTGGAAGCAATTGTGGCAAATCCCCAAGAGCGAATTTCTCAATTACCAATGCTGACAGCAGTTGAGCAGCAGTTATTAATTGACTGGAATGATACAGGAGTAGATTATCCTTCTGATAAATGTATCCATCAGTTGTTTGAAGAACAGGTAGAGCATACACCGGATGCTGTGGCGGTAGTGTTTGAAGAAAAACAACTCACTTATGCTCAGTTAAATAGTCGTGCGAATCAGTTGGCACACTACTTGCGCTCATTGGGTGTGAAAGACAATACCCTAGTGGGTATTTGCGTAGAGCGTTCTTTAGAAATGGTTGTGGGATTACTTGGAATTCTCAAAGCTGGTGGTGCTTATGTGCCACTTGACCCAGAATATCCAACTGAACGTTTGCACTTTATTCTTCAAGATGCTCAAGTTTCACTACTGCTAACTCAACAGCAACTCATTGAAAAACTACCCCCAAATCAACCAAATCTTGTATGTTTAGATACTGATGCTCAAGTTATTTCTCTCTCCAGCCAAGAGAATCTGATTACTGCTAACAAAGCTCTTAACTTAGCTTATGTGATTTATACTTCTGGTTCGACAGGACAACCGAAGGGAGTATTAGTTACCCATGATGCACTGCTAAATCTCGTATTTTGGCACAACAAAGCTTTTGAAATCACGGCTTTAGATAAAGCCACTCAGGTAGCTTCCACAGCATTTGATGCTGCTGTCTGGGAATTGTGGCCTTACCTAACCGCAGGGGCAAGTATTTATTTAGTTAAACCTGGAATTATTGCATCACCAATAGATTTGCAAGATTGGTTGCAAAGGCAAAATATTACCATCAGTTTTCTGCCAACGCCAGTAGCAGAGCAATTATTGTCTTTGGAATGGAGAGAAAATACAGCTTTGCGAACTCTGCTAACTGGGGGAGATAAACTTCATCGATATCCATCAAGTTTACTTCCTTTCCAAGTTGTGAATAATTATGGCCCAACTGAAAATACTGTTGTTACAACTTCAGGGATAGTAGTTGATGATGGAGTCGTTGATAATATCTCACCATCTATCGGTCGTCCTATTGCTAACACGCAAATATACATTTTAGATGAGTATTTACAACTAGTTCCTGTTGGTGTGCCAGGAGAATTGCATATTGGTGGTGCTTCCTTGGCGCAAGGTTATCTTAACCGAAGCGAGTTAACACAAGAAAAATTTATCCCTAATCCGTTTGAAGAAGTAGAAGGGAGTAAATTATATAAAACTGGAGATTTAGGACGCTATTTACCCGATGGCAACATTGAATACCTGGGACGCATTGACAATCAGGTAAAAATTCGTGGCTTCCGCATTGAATTGGGAGAAATTGAAGCATTACTAAACCAAAATAGTGATGTGCAAGCATCTTGTGTTATTGCTCGTGAAGATATCCCAACAGAGAAGCGCTTAGTTGCCTACGTAGCACCGTATCAGCACTGTACCCTTGCAATTAGCGAACTGCGCCACTACCTGAAAGCAAAACTTCCTCCTTACATGATGCCCCAGGCTTTCGTGATATTGGAGTCAATGCCATTAACTCCCAACGGGAAAGTAGACCGCCGTGCATTACCAGCACCGGATTTACATCATCAACTCAAAGACAAATATGTTGCCCCACGTACCCCCGTTGAAGAACTGTTGGCACAAATTTGGGCAACAGTGCTAAAAATCGAGCAAGTGGGTATTTATGATAACTTCTTTGAACTTGGAGGACACTCGCTACTAGCAACGCAACTGATATCACGTATCCGCTCTAACTTCCAAGTAGAACTACCATTGCGTGAGTTGTTTGCTACAGCAACAGTTGCCGAATTAGCGCAATCGATTCAGGAGTTACAGCAACAAAAATTACAACTTACTGTCCCACCCATCTTACCAAGGTCAAGGAATGCAGAATTACCACTCTCTTATTCTCAAACACGGCTGTGGTTTTTAGATCAGTTTGATCCCAACAGTGCTTTCTATAATATACCCATAGCTTTACGTCTGGTTGGAAGTCTCAAAGTTGCTGCTTTAGAAGAAAGCTTGCAAGAAATTATTCATCGTCACGAAGCCTTACGCACCAATTTCATCACAGTTGATGGAAAACCTTCTCAAATCATTCAAACAGAAACAAATTGGACAGTATCAGTTGTTGACTGGAAGCATTTATCTACAAGTGAGCAACAAATAGCTTCACAGCAATTAGCGCAACAACAAGCGATTCAGCCCTTTGAGTTGGCAACACAGGCATTAGTGAGAGCAACATTAGTAGTGCTGTCCGAGACAGAACACATATTGTTAATGTGTATGCATCATATTGTCAGTGATGGCTGGTCAATGGGTGTTTTTGTCCAAGAACTAGCGGCGCTATATAGTGCTTATTCTCAGGGACAAACCTCTCCTTTAGCGCCACTGCCTATTCAGTACGCAGATTTCGCACTGTGGCAGCGACAATGGTTGCAAGGAGATATCCTGCAAAAGCAATTGAGTTACTGGCAAAAACAATTGGCAGATGCGCCAGCTTTGTTGTCGCTTCCCACTGACCGACCCAGACCTGCTGTACAAACCTTCGCTGGTGCAACTCAACAGTTTGAACTGTCAATTGAACTAACTAGTAAGCTGACAAAATTGAGCCAAGAAACAAGGGGTAACTTTGTTCATGACGCTGTTGGCAGCCTTGATACTTTGCTTTACCGCTATACAGAACAAGAAGATATTTTGGTGGGCACACCGATCGCTAACCGAAATCGTGGTGAAATAGAAGGGTTGATTGGCTTTTTTGTCAATACTTTAGTTTTGCGGACTGATTTATCAGGTAATCCCAGTTTTAACGAATTACTGGGTCGTGTTCGGCAAATGGCAATGGAGGCATACTCTCATCAAGACTTGCCTTTTGAAATGTTGGTGGAAACATTGCAGCCAGAACGTGACCTCAGCCATGCACCACTGTTTCAGGTAGATTTTCTCCTCCAAAATGATCCTTTATCGGAAGTAGAACTAGCTGGGTTAAATATCACTTCTTTGCCAATAGAAAGCGCAACGGCAAAGTTTGATTTGACTTTAGCAAGGGCGAATCGCTCCGACTGGAATGATGGGTGTGTGGGAGTACAACACAGACTTGTTTGATGCCAGCACGATCGCACGCATGGCAGGTCATTTTGTCACACTCCTAGAAAGCAATTGTAGAAAAACCACAACAGCAAATTTCTCAATTGCCAATGTTGACAGCAGTTGAGCAACAGCAGTTATTTGTCCAATGGAATGATACTCAAGCAGATTATCCCCAAGATTTATGTATTCATCAGTTGTTTGAGGAGCAGTGTTTGAGTACAACCCGATGCGAGTCGCAGTCATATTTGAAATCAACAGTTAACTTATCAACAGTTGAATACCCAAGCTAACCAATTGGCGCACTACCTACAATCTCTAGGTGTGGGGCCAGAGGTTTTAGTGGGGATTTATTTAGAGCGATCGCTATCCGTTATCGTTGGATTGTTGGCCGTCCTCAAAGCCGGTGGCGGTTATGTCCCCTTAGACCCTGATTATCCCCAGCAGCGATTAGCTGACATATCCCAAGATTCACAATTATCTGTGCTGATTTCAGAACAGAAATTGCTCAATTCTTTGCCAGTGCAAGGCGTAAAAGTCATTGTCTTAGATGCAGAATCTGGGGTACTGACGAATCAAAGTCAAGAAAATCCGGTGAGTGAAGTAGAGCCAGAAAACTTGGCTTGTATATTGTATACTTCTGGGTCTACGGGCAAACCCAAAGGCGTGATGCTTGCTCACGCGGCTTTAGTTAACCATAGCAGTGCAATTAGTGAAGTATTTGGTTTAACTAACTGCGATCGCGTTTTGCAGTTTGCATCCTTCAGCTTTGATGTGGCTGCTGAAGAAATCTTCCCCACATGGTACAAAGGTGCAACTGTGGTCTTAAGACCCGCGCAAATGTTCCCTGACTTTGCCAGTCTTGCCCAATTTATTGCCCAACAAAAACTGAGTGTCTTAAATATCACCCCAGCATATTGGCATGAATGGGCGGTTGCGGTGTCAAAATCTGATGCAACAGTGCCAGAAAGTCTGCGCTTAGTAGCTGTGGGTGGGGATGCAGTTCTACCGGAAACAGTGACAATCTGGCAGCAATTAGTAGGCGATCGCGTCAATTGTCTAAATGTCTACGGCCCCACTGAAGCATCGGTGACAGCGATCGTCCACGATCTGCTGCATCCCAAATCAGAAAAAACCAATTCTGTATTGATTGGTCGTCCCATTGCCAATACCCAAGCTTACATCCTCGAATCGCCATCTCCAACCAGTACGCAATCGGAGTCAAAGGCGAACTGCATATCGGTGGTGTTTCGTTAAGCAAGAGGTTATCTCAACCTCAAAGAATTGACAGACGAAAAATTTATTCCCAATCCGTTTGAGGATAGCGCAGCGTATACCCTTCGGGATGCTTCGCTTAGAGCGAGTCCGCCAGCGTCGGCAGGAGGCAGGAGATTATATAAAACTGGGGATTTAGCGCGTTATTTACCCGATGGTAATATTGAATGCTTTGGACGCATCGACAATCAGGTAAAAATTCGGGGATTCCGCATTGAGTTGGGAGAAATTGAAGCGGTACTCAACCAACATTCCCATGTGCAGACATCTTGTGTGATTATCCGCGAAGATGCGATCGCCAACGGTGGGCGGAACGCCATCGGGGAGAAGCGCCTAGTCGCTTACGTAGTACCATATCATGAGCAGATTCCCACCATTAGCGAACTGCGTCAGTTCCTCTCTAATCATCTGCCCCTTTACATGGTTCCAAATACTTTCGTGGTGTTGGAGTCCCTACCGCTAACACCAAACCGCAAAGTAGACCGCCGCGCCCTACCAATACCAGATTTATACAGCGAACTCAAAGACAAATATGTAGCTCCACGCACTCCAAATGAAGAAATGCTGGCACAAATTTGGGCGCAAGTTTTGAAAGTAGAGCAAGTAGGCATTCATGATAACTTCTTTGAAATTGGGGGACACTCACTACTAGCAACACAACTGGTTTCACGTATCCGCAACATTTTCAAAGTAGAACTACCTTTGCGGGGCTTGTTTGCAGCAGCAACAGTCGCCCAATTAGCTCATCTGATTGGGGAGTTGCAGCAACAAAACTTAGAAATAATAGTACCGCCCATCTTACCAAGAGCAGAGAATGCAGAATTATCACTGTCTTATGCTCAACAGCGTTTATGGTTTTTAAACCAGTTACAACCCAATAGTGCTTTATATAACATCCCCATAGCTTTGCGTTTAGCAGGAACTCTTAACGTTGTTGCCTTAGAGGAAAGCTTGCAAGAAATAATTCAGCGCCACGAAGCATTACGCACTAACTTCGTTACAGTTGATGGAAAAGCTTCTCAAGTCATTCAAACACAAACGAATTGGACAGTATCAGTAATTGAGTTGCAACATCTGTCAACAAGTGAGCAAGAAAAAGCTTCACGGCAATTAGCGCAACAACAAGCTATTCAATCCTTTGACCTCAGAA